>JBBRBX010000007.1:0-75758 GCA_038205395.1 Caldilineales bacterium
ACCGGCTACACTGTGGGTGTCATTGCCTTTGCGCTCGGCAAGGTGAGGGGCACGCGGCGAAACTGCGGCGGCGGGCGGCGCTGCGGGCAGGGACGGCAGCGCCGCGCTGGGCTGTAGAATGGATGCAGGCGCGACAGATGTGCCCGCCCCAGTACTGGAAGTTTGTGCGCCAGGAGCCAGCGCGGCGGCATCTTCACCCGGCTGCCCAATGGCGGCGATATTGACCATCACCGGTACGTCGTCGCCTTCCTGAAAAAAGGTTGCCAGCAGTGTACCGGCAGCTGGACTGGGTACATCAATCGTGGCTTTGTCCGTTTCGACTTCGCACAACACATCATCGACCGCTACATCGTCGCCCACCTGTTTCTTCCAGTTGACAATAATGCAACTCTCTACTGAATTGCCCTGTTTGGGCATCACAACGGCTGTCGCCATACCGAATCCTTCCCTCGCTGTCCTTATTCCGTCTCGCTCATTGACGCTGGTTCTCGCTGCTCTGCTGCTGTTGGGGCCAACATATCAGCGATCGATTCCAGCACATAGGTGGGTTGATAGGGGAACATATGGATGTCTTCGCGCTGCGTCACACCGCTGAGTACGAGCACGGTGTCAAGGCCACTGGAGACTGCCCCAATAATGTCGGTGTCCATGCGGTCACCGATCATTACTGTCTCTTCCGAATGGGCATGCAGATAGTTGAGCGCACTGCGCATCATCAGCGGGTTGGGCTTGCCGACGAAAAAGGGCTGGACGCCCGTCGCTTTCTCGATCAGGGCAGCCATAGCCCCGCAGGCTGGTTCCATGCCCCCTTCGCCAGGGCCCGAGGGGTCGGGATTGGTGGCCACAAAACGGGCGCCGGCGGCAATCAGCCGCACAGCCTTGGTAATCTGGCGCAGATTATAACCATGCGTCTCACCCAATACCACATAGTCCGGCTCGTGATCCGTAATGATATAGCCGGCGGCATGGATGGCGTCAGTCAGTCCACTTTCGCCGATCACAAAGGCTTTGCCGCCGGGCAGTTGGCTGTTCAAAAAGCGCGCAGTGGCGATGGAGGAGGTAAAGATGCTGTCCTCCGGCACCTCCAGTCCCAACGTGTGCAGACGGTGGGACAGATCGCGCGGCGTGTAGAGCGGGTTGTTAGTCAGCACCAGATAGGCGATGCCGTGGGCATTGAGTGCGTCGATAAAATGCTGCGCGCCAGGAATCACTGTACGCCCGCGCACCAGCACCCCATCCATGTCCATTAGATAACTCTTGTATTGTTTCATTCATCCTCAGTTGTTGTGATTCTCATTTATCTTTACACTGGCCGCATTCTCACTTGCTTAGCCAGTTTACATTTCAACTATTAACGTTTGTAGCAGACACCGTATATCGCTTCACTACACCTGCTCGACATGAATGCCTGCCGCTTCCACCTGTCGCACCATATCCTCAGGTGCGCCGGCGTCGGTGATCACCGTGTCTACTTGATTCAGGTCAGCGAAGGAGGCGACGCCGGTGCGCCCCCACTTGGTGGCATCAAGCACGGCTACGACATGATGACAACGTTCTACCAGCGGGCGTTTGATCGCAGCTTCGTCGGGGCTGACATCAGTGAGACCGGCTTCCGGGCTGATACCGTGGGCGCCAAAAAAGCCTCTGATAAGGTTGACCTTCTGCAAACGCTCAATGCCATAAGCGCCCGTAAACGAGGCCGTGGCGCGCTGCAAAACACCCCCGATCACCAACAACTCCACTCCCTGGGCATCAAATAAAGCGTGCGCCACCTCTAGACTGTTCGTAACTACCGTCAGATGCTGGTGCCGTTTCAGGTGATGAGCGATGGCCAGCGATGTGCTGCTGCTGTCCAGAAACACTGCATCCCCATTGGCCACCAGCGCGGCGCCGGCCGCACCGATGCGTCCTTTTTCACGCACCTGGCGCTGGCGACGGAGCACAAGAGCCAGATCGCTGCTGCCATCAGCCGGAACCGCCCCACCATGCGTGCGCAGCACCAGCTTGCGTTCGGCCAGAGCCTGCAAGTCGCCGCGCACCGTAACAGCAGAGACGCCAAACGTCGCGCTCAGTTCAGAGACCGCCGCCCGCCCATTGACAACCAAATGGTCAAAGATGGCCTGGCGCCGCTCTTCGCGGAAAAGGTCGTGCACACCATCTAATTGTTTATGATTACTTTCGGTTACTTTCATTTCTATCGAAGTATAGCCTACCAATATAATGACGTCAAAGAAAGCTGACGCCTTGATTGGCGGTTAGCGAAAGTCGCCGCTATAGTGTTCTGAGTGCCCACGAGCCAGTATGAAACGATTCTGCACAAATTTTGAACGGGCAGACTTGCACAAGTAGAGACGGGATGAAAACAATGAGAACCACTGCATTGCTTGATTATCTGGCAGGTCTGGCGGCCAACAACAATAAGGCGTGGTTTGAGGAACATCGCACGGAATACAACGCCTTGCGCCAGGAATTCTCCATGCTGGTAGGTGAGATGATTGCCCGCCTGGCGGCTGTCGATCCGATGGTGGAGCATTTGCAGCCGCCCGACTGCCTGTTTCGCATCAACCGCGACATGCGCTTCTCACGCGAGAAAATCCCCTATAAGACGCAGTTCAGCGCCGCAATCTGCCCACAGGGGCGCAGCAGCAACATGCCCGCCTACTACTTTCAGATCAATGCAGAAGGAGAATTGATGGCCGCGGGCGGCATGTTTGCGCCGGACACGGCGCAGGTAGCCACTGTGCGGCGCTTCATCCTGGCGCAGCCGAACCGGCTGGACGCGCTGCTGGCGAATCCCGCCTTGGCCGCCATGGGCGGGATTCGGGGAGAATCACTCAAGCGTGCACCGGCCAATATTCCTGCCGATGCACCTCACATCGAGACACTGCAGCGCAAACAGTATCTGACGGGCGAGGCGGTAGACATCCGCAGCCTGGAGCCATCCAGTGTGGGCGATTGGATTGTGGACCGATTTACGGGAATGGCACCCTTTGTCCAGTGGCTGCGCGACGCGCTGGGTCCACCCGCGGGCGAACCGTAATAAACAGCAGCGGCTGGTTTGCTCAGCGCCCTTTCTTGGCCAACCGTCAAAATCATTCTTCTTCAACCAACCGCCGCGCCGTAAACTGATCCGTGATCAAAATGTTGATCCAGCTGCCGCGCAGCGCACCGAGGATGGCGGCATATTTGCGTGCACCGCCCGCTACGCCGATGGAACGGTCAACATGGTTGAGTTGGTCCAGCCGCAGCGAAACGACCCGCTCATTGAGCGGCGTCTCTACAGGCCGGCCGGTAGCGTCAAAGAAGCGCAGCAGGATATCGCCCACCGCACCCTTGCTGCGCAGCAAATCCAGTTCGGCGGCGGTAAAGATGTTGCCGGAAGCGGCCAGCAGTTTGGATGGTTCAATTGCCCCAATCCCCACCAGTGCGGTGGTCACTTCGTCAAACAGCGCGATCACTTCATGCACATAGGCGTCATCCAGCAGCACTTTGCGCGCGGCCGCTGACCCTAACACGCCCGGCGCCGGCAGATAGATCGGCGTTCCCCCTACCAGGTCGGCAAATCGGCTGGTCAGTCGGTTGGCGTGCACCTCTGCTGAGGGATCGCCCACGCCACCCAAAATCTGGACAACGCGCACATCTCCTTTGCGAGCGACCGAATGCAGTGCGTCGACCAAAGCCAGCAGCGTGGCGCTCCAGGAAGAAATGCCTATCACCTCGTTAGGGCGCAGAGATGACTCCACATAATAGGCGGCGGCACTGCCGATTTCACGCTCGATCATGCGTTCATCCTGGTGACTGCTGCAATCGACCACAATGGCGTCGCGCAGACGATAGCGACGCAGCAGCTCCTCCTCCAATTCGGTGTAAACCCCCTGCGGCACTGTCACCGAGATACGAACGATGCCGTTTGTCTTAGCTTGCTGCAGCAGGCGCGAAATGGTCGGCTGCGATAGCCCAAGCCGCTTGGCAATTTCAGACTGCTTCATTTCCCACTCGTAGTACATACGGGCAACACGCACGGCCAGCCGCAGTTCATCGAGTTGCGCCATTCCTTTACTCCGTCCTCATCAATTTTGAATGTATATTCATTTTGTCTTGCCGACAGTAATTCTACCCTGTATGATAGCATAAATTGAATTGCTATGAATAATTGAATATTTATTTCGATGGGGCCGGCAGCGCCTTTAGGAGATTCTTGCAGGAATGAACAATGCCGAGCTTGCGCGTAAATCCATTGAATACCGCAGGACAATCCTGACGATCATAAAACAGGCCAAGGCCGGCCACACCGGCGGCAGCCTCTCCTGCATCGATATTCTCAACGTACTCTACAACGCGGTGCTGAATGTGACGCCGGAGACAGCCGAGAGTCCGGATCGCGACCGCTATGTACACAGCAAAGGCCACTCTGTTGAAGCGCTGTATACGGTGCTGGCGGACAAAGGCTTTTTCCCACGCGCCGAGTTGGACACGCTGTGCCAGGCCGGCTCGCACTTTGTCGGCCATCCCACGCGTAAAGTGGCGGGCATTGAACAAAATACGGGCGCTTTGGGCCATGGGCTGTCCGTCGCCGTGGGCATGGCGCTAGCGGCCAAGTTGGACGGACGCAGCTATCGCGTCTACACCACCATGGGGGATGGCGAACTGACGGAAGGCTCGATTTGGGAAGCAGCCATGAGCGCCACCCATTACAAGCTCGACAACCTTGTTGTGATCATCGACCGCAACACGCTCCAGATCAGCGGGCGCACCGAGGAGGTCATGCGGCTCGACCCGCTCGCGATCCGCTTTGGCGCCTTTGGTTTTGCCGTGCGCGAGGTGGATGGCAATGATGTCGCCGCCCTGGCTGATGCCTTCGCCCAAGTTCCTTTTGCCGCGGGCAAACCCAGCCTGCTGCTGGCGCATACAATCAAGGGCAAAGGCATCAGCTTTATCGAAGACAAAACGGACTGGCACCATCATGTGCCCACCGACGCCGAATTTGCCCAGGCACTCGGCGAACTCGCAGCTTCTGAACAACAATGGCAGGCCAGGCATGTCACAATTGCAAGCAGCTAAACCAAACCAACAAATTTTCGCCGACACACTCTTGACGCTGGCGCAAGCCGACCCCTCGATCTTGGTTGTTACCAGCGACTCGCGCGGATCGGGGCGGCTGGTGGAGTTTGGACGCCAGTTGCCCAACCAGATTGTCGAAGTAGGCATTGCCGAGCAGAACCTGGTGGGCGTGGCGGCGGGACTGGCTGCAGCCGGCAAGCGCGCCTTTGCCATCTCACCAGCATGCTTTCTGACCGCGCGTGCGCTTGAACAGATCAAGAATGATGTCGCCTACTCGAACCAGCCGGTCGTCCTGGTGGGGATCAGCGCCGGTATCTCCTATGGGGCGCTGGGCACAACACATCATTCACTGCACGATTACGCCGTACTGCAGGCCATCCACAATATTGATATTGTCTCCCCGGCAGACAATCTGGAAACACGCGCAGCGGTCGAGGCGGCAGTGCGCCATACGCGGCCGCTTTATCTGCGCTTGGGCAAAAAGGCGATGGCTGACCTGCATCCGCCTGGCACGCAGTTTCAGATCGGCAAGGCGCTCTCACTGCGTGAAGGGTCGGACGTCACTTTTATCGCTACGGGCGAGACGGTGCTTCCCGCCTACCAGGCAATGGAGGAACTGGTGGAGAATGGTGTAGACGCCGGCGTCATCAGCCTGCACACACTGCGCCCGTTGGACACAGAGGCGATCTTGGCTGCTGCCCGCCGCTCGCAGGTACTGGTGACGGTCGAGGAACACAGCGTCAACGGCGGGCTTGGCAGCAGCGTAGCCGCGCTGCTGATGCAGGCGGGCATCTATCGCCCGCTGCGCATCGTGGGCATTCCTGACGAGTACACCTATACCGGCAGTCAGGCGCAGATTTTCGCGCACTATGGCATCAGCCCATCCGGACTGGCGCAGACGGCGCGCACACTGCTGGCCGCTGCGGCGGTGACGGCATGACAAACAGCATCTAGATAATGGAAAGACGGCAAAGAAGGCAAAGAAGGCTGGCCGGGATAGCATATGACTGTTTTTTTGGTAGTTGATCAAAGCACATCGGCGACAAAGACGATGCTTTTCTCCAGCCAGGGCGCCCTCCTGGACCAGGTGGCGCGCCCCCACCGCCAGTTGTACCCGCAGCCCGGCTGGGTGGAGCATGACGCCGACGAAATCTACGCCAACCTGGTGGCGACGGTGGGCAATTTGCTGGCCAAAAGACCTGACTTAGCAAATGAGGTGGCAAGTCTCAGCATCTCCAACCAGCGCGAAACATTTGTCATCTTTGACCGCGCCACAGGTAAGCCGCTGCACAATGCCATCGTCTGGCTCTGCCGCCGCGGTGAGATGCTTTGCCGCCAATTGGTGGCGGAAGGCTGCAGCGAACGTGTTCACACACTGACCGGCCTCAAGATCGACACCTATTTTCCGGCTTCTAAGCTGGCCTGGCTCCTGCAAGCGCGGCCCGACCTGCGTGCGCAGCTTGCCGGCGGCGATGCTCTTTTCGGCACAATTGACGCCTATCTCGTCTATCGGCTGACCGGTGGGGCGGAGTATGCCACTGACCACACCAACGCCTCACGCACACTCTTTTATGACATCCACAAGCTGGACTGGAGCGAGGAGTTGTTGGCCACTTTCGGCGTGCAGGCTGGACGTATGCCTGCCATCCGCGAAAGCTGCGCCGGCTTCGGGGCAACGGATGTGGAAGGCCGGCTGCCGTCGCCTGTGCCCATCTGCGGTGTGATGGGCGATTCCCAGGCTGCACTCTTTGCACAACGCTGCTTCACCCCCGGCAGCGCCAAAGTCACCTTTGGCACCGGCTCTTCGGTACTCATGAATATCGGCGACCGGCCGCTGCTTTCGCCCAGCGGCATCGTCACCGCCATCGCCTGGGTGTTGGATGGCAAGCCTACCTACGCCTTTGAAGGCATTACCAACTTTACCGGGGCAACCATCGCCTGGCTGCGCGACCAGCTGGCCCTGATCACGGATGTGAACGAGACGGAAAGCATAGCAGCCGGCGTACCGGACAGCGGCGGCGTCTATTTAGTGCCGGCCTTTGCTGGGCTGAGCGCTCCCTACTGGCGGCCCGATGCACGTGCGACCATTACGGGGCTTTCACCTTCCAGCACCCGCGCGCATGTTGTGCGCGCAGCATTGGAATCAATCGCCTATGTGGTCACTGATGTGCTCAAGCTGATGGAGCAAGAAGCGGGTCTGACGCTGCAGTTTGTGCAGGGAGATGGGGGAGCCGTGCGCAACCGGCTGCTGATGCAGTCCGTTGCCGACATCAGCCGGCGCAGCGTGCGTGCGGCGCGCCTGCCGGAATTGTCGGCGCTGGGTGCGGCGCTGAATGGCATGATGGGCGCAGGCGCTGTGACGCTGGATGCCATCCGCAGTCTACCCATGGACTATGTGGAATACAGCCCCCAGTTGCCGCAGGCAGTCGCCGAGCAGATGTATGCTGGTTGGCAACATGCGGTTCAACAGACATTGGCGTAAAATAAGGTGCAATCCCTTTTGTACCGCGCAGATTTAGACTATCTTCTAGAGACTTAGCTATGCGACCCAATCTCACTTGGATCATTGGCATTGTTATTGGCCTGACGTTTATTGTCGCCCTGCCGTTCTCCGTCACCATCGTGCCCATCGCCGAGGTCGAGGCCGTCAAGGCGGCGGAACAATTTGACGCCGCCGCGTTTGTGGCCGGCATCTTTGACAGCCAGGTCGTTCCCACTGTCCAGGAAAAAGCCGTCGACTTGGCGGCCATCCTCAACCAGTTCCAGGTGGACGCCCAGGGAATTGCCAAAAAGGATGAGTTGATTCCTATCGCCAAACAGGGTGGATTGATCACAGTGGGCGAAGCACACGTTTACATGGTCAAAGGACAGGGCGTCGTCACCGCAGTGGACAGCGAATCACGCGTCAAGACGATGACCGTTGCGCTGGATGGATACGAGGGGCCGATCACAGTCAAACTCTATACCGGCCCGCGCCTGCCCAGCGATGAAACGGCGCTACGCGATGCGGTAGGCTTTCTCAATTTTGGTGATTTCCGCAGCCAAACCGAATACGGCAAGGTAGCCAACGAGTTAAACAAATTGATCGTCAACCAGGTGCTGGGCAGCGTGGATGTGACGGATCTGATGGGGAAGCGCATTACTTTTACAGGAGCCTTCGGCATTCGCACCTTTAACTTGCTCGACATCAACCTCAGCCAGGTCACCATCGCACCGGTGACCATTCAGGTAGTGGAGTAACGCCATGCCGGCCACAGCGAGTTTGGCTGAGCAATCCAGCCTGCCGGACGCAGCGGCAAACGAGGAAGACGCCATTATTTTACGCGCCGAGCAGGTGACGAAAGTATTCCCCGGCACGCTGGCGCTGGACCGTGTCGATTTTCAGGTTCGGCGCGGCAAGGTCAACGCGCTGGTGGGAGAAAACGGCGCAGGCAAGTCGACGCTGATGAAAATTCTGGCCGGCGTCGAACAGCCGACCTCGGGGCGTCTGATCATGCAGGGCAAAACCGTGCAGTTACATTCGCCGCACGCGGCCGAAAAGCTGGGCATTGGCATCATCTATCAAGAGATGAATCTCTGCGCCAACCTGAGCGTAGCCGAAAATATCTTTTTGGGGCGCGAAGTAGCCCCCAATGGCATAGTGGACCAGAAGACGCAGCGGGAACGAACACGCCAACTGATCCTGCGGCTTGGCCATGTGATCAACCCAAACATGCTGGTGAGCGATCTGCGTATTGGACAGCAGCAGATTGTTGAAATCGCGAAGGCGCTGGCGCAGGATGTACAAGTTTTGATTATGGACGAGCCGACTTCTGCGCTGAGCGCAGCCGAGGTGGCCGTACTTTTCAAAGTAATCGATGATCTGCGCAAGGCGGGGGTGGCGATCATCTATATTTCGCACAAGCTGGAGGAGATCACCCAGATTGGCGACTATGTAACGGTGCTGCGCGATGGGCGGCTGGTAGCCGAAGAGCAGATCACACAAATTGATGTGCCGTGGATTATCGAAAAAATGGTCGGCAAAAATCCGGCCACACTGTTTCATAAGGCCACAGTCGCCGTGGGTGAAGAGATTCTGCGCGTCGAGGATGTTACCTTGCCGGGGCGAGCAGGCGGCAATGTGGTCGATCATGTCTCCTTTACGCTGCACAAAGGCGAAGTGCTTGGCTTTTATGGGCTGATGGGGGCAGGGCGCTCCGAGCTTTTTGAGTGTCTCGCCGGCCTGCACGCTGAGGCAGGCGGGCGCGTCTGGCTCAACGGTGAACTGCTCAAGTCCAGCAGCGTCAGTGAGCGTATCAGTGCAGGCATCACCCTTGTGCCTGAAGACCGCCAGCGTGAGGGGCTGGTGCAGACCCTATCGGTGGCGGATAACATGCTGCTGGCGAGTCTGCGCAGCTATTTTAACGGCTTTTATCTGGTGCAGCGGCGCGAAAAACACGCCTTTCAATCGCTTATCAAAGACCTTTCGATCAAGGTGGCGGATCCACGGCAGTTGATCACAGCACTCAGCGGCGGCAACCAACAAAAGGTGGTCATCGCCAAGAGCATGCTGACGTCGCCCAAAATTCTGATGTTGGATGAGCCGAGCCGCGGCATCGACGTCAATGCCAAGTCGGAAATTTTCGCCATCATGTCCCAGTTGGCGCAGGATGGCTTTGGGGTGTTGTTTATTTCTTCAGAGTTGAAGGAAGTCATGGCGATGGCGGATCGAATTCTGGTGCTTTCGCGCGGCGCCATCACCAGTGAATTTCTGCGTGAAGAGGCAACTGAGGAGGGTTTAGTGGCAGCTTCGGCAGTAGGTCACGGCCTTGATGCCGCCAAGGACGCAGCGGGGACGCCGCCGGTAAGCGAGCAACAAGAGGCTGGGCAACAAGAGGTGAGGAGCTAGATGAGTCAAGCCAGTACAGCACCTATGCAGAAGCAGCAGGGCTTCACCAAGACCGATTTGCAACAACTTTTGTTGCGAGGTCGCGCATTTATTGCACTCTTCTTGGTCATGATTGTATTTTCGATCATTGTGCCCAATTTTCTCTCCGGCGCCAATATTCAGATTATGGCCAAGCATGTTGCCATCAACGCCATTTTGGGCGTGGGCATGACCTTCGTCATCCTGACCGGCGGCATCGACTTGTCGGTCGGTTCCATTGTGGGGCTGACGGCGATGATCGCCGGGTTGCTGATCAACAGCGGGCTGCGGCTGTCGATGTTCGGCGTTATTGTCTATCCACACACCTGGCTGATCCTCGTTGCGGCACTGCTGATTGCCACCATGATGGGAGCGATTACGGGTTTTATCATCACCCGCTTCAATGTGGCCCCCTTTATCGCTACGTTGGGTATGCTCTATGTCGCGCGTGGTCTGGCTATGCTGCTCAACAACGGCTACACCTTCCCCAATCTGGTGGGGCGTCCCGAATTAGGCAACATGGGCTTTCCGCAGTTGGGCGCAGGCGAATTCCTCAACATCAACTACTCGATCTGGATTATGGCTGTCTTTATGCTGGTGGCGATTTTTGTCGCCAAACGCACCCCTTTTGGCCGTCATGTTTTTGCGATCGGTGGCAACGAGCGGGCGGCGGAGCTGTCGGGCGTCAAGGTCAACCGCGCCAAGGTGTTGGTCTACATGATCAGCGGCTTTTGCGCGGGAGCGGTTGGGTTGATCATCGCCTCGCAGTTGGTGGCCGCGCATCCGGCGACGGGCACCGACTTTGAGTTGAATGCCATTGCCGCCGTCGTGTTGGGCGGCACCTCACTGGCAGGCGGACGCGGCGGCATCGGCGGCACACTGATCGGCGCGTTTGTAATCGGTGTGCTCAGCGACGGCCTGGTCATGCTGGGGGTCTCCTCCTTTTGGCAGATGGTCATCAAGGGGTTGGTGATCGTCGTAGCCGTCATCATTGACCAGGTGCAGGCGCGCATGCAGGCCCGCATCGCGCTGCAGAAGCAGCAGGAAATGGGGTAAGTGCGTGCGGACCTCCTGGAGGCCTGCACGTGATCGTTGGCAGTTTTTTCTAACCACCATACACACATGTGATTCGGAGGAACAGATGTCCAAGAAGCAGTTGTCCCAGTGGATTGCGCTGCTGGCAGTCGCCGTACTGCTGCTGAGCGCTTGTGGAGCACCGGCCGCGCCGGCTGCTACCACCGAAGCAACCGCGGCCGCCGAGATGACGGAAGCCGCAACCGAAACAGCAACAGAAGCTGCGACAGAAGCCGCAACCGAAGCTGCGACGGAAGAAGCTACGACCGAAGCGGCTGCTACAGATGCCGCCACCGCAGAAGCGGCCGCCCCAGACGGCGGCGCCAAGCTGATCTGCGTCATCGTGCCGCCGGTCGAAAACCCCTTCTTCGGCGCTATGTCCGAGATTGCCGCGGCCAAGGCCAAGGAACTCGGCTATGACGTCTTGCAGTTGGTGCACGACGACGACGCCAACAAGCAGATGGAACTGTTTGAGACCTGCATTGGTCGCAATGCTGCCGCCATTGTGCTGGACAACGCCGGAGCCGACGCGACTGTAGCGGCGGTGCAGAAGGCCAAGGACGCCGGCATACCCAGCTTCCTCGTCGATCGCGAGATCACCAAGGAAGGTGTGGCCGTCGCCCAGATCGTCTCCAACAACTACCAGGGAGCCACCATTGGAGCCGACTACTTTGTCGAGTTGGTGGGCGAAGAGGGCAAGTATGTTGAGCTGACCGGCCGCGACACCGACACGAATGCACAGATTCGCTCGCAGGGCTATCATGATGTGTTGGATACCTACGAGGGGCTGGAGATGGTGGCGCAGCAGACAGCCAACTGGAGCCAGACTGAAGGCTACAGCGTCATGGAGACTATCCTGCAGGCCAACCCCGATATCATCGGCGTCATTTCCGGCAATGATACAATGGCCCTGGGCGCTCAGGCAGCGCTGCTGGCTGCCGGGCGTGACGATGTGGTTGTCGTGGGCTTTGACGGCAGCGACGACGCCATCCAGTCAATCATGAAGGGTGAACTGAAAGCCACCTCGCTGCAGCCGGTGGCGGAAATGGCCAACCAGGCCGTGATCCAGGCCGACCAGTACATCAAGACCGGCAGCACGGGCAAGCCAGAAAAGCAGTCCATCGACATGGTGCTGCTGACGGCTGAGAACGCCTGCCAATACAAGACCTTTGCGCCGACCGGCTCCACCGAACCGTGCGTGGTCGCCAAGTAATGTAAACGGACTTTCGGGAAGTGCCTCGAATCATTTATGTACTATTTGAGGCACTTCCTCGAAACTTTTCACACAACATCATGCACCTGGCATTGATGCAGCAGTTCTTTCAGCAGCGGATACATTTGTCTGTATAAATCAAAGCGCGGCGCATAGGCGGCTGTCTGCTGCGCTTGAGGCTGGATGCGCTGCTGCATGTGCACGGCACGGCGCACAGCCTCAGCGGGATCCGAGTAGACGCCCGCCGCCACACCACCCAGCAGTGCAGCCCCCAGGCAGGCCGCCTCCGTCACCTGCGGCACACGCAGTGGGATGTTGCAGATGTCGGCCTTGAGCGCAAGCCAGAGCGGGCTGCGCGCGCCGCCGCCGACAGCGTGCAGTTCGGCAATCGGGACGCCCACTGCGCGCAGTAGATCCAAATTGAGGCGCAGTTCAAAGGTCAACCCCTCCAAAATCGCCTTGGCAATTTCAGCCTGCGTCGTGGCAAAGGTCAGCCCCAGCAGCGCGCCTTTAGAGTGAGTGTCGAGGATCGGTGTGCCGCTGCCGGCAAAGTGCGGCAGCAGCAGCAGCGAGGTTGGCCCGGCGGGGGCCGCGGCCAGCAGCAGATCGTAGGCATCCTGCCCACTGGCCGCCGCCTGCTCAACCTGCCAGCGGCCCAGCGTATCGCGGAACCAGCGCAGCAGCAGCCCGCCGCTGTGGTTGAGCGTCATGGCCAAGAAAAGTCCCGGCACAACATGGCGATAAACAGAGATGCCTCCCTCGCTCAGCCGAGGGTCAAGCGCCGGCGTCTCCAGCGCCACCTCCATCACCTCGGCGGTGCCGCTGGAGACCATCGCCAGCCCAGGTGCAATAACGCCGGCGCCCAGCGCGGCGCAGGCTTGATCGTGGCCGCCTGCCGCCAGCACCACCTCACCGTCAATGCCCAACTCACTCGCCAGCTCACGCCGTAGCGTGCCGACTGGCCCACCGTGGGAGGGCGCCGGTCGCGCCAGTTTGGCACAGTCGATGCCGCAGCGCTCCAGAATATCCGCCGCCCATTCGCCGCTCACCAGATCCATCATCTGCGTGCGCGAGGCGAGACAGCCGCTGATGACTGCCTCGCCTCCCAGTCGGCGCAGCAAAAAATCTTCGTAAAGCAAGAACTGCTGGGCCGAACGCCATATCTCCGGCTCATGTGCCTGCAGCCACAGCAGTTTGGGCAGCGTATTGATTGTATGCAGCGGCATACCGGTGCGCTGGAACAACGTTTCGCCCCCAAAGGTCTCGGCAAGCCACTGGTTTTCCTTTGTCGTGCGCGTATCCATGCCCAGGATAGCCGGCCGCAGCGCACGGCCTTCGCCATCCACAGGGATCACAGCCTCGCCTTGGCAGGAGAGCGCCAGTGAGAGCGGTGGATCACCTGTCACCTGCGGATCAGCCGTGGCCTCACGCAGGCATACCCATGCCAACTGCCAGACGGCTTCGGCATCCTGTTCGGCCCACTTGGGATGGGGGGTAGAAATGGCATACTCGCGCTTGGCTTGGGCCAGGATACGTCCATCCGCAGCAAACACAATGGCTTTGCAGCCTGTCGTACCGATATCGAGACCAATCAGAGACATATACTTTATTCCTGCGGTTTTACCACAGCCTTCAATCCTTCACCGCTGTCTGCCGTGGCAAAGGCCTTGCCGACTTCGTCCAATGGAAAGCGGTGGGTGATCAGCTTCTCCACCGGAATGACGCCGCGAGCGAAGAGATCCAGCGCCGAGGAATGCGCTGTCGGATGATAGGAGAAGGCGCCGACGACATCAATTTCGCCGTAATGGATGCGATTACCGTCAAGCGACGTCATAGGATTGGCTTTGGGCAGGCCGCCAAAGAGCACCACACGGCCACCCTTGCGCACCATCTGCACCGCCTGGGTCTGGGTCGCAGCGACTGGGTTGGCGCACACGACGACATCGGCCCCCAGCCCACCCGTCCAAGCACGCACCTGCTCCACTACATCCGGCGCATTGCCGTCCAGCGCCAGCTCCGGCTCAAAGCGTTGGGCCATTTCCAGCCGCTGCGTGCTGACGTCGATAATGCACGTAGCGGCCCCACGCGCCTGGGCCACAGCCACATGCAGACAGCCGATGGGGCCGGCGCCAATGATCACCACACGGTCATCGATGCCCGTGTTGGCTTTGGCGTGTGCGGCCAGCACGGACGAGGCGGGTTCAGCCATAGCCGCAAAATCGTCGCTGAGTTTCTCCGGCACGCGGTGGACAATGCCGTTAGCCAGCACCTCACCGCTCAACACCATCCGTTCGGCAAAGCCTCCAGGGTAGCCAGGGGTGATGCCCAGCAAGCGAATATTGTCACACAGGTTGTACTGGCCGCGCTCGCAGTACCAGCAGTGGCCGCAGTGAATATCGGGCGCAATCGCCAGGCGGTCGCCTATGGCGTACTCCTTCACGTCGGGACCAACTTCGACCACCACCCCCGAAACCTCGTGGCCTGGGATCATGTCCATGACGCCAGCCGGTGGCCCCTCGCGCCAGCGGCGCAAGTCAGAGCCACAGACGCCACACGCTTCCACCCTGAGCACCAGACCATCCGGCGGCGCACTGGGCGTGGCCACTTCGCGCACCTCAAAGCTGCGCGGCCCTATCAAAACTGCTGCTTTCATATTTTCTCCTTTTCTGAACCAAGATAATTCTTCCGCCATGCAACTCTAGGCTCAGATACTCTCCAGCACCAGCACCCAGTCCGGGCCATCCACCGGTGGGGTGAAGGTAACTTCGCTGTTGGTTGAAAACTTGCCGATTGTCTGCGCACCGCCGCTGCGCGGGTTGTACCAGGCAGCGTACACGGCCGAACCCGCGGCCCAATCCAGCCGCACTGCCACAGGCTGCGGCGTGGGCAGATAGACGAGAGCATAGCTGCCTTCGCTGTCGCGGGTGGCGGTGCGATACTCGCCGCGCTCGCCGCCATCAAAGAGCAAAATGCTCTGGTCGGGAATACGGCTGAGAAAAGAGTGTGCTTCCATCAGGCGGCGCAGATGCAGCATCTGTCCGGCGGCAGGGCGGTCAATGGCATCCTGCCAGGGGCGGTCCGCATGGTTGATGGCTTCATAACGGTCGCCGCTGAACTGCCACATGGTGTGATGGCCATAGGTGATGCCGCAGCCGCCGGCAAAAACCGAACGGTAAGATTGGCGGCGCACGTCATCAGCCCGGAAGTAGCCGTTGGAAGGGTCCCAATCAGGCCAGGGGTTGACGGGGTGGTCCTCATAGTTTGGCTCGGCGTCCACCACCGGCTTGGCCGGCGTCAGCGCATAATCGTGGGCAATCATCTCCCAGACCGGCGTGCTGCGCCCGGAACCGTGGCCCGACTGCATCATATTGAAATCGAGCCACTCTTCTTCGTGCAGCCACTCCGAACTGGAGTGCTTGCCGGAGGGGTGATAGGTCTTAATGACATGCTGCCCCACACCCTCGTCGATACCGGCTGCCATGGCGCGCCAGATGGGGCGATAGTCATGTGTGTCGTCATAGGCCGGCCGGTCGCCGCCCAGCACCCAGATCACATTGCTGTCCCCACGATAGCGCTCACCCAGCCAGCGACCATAAACACGTGCATTGTCCTCGTTAAAAACAACCGGCCCCTTTCCCCATAGATGAGTCACCTTGTCACCCCAGGTGGGCAGCAGGCTGACATAGATCCCGTGCTCTGCTGCCATGCGGATCACTTCGTCTACATGGCGAAAGTAGGCTTCATTGGGGCGCGCGGGGTCATCGTCCACGAGCGCATACTCGCCATAGGCGTTGGGCGTGTGCAGCCCGTCGAACTCGGCCAGCGCCACCGCCTGGATCACGTTAAAGCCTTTGCGACGGCGGTTTTCCAGGTAAAAGGCGGCCTCCTCGCTGGTCAGACGATGGAAAATTTCCCAAACGGTGTCGGCCAGCCAGAAGAACGGCTCGCCCGTTTCCGTCACTAGAAAGCGCTGGTTGTCACTGACGGTAATGCGTGGCAGCATGCTCATGTGCAGAAATTCCTCCCTGTTCGTGTCCTGTGGTGAATCAGCAAAAAGCTTTCCAGCCATAAACTGCCTGGAAAGCCTGGTGTAGGTTAATGGCTGCGCAACTGCGCCAGAGTCTGAAAGTCTTCCTTGACGTGGCTGTAGAGACGCCGGTAGAGCGCAAAATACTCCCCGTAGCGCGCATGGCGCTCCGCATCCGGCTCCATCGGCGCGACGTACTGCGCCCACTGTTTGGCCACACCAAAATCAGCAAAGACACCGGCCCCCACACCGGCAAGGATGGCGTCGCCATAGGGTGCGCCTGTGCGCCGCTGCACCAGCACGGTTGGTATATTGAAAACGTCGGTGATAATCTGGCGCCACAGCTTGCTGACCGCACCGCCTTCGTTGAGCACCAGTGGATAGTGGATCGGCAGCCCTGACTGCACCAGCAGTTGGTACGAGTCGTAAAGGGCATAGGCCACCGCCTCCATCATGGCGCGCACCAGATGACCTTTGCCGTGGTTGAGCGACAGGCCAAAGATGACGCCGCGTGCAGCCGTATCCCAGATCGGCGTGCGTTCGCCCATCAGGTAAGGCAAAATAAGCAGGCCGTCACTGCCTGGGGGAACCTTCTCCGCCTGCAGATTGAGCAAGTCATAGGCGCTGACACCCAAAACACGCTCAGTCTCCACTTCATATTGCCCAAACGCATCGCGCAAGTAGCGAATAGACTGGCCGCCGGTCGTTGTGGTCGGCACCGTCACATAGGTATTGGCTGAATCGACGCTGAAGGCAAAGTTAATCATCGCGGCGCCGACCGGTGAAAAGTTAAACTCGCGGCTTTTGTGCACCACACCGAAGTTGCCCACCGTGCCTAGATTACTCATCATGTCGCCTTCGGCTGTAATGCCGGCAGCAATACAACTGGCGTTGAAATCCACCTGGCCACAGCAGACCGGCGTGCCGGCAGCCAGACCGGTCTCCGCAGCCGCCGCACTGGTGACACTGCCGATAATGGCCTGCGGGCGATGGATCGCCGGCAGGATGGCGGGTGAGATGCCGATGGCCGCCAACATTTCGTCATCAAAGCGCTCAGCCAGCAGATCATAGGCAACTCCGTAAAAAGCCGCGCCGCCTTGATTGATGACCGCCTCTCCGGTCAGCTTGAGCGTAATAAAGCCGTCAATGGTCAGCGCCTTCCAGATGCGTTGATAGTCGTCTGGGCGGTGGCGCTGCTCCCACAGCAGATTGACCAAAACAGGATGGTCTTCAATACGGTTGGCGCTCAGTTGGAAGATACGATCTTCTCCAATCTGCTCGCTTAGCCAACGCACCTCTTGGGTTGCGCGCCTGTCCATCAGGTTATAGGCTAGTTGAATGGGCCGGTGCTGCGCATCGACCATCACCAGCGAGGGCAGCGCCGAGGAAACGGCCAGTGCACGGATGTCACCCGCAGCAATATGCGCCTGGCCCAGACACTGCCCGATCAGACGACAGCCAATCGTCCAATAAAGCGCTGGGTCATGTTCCGACCAGCCTGGCTGCGCATGGATAAAAGGATATTCCTCAAAGGCAAAGCCCAGCACCGCACCTTGTGTATCAATAATACATGCCTTGGCGCCGCCTGTACCGTAATCGATGCCCAGCAAGTAATCGGCCATCGCTGCTCCCGTTCAACTCATGTCGCTAAGCCAGCAGGCCAATAGACACCGAGTGCAGCACTGACACTCGGTGTCTATTGACTGTATGGCTGGGACCTGTCATTTATTTCCTTACCAAATCCGCCGTCGCACCCGATGGATGTGTCTGCACCAGCGTCGTGAGGTCAAAGCCGCGCAGGTTTTTCGCCACCTGCACCAGGGCATCGCCCACCGCGCCCGCCGCCAGTGTACTGCCAAAGGGCAAAACCCCATCGCCTTCACCGTGCGGCCCGGAATTGACATTGAGCACGATGTCGCTCAGCTTTGCCAGCGGCGAAGCCGACTCCCAAGTCATGGCGATCACCTTGGCTCCCCGTTCGCGCGCGACAATGACGAACTGGTTGATCTCAGCACTCTTGCCCGCTTTGGAGAAGGCGATCAGGATATCGCCCGGCGCCACTGCAGCGGATGGGCCATGCAGCGCATCGGCGGCATGGGCAAAGAAAGCCGGCATCCCGCAGGTGGAGAGCATATGCGCCAGACGGCGTGCCATAGTGCCCGAAGTGCCGGCGCCCGTGACAAAGATTTTGCCTGTGCAGCCGCTGACCAGCCGCACCGCAGCCGCAAAGTCTTCCCCCAACTGTGCGGCCATCAAAGCAACGACCTCAGCTTCCGCCTGGATCATGGCCCGCCCCGCCGCCAGCAGTTCTTGGTCATTCATCGCTGCCCCCATCTTAGCCGAACAGGGCGCGACGCAACATTGCCTGGGCCGCCATGGCATCGCCGCTGGCATAGATCGCTTCGGCCTCCTGGTGATCGATACGCTCGGCAGCCTTGGACAGTGTATCCAGCCAGGCCAGGCTCTCACGCGCTACGGCAATCTTATTCTTTTCGCGATAGGCGAAAATATCGAGCGAGTACCAGCCGTCATAGCCGGTGCGATCCAGCCAGTAGAATAACTCCACCCATTCCAGCGTGTGCACCGAGCCGGGCACCATATCATCATCCCAGTAGCGGTAGTTGTCGTTGAGGTGCAGGTGAAACAGCCGGTCGCCAAATCGTTTGAGCAGCGCCACCGACTCGGCCATCGTCTCATAGCCCATATTGGCATGACCCACATCTAAATTAATGCCCAGATTCGGCTTGTTGACCATGTTGACAAAGAGCAGCGCCTTGGCCGTACCGCTGATCATGATGTGCGTACGCGGCTCTTTGGGCTTGAACTCCAGCGATATCTTGACATTGGGGTTATGCGAAGCACACTCGTCCAGCCCTTCCAACATCCAATCATACATCTTCAGGTAGTCGGCTTGGAACACATAGTCCCACCCGTCATGGCCGGGCCAGGGGCTGACATGGTTGCAGCCGGTGGAAGCGGCCAGGTCCATCGCCACTTTGATGCGGTCAATGGCGTCGCGGCGGATGCCGGGGTCGGTGGCGGCCAGAGTGCCCCATCCCCACTTGGGATGCGCCCAGATTTCGGGGATCACACCTGCCAGTTGGAAACCAGCGTCATGGATCTGCTTAACCACATCGTGCTGGTTCTCATCATTGATGTGCCAGCCGCCGATTACTTCAATCCCACTGAGGCCGGGCACCTGTTTGGCGTCTTCCAACATCTGGTCAAACGAGCGCTGCTCAGTATAGCCCTGCAGCACATAGCGATCGGCGCAGGCGCCAAACACCACGGCCACGGCTGCATATCGTCTTGTTTTCATGCGAATTTTCTCCTGGTGACTGTTAAAATATCAGGCGGGCAAGCTTAGGCGCTGGAAACGGCCCCAGCGGCAATATCCTTATCGGTGCGGATATTACGCCGGCGCAGTTTTTGCAACTGTGTATTACGAAAGGCATCCAGCAGGATAGCGAACAAAATAATGGCGGCGGTAATCAGGGGCTGCATGTAGATGTCCACCTTGGTAAAGATCAGCCCAGTCTGAATCATCTGGATCAACACCGCACCCAATACCGTGCCGGGGAAGACCGTGCCCAGGCCGCCAAACAGGCTGGTGCCGCCCAGCACGACGGCAGCGATGGCATTAAACTCATACCCCTCGCCAAAGCCTGGATGCACCACACCTTGCTGCGCCACTGACACGAAGCCGCCCAACGCCGCCAGCAGGCCGCTGGCGATATAGACGGTGGCCAGCACACGATCTACTTGCAGACCGGCCTTTTGCGCCGCATCGGCATCGTTGCCTACGGCATAAATGCGCCGCCCGATTGGGGTCATGGTCAACACCAGATGGGCCGCCAAGACTACCAGGCCAAAGATTACGATGGGCAACGGGACAATCCCAAACAGGCGCGTAGAACCCAACTGCAGTACGCTGTCGGGGAAAGGAATTTGGATCGACTGCGAGAAGAGCAGCCCCACTCCTTTGCCGGCCACCATCGTACCCAGTGTCGCAATGAAAGGGACAATTTTCAGTTTGGTGATCAAAAAGGCATTGACCAGCCCAAAGATGACACCGACGCCCAGGCAAACCAACAGACCCAGCCAGACAGGAGCCTTCAGATTCTGCATGAGCAAGCCGGCCACTGCCGCCGATACATACATATTGGAGCCGACCGACAAGTCGATGCCCCCGGTCAGGATCACAAAGGTCATGCCCACGGCCACAATGCCGATATACGAGGCCTGCTTCAAAATGGTTTCGGCTGCCTGCACAGTAAAGAAGCGCGGGGAGAGCAAGCCGAAGATCAGAAAAACGACGACAAATAAGATATAGGGTGTGTTTTGCAGCACAAGCTGCAGGGTGCGGCGGTTGGTATTCATGATGTGACCTGCTCCCGAAAAGCGGCGCGCAGAATGCGCTCTTTGTCGAACTCACTCCGGCTGAAGATGGCTTGCACCTCACCATTGCCCATGACGAGGATGCGGTCGCACACGCCCATCAGTTCATCCAGTTCTGATGAAATAAAGAGTACACCCGTCCCCTCTGCCGCCAACTGCGCAAGAATGGTATAAATCTCGTACTTGGCGCCCACATCTACGCCGCGTGTCGGCTCGTCCACAATCAATACCTGTGGGTTGCGCAGCAGCCATTTGCCGATCACGGCCTTTTGCTGGTTGCCGCCGCTCAGCGTTTTCACCGCCTGCCGCCGCACATCCGAAACCTTAATCTTGAGGCTGCCGACAACTTCGTCGATCTGGCCGTTGAGGCGCTGTTCGTGCAGCGGCGTGAATGTTGAGGAGGCATAGTGCGGCAGCGCCACCAGACCGATGTTGTTGCTGATCGAAATGTCCATCAGCAGCCCTTCCTCGCGCCGGTTCTCAGTGACAAAGGCCAGGCCCGTGTCAATGCAGTGGCGCGGCGACAACTTGCTCTGCACCACGCCGTCAATGGCAATCTCGCCTTCTTCGCAACCGTCCATGCCAAAAAGGATACGCGCCAGCTCAGTACGGCCCGACCCCATCAGCCCAAAGACACCCAGTGTTTCCCCTTTATAGAGCGTGAAATCGATTTTGTCGACGATGCCGGGCTGCGACACCCCGCGCACCTCCAGCGCCGGCCTGTCGGTTGCTTGCGCTGTGCGCGGCGGATAAAGCTGCTGGATATCGCGCCCCACCATCAGCGATATCATGCGACCGACGCTGAATTCCTCTTTGCGCCCGTGACCTACGACCTCACCATCGCGCAAGACGACGATCTCATCTGCCAGACGCATCACATCAGTCAAAATATGCGAGATATAGACAATGGAGGCGCCGTCGCTGCGCAGACGCTCGATCAGCGCGAAAAGCCGCTCCGTCTCGCGCGCGGTCAACGAGGTAGTCGGCTCGTCAAAAATAATCAGCCGCGCATTGAAACTCAGCGCCTTGGCGATCTCAGCCAACTGCCGTTCGCCCGGTGAAAGTTTCTCCACCAGCGTATCGGGGGATACTGGCAGATCAACCGCATCCAGAAACTGTCTGGTCTGCGTGCGCATGGCCGTGCGGTTGAGCATGGGCAGCCAGTGAAACCGGGGAAAGCCGTTGATAAAAATATTTTCGGCGATGCTCAAATTCGTGAACAGATTGAGTTCTTGATGGATAAAAGCCACGCCGGCAGCACTGGCGTCGCTGGGGCCGCGCGGGGTATAGGGATTGCCATCCAGCAGCATCCGGCCGCTGTCCAGCGGCACGACCCCGCCGACAAGGTTCATCAGCGTACTTTTGCCGGCGCCGTTTTCCCCCACCAGCCCCAATACCTGGCCGCGAGGAAGTTGGAAGCTGATATCCTTGAGAACGGGCACGCCAAAAAAACTTTTGTCGATGTTTTCAAAGGTCAATATTGAATCGTTCATGCCGTTTCCCTCACCAGCACCTTTTTGCGAACGCCCCTTTACGAGCGTGCCGTCAGCCGTGTGCGCGCGACATCCAATCCGGCGGCCAACAGGATGACCGACCCCTTGACGATCTGCACCCAGAAAAAGGAGAGATTCAGCAAATTCAGGCTGTTGTCAAGCAAGACAAAAAAAAGCACGCCAAAGACCGTCCACAGAATTTTGCCTTTGCCACCCATCAGGCTGGTGCCGCCGATCACGGTAGCGCCCACAACGTCGAGTAGCAGACTGGAGCCTAAGGTCGGGCGCCCGGCAGCCAGACGGGCCGAGTAGAAGATCGAACCGACAGCCGCAAAAAAACCACTGAGCACATAGGCAGTGATGATCACGCGCGTGACCGGCACACCGGAGACGATTGCCGTGCGCATATTGGTCCCCACTGCATAAAACCAACGCCCCAAAACAGTGCGACTCAGCAGCCATTGGGCGGCAATCGCCAATGCACCGACAATAAAAAAGGAATAGGGAACAAACGAAATCTGCCCCTGGCCAAGAGCAATATAGGCGTCAGGCAAATGAATAATATTTTCCGATTTGGTCAAATAAATGGCGGCGGCGCTGAAAAACATCATGCCGACCAGCGTCACCATAAAGGGGGGCGTCTTCAGCCTGGCCACCGCCGTGCCATTCCAAAGGCCGATCAGCGCCCCTACACCCATCATCGCCAGCAGCGCCACCGGCAGCGCCAACAGCGTGCCGGCCAACGGGCTGCCGGTGGCGGTGTAGAGTACGCCCCACAAAGGGCTTTTCTCAAACAGCACCGGGTCCAACTGCGTGGTCATAATGGCGGCGCCAATGACGCTGACCAGTGCCATGATCGACGATTGTGAAAGGTCGATCCCCGCCACGATCAGGACAAAGGTCTGGCCGATGGCCACCGCCAACAGCGGCCACATGTTGGAGAAAATGTTGCCCAGATTTTGGGGGCTGGCAATGCGCGGGATAAAGGGCCACAGCATCAAGAAATAAATGATGCTCAAATACAGGACAAAATATTCTGAGAGCAGGAGCCTGCGCAGTACCTGCTGCACCCTGGCCCAGCCGTTCGTCTGCGCACCTCGGACACTGTGCACGGGCGAAATCTGGGATTTGCTCACATTGGCCTCCGTCATAGCACTTCCATCCTAACAAAGCATATTTCGGTTGAGCGTAGGCCGGACAGCCTACCGGCGCTTGACGCCTGCGCAAGCTGTCCGGCCCTGGCGAAGCAAGGGCAAACGATGAGCCGCTTGCCTCAGCCCTTATTCCGGCACTGTAAAGGTGCGATCCAAAGCTTCCCCGGCATCATCGACGACAAGCTTGCAGCCCCACATGTCGGCGGCCTTCTCGTCCCAGTTGGCCTGCGTCAGCGCAAAGCCGGGGTCGTCCATCCAGTTTTCCGGCGTCTTTTCGCCCGCAGCAATGGCGTCGAGCATGGCCTGCATAATGGTGTCGGCCTCGTAGAAGAGGTCCTGCACGCCGGTAGCATCCACATAGCCGTCACGCATCAGGCGACAGGCGGTCGAGTCACCGTCCAGGCCACCCAAGATCATATGGCCTTCCTCGCCCAGTTTCTTCCAGCGGCCCAACGGGTCGAGCACAGAACGAATCTGCGGGTACATGAAGTCGGAAGAGGTGAACAGCATGTCAACTTCCGGGTTGGCCTGCATGGCCGCTTCCAGATTTGCCAGCGCCGTGGCGCCGTCCCACTTGGTCGGAACCTCGATCACTTCGTTGAATAGATCGGGATTGGCGTCGATTACATTGTAGAAGCCTTGGCGGCGGCCAACTGCGTTCGGGTCGCCCAAGTCGCCTACCATGATCAGCGGAGTCACCTTGCGGCCAAGCTTTTTAGCTTCCACTGCCATGTGCTCGACAGCCTGCTGCGTAATCACTTCATTGTTGGCGACAATCACGAGTGTGGGATTGCTCTTATTGGCGGGCGGGCGATTGAAAACGCCGATCGGGATTCCAGCCTTATTGGCTTCACCGACGATGGTCACTGCGCTCTCGCCGTCCTGAGGAATGATGATGATGCCATCCACACCCTGGGCGATACAATCTTTCACTTGCTCAAGCTGCTTGTTGGCGTCTTCGTTGGCGTTGCGCTCGATGACGTTGACACCCAACCCGTTGAGCGTCTCAACGATGGCTTTGTGGCCGGCCACCCAGAACTCAGTCTCCAAATCCTGGTAGGCAAAACAGATTGTCTTGTTGGCGGCATCGGCGCTGGTGACAGCGTCTGCGGCCGGGGCGGCGCTCTCTGCCGTCGCTGCGCTCTCGTCCGTTACGGCAGTGGTTGCCGCGGCGTCTGCCGCCGGGGCAGCCGGAGCTGCCGCTGGGGCTGCACAGGCCGACAGCAGCATGCTCAACACGAGGATAACGGCCAACATCGCATGGACTCGTTTCATAACTCTTCTCCTCTACAAAACCTGATGCACAATCCGAAGGATAAAAATTGGAAAACGCCCGTGCAACTGCGCACGGAGCGCACAACAACGATGGGAGCAACTAATTACGGTTCAAATACGGCCTTCAGCACCTTGCCTGCCAATGCCAACTGCGCGCCTTCCTTGAATTGCGCCAGCGGCAAACGATGGGTGATCAGCTTGTCTACCGGGATACGGTTTGATGCCACCAATTTTACGGCCAGGCGGTAGTGGCGAGGCGCAAAGGTGGTCGTGCCCATCAATGCCAGCGCGTTGTAATGGACGATATTCATGTCTACCGGCGGCTTGCTCTCGTCTTTTGGCAGCCCACCAAAAAGCAGGATGCGCCCTCCCTTGCGCGCCATCTCCACTGCCTGCACAACGGCGCCGGCTGCAGGCGTGGCCGTGATGGTCACATCCGAACCGCGCCCGTTGGTCAGCCGCCGCACCTCACTCACCAGATCCGTCTGCGAGACGTCAATCGTGGCGTCGGGTGCAAACGGCTCTGCCAGCTTGAGCCGATCAGGGTTGATGTCGGCAATAATCACGCGGTCAGCCCCATGCAGCCGCGCCAGTGCAATGTGGATGCAGCCGATTGGTCCGGCGCCCACAATTACCACCGTATCACCCAAGCCGACCCGGCCCCGCTCCTGCGCGTTGAGGCAGGAAGAGATAGGTTCGGCAATGGCGGCGCTGCCGGCATCCACCCCCGCAGGCACGCGCTCAATCGCACCCAGACGCACTGCCTCAGCAGGTACGGCGATCTGCTCAGCCAGCCCCCCCGGCCACGCCTGCGCTATCTCGCGATAGTTTTCACACAACTCGAACTGCCCTTCCAGACAGAAATCGCAGTGGCCGCAGTAGACCACCGGCCCCATACTCAGCAGTTCACCGCGCCGCCAAGGGCCGGCATAGCCGGGGCCAGTTTCGGCCACGACGCCGCAGATTTCATGGCCGATAACATAAGGGAACTGCACTTTGCGATGTCCATAACGCAGGGTGCGCAGATCGGACCCGCACAAGCCGCACGCCTTTACATCCAGCAGCAGCCCACCCACAGGTGCTGTCGGGCGCGGAACCATTTCGACGTCAAAATCCATCGGCGCACGCACCACCACCGCTTGCATCATCTCCGGCATACGCTTACTCCTTTGTCACATGCGCACAGGCAGGCGCGTTGGAAAGCTCTTTCTAAACCAATGAGTCTTGCATCTGGCGCAGTTTGTAGACCAACTGCGTTGTATCGGGTGCAAAGTTGGCTTGTGTCAACAATTCGCCGCGCGCAATATCTTTGGTCACATGGCCACCCGGCGTAAGACCCATCGGGATGCCTTGCAGCGTCTTAGCTTCTTGCGCCGTATAAATGCGGCTGAAGAAGTCAAAGCCGCCAATCCCATCTACCTTCTGGCCGGTCTTGAGATCACGCTTGGCTACGCTGACCAGCTCCGCCACCAGCCCTTGCGGCTTGAGCACAGCCTCGCCATAGATCACTGCTTCCGCCACGGCCTGCGGCGTCTCAATACTGCACAGGTGGAAGGGACGGTAAAGCGTATAGTAGGGGCCATCGCCCATCGAATAAAACTTCATATCAGCGCGAGTATGCGCGTCGTCGCTGGTGACAATAATAAAGACACCCGGCGCCACCTTGCCCACCGAGTAATCCACACAGCCGCTCCGGCTGAGAATGCCGCCATCCGCCTGGGGCACAAAGACCTTGTTGAGGTCAGGCACATCCACCTTAGGGCCGTGTGCGCCCGGAACATCCGGCGCCAGGCCTGTGGCATTCGCCATTGCCGCCAACTCCACCATCGTCTTTGTGCCATCCTGAAAGGCCGCCAGCATCTTGGGGTTCATATTTTTGCCTTCGGCTTCGGCGCGGGCGCTGTCAGGAGTGGCGTAGTAGTTAATGGGGTTATTTTTGCCTTTGCCCAGACAAACCACATCAAAGCCGACGGTGCGAGCAAAGTCGTAAAGCTGCTTGCAGACACCTGGTTCATCACCGGTGGAGGCGGTGTAGACGCAGCCAATTTTCTCGGCCATGCGGCTCAACATCAGACCGACGGTGACATCTGTCTCAACATTGAGCATCACCACATGTTTTTTGTGCATAATGCTCTGCCAGGCGACTTGTGCACCCACTTCGGTGACGCCGGTAGCTTCAACCAGCGCGTCAAGGCTCGGCAGTTGCGCCAACAACAGCGCATCTTCGGTGACGACGTACTTGCCCGCCCGCAGCGTATCTTCAGCCTCGTTCAAGCGATTGGTGACGCAGATGTCATTCTCAGCAATGCCCAGATCGGCCAGCGTCCGCAGCGGCCGCTTCACATCCAGATCGGCGATTGCGGCGGTTTCCATGCCGGCCATCCGGCGCGTGACATGCACCATGCCCGACCCTTCCTGGCCACAGCCGACCAAGCCTACGCGGATGGGATCGCCGGCTGCTTCTCGTTTCTGCAAATGCTCAAGTAACTGCATAGCTACTCCTTATCAAAGATTTCTTATCAAAGTGACACGCGTATACGCGCCGGGCACATCACTATTTTACCAATTGCTTGATGAATTCATTGCGAAAGGCTGCACCGCTTGTTCGCATGAACACCAGCGAACAAGTGATCAAGCCGATCATAGCACGACATCACTCCCCTGTCAAGTGTTCACTTCTGTTCATCTGTTCGCCCCACAAGGCAAAAATGCTCTCATAGCAGCTACAACATGCCCTTCAATTCAAATCAGGCGAGAACGCAATGCAGACGCATGGCGCAGTAAGGTTTGTCAGGAGCCGGAACTTCGGCTGCCGCCTGAAAAACACCCGGCACTTGCTCAATGGTCATCGCCCAGGTGTCGATCCACTCGACGGTGAAGGGAGCATCTTCGGGTAAACCAAAGTTCCAGGCGGCGGGACGATGCGCGCCGAAATAGATAATGCGCGTGTCGCCTGCCTGGCCTCCGGCCATGCGCGCCCAGAGCCAGGCGTCACTCAGCGGCTGCAGCCCGCCGGGCGGCAGTTCTTCAATAATCCTGCGCAAAAATTCAATGCGCGAGGCGCTCTCCCCGTGTAAAACGCCACCCTTAGACCACCACAGTACATCCTGTGGGTGGAGATAGGTCTCGCCATGGCCGGCATAGCCGCCGTTGATGACCATCATCCAGAAGCGGTGCACCAACTCCTGGGCTGAGATGTTGCCCCACGGCAGTGGGATGTTGCCTTCGTACTCGCACTCATCATTAATAACCGGTTTGCGATAAAGCGTGCGCCACTGCTGCGCCTGATTGACGTTGGAATTTTGAATGCAGACATGCGTAACCCACGGCAGGCTGTGGTCATAATTCATGCGCACATCGCCGTTGTGGATCGACCGCAGATGCTGATAGGGATCTTTTTCTTGGATCAAGCGGAACGAATGATCCCAGCGTTCCATCGGCTTGGCATCAAGCAGAAAATCATATTCGTTGGCCAAAGACCACCAGACGTTGCGATAGGCAGCGAGACGGGCGACAAGATAACGCAGATAGAGGTCATCCTCTTCTTCGGCCATACGCGCATAACCCCAGCGGTCGTAAGGATGAAAAACGATCAATTCGGCTTCAATGCCAAGGTCACGCAGTTGGCCGATTCGTTCTTCCAAGTGATGCCAAAAGGCAGGATCAAAGCGGCTGAAATCCTGCTGTCCGTCTGCATTACGCAGGTAGGGATAGTAGACCGGCTCGTTGGCATTGTAGATATAGTCTTTGGGGAAGATGCACATGCGCAGTTTGTTGAAGGGGGCCGCCGCCAGCGTCTGCAGCGTCTGTTCTTCCAGTTCATCCCCTTGATGCACCCAGGCGTAGCAAGTGGTGCCAAAAGAATAAAAGGGCGCGCCATCGGCGTAAGCAAAGTGGTATTGGTTGTGGACGCGCACGGGGCCGCGGTTGCCGGCGCCGGCAGGTGTACACAGAAATTCACCTGCTACCCCATCCAACTCGGCCACATTGCTCTTGGTCGTGTAACGCCAGCGGCCCACTGCATCGGGCATAAAACGGACGCGGTAGACGCCGTCGCCGTCATAAAAACTGTCGGGCGTAAGACTGCGATGGCCAAAACGAAATTCAGCGCTCAGAGCAACGTCCACAAATGGATTGTTCGTCTGCGGGCCGCGTAGGGCAATTTCAAAAATATCCCATTGTTCTACAACAGGCTCGCTGCTGCTGGTCGTCATATTGGCCATCCTTATTCTTTGAGAGCACCGGCTGTCAGGCCAGCAACCATATAGCGCTGCAGGAAAACGTACAGAATAATGATCGGTGTGATCGAAATTACGACGCCCGCCATCAACTGCGTATATTGCGATGAGAACTGGCCTTGAAACTGCAAAAGCCCCACCGGCACCGTGCGTGACTCATTAGAACTGATCAGCACCAGGGCCATCAGCAATTCATTCCACGTGGAGAGGGCATCGATGATAAACAGTGTCGCCAATGCAGGCGCGGAAAGAGGCATCAGAATCCGCCAGAAATTACCCCATTCGGTGGCGCCGTCCAGGCGGGCAGCCTCCAGCAGTTCAGAGGGCACCGTGCGAAAAAAGCCGCGCATGACGAATATCTGAAAGGGCAGCCCAAACACGACATAGGGCGGGATCAAGGCGGGCAGCCGGCCCTCGATCCCCAACTGCTTCATCATCACCAGCAGCGGCGTAAGGGTGACATGCACCGGAATCGCCAGGCCGATCAGAAAAAAGACAAAAATAACCCCGCTAAAACGAAACTTCATTTTGGCTAGCGGAAAAGCAGCCAGCGAGGCCAACACAATGCCCAGCGGCACCTTGAACAGAATCAGCAGCAGGCTGTTGCGGAAATAGGTGGAGAAGTTGCCGATATTCCAGGCCCGCTCAAAATTCGCGAAGACAAACTTTTCCGGCCAGGCAAAGACGCCGTTGCTGATCAGGTCATTCATACTGCGCACCGAAGTCATGAGAATAAAGAGAAAGGGCACCAACCAGATAAAAGCTATTAACGAGAGCAGGATATACAATACGCCATTAATAAGGCGCTCCTCGCCTTTCATACTGGCAGCGCGTTTGGCAGGTTTAGCGGCGGAGTTTGCTCCTGGACCGCCGGCAGGCGCCGTATTTTTTTTAGGTGGTGTGATTGTGCTTTCCATCGCCTTTATGTTCCTCTGCTGGGCTGCTCAGTCACGCGACATATGCTGGATATAAGGGATCGCCATGATCAGCGTAATCAGGGCAATCACCCAGGCAATGGCGGCGCCATAGCCGGCATGGTAGTACTGAAAAGAGTTGAAGTACATCCAGGTGCCGAGTACTTGCGTCGCCCGTCCCGGACCGCCGTAGGTCATGGTGTAGATCAGGTCAAAGGTCTTAAAGGAATTGATCACGGCGAGTGAGAAGACAATCACATTGGCTTCACGCAGCCAGGGCAAGGTGATGCGCAGAAAAAGCTGGCGGCCATTGGCTCCATCCATTTTGGCCGCTTCGTACTGCTCCTGCGGAATGGCTTGCAGAGCGGCCAGGTAGAGCACCATCGGAAAGCCGATGCCGCCCCAGACAGCCGTCAGAAAAGTGGCCGGTAGCGCAGTCTCAAAGATGGAAAGCCAGCCACGTGCAAACTGGTTCAGACCGATCTGGCGCAAAAAAACGTTAAAAAAGCCGAACTGCGGGTTGTACATCCACGCCCAGATCATCCCGACGGCGACCAAAGGCAGAACTGCCGGGCCGTAGAAGATAGCGCGCAGCGCTGTACGCCCGCGCAGCTTACGGTCAAGCGCCACCGCCAGCAACAGGCCGATCACCGTTGGAATCAGCAGCGTACCGACCGTCCACAAGACGTTGTTACGCAGCGCCACACGCGCCGTGTCGTCGGAGAAAAAGAACTGGCGATAGTTTTCCAATCCAATAAAGCGAATGTTGGCGGAAAGGCCATCCCAATCCATAAAGCTGATAATAAGTGACTGGTACATTGGGTAGACCAGGAAAAAAATGTACCAGATCAAGGCAGGCGCCAAAAACAGATAGGGGATAATGTTCATCTTTGGGCGCCGAGTCCGGTTGGGCTTGCGCGCTGGCGGTGCAGGTGTGCTGTTCAACGCAGTGGACATAGTATGAAAAGTCTCCAAGCACAGGGGCGGACGCGTCCGCCCCTGTGCCAGAATGGAAAATTACTGCTGCTTGGCCTGCCACTCTTCGACGCGCTGCTGCATCAGCTTGGCGCCTTCTTCGGGTGTCAGCTTCTTGGCGATGATGGAATCCTGGACTTCAAAGAAGCCATCCATCAGTTCCTTGAAGAAGGCCTGGTCGGTGGGCGGATAGGTGGACTCAGCGCCGAGAATGTACTCGCGCCACTTACAGCTCAACGGCCACTCGTTGCAATCTGGATTGACGCCAATGGTCGCCGAAGCGGTGAAATCATTGATCATCATCTTCGTCTGCGTATCGGGGCTGGTAATGAAGTCGATGAACATGGCGGCTTCATCCGGATGGGCGGCGCCGGCTGGGACCATCCACTGCTCGGGGAAGGTCGAGAAGCGCAGCGGCTCCTGGTCGGTGGGAGGCAGATAGAAGTCATAGTTGGCCACATCCTGCTCATTGCTCTTGAGCACGCCTTCGTACCAGTCGCCTTCCAACACCAGACCGGCCTCGCCGGCAAAGAAGGGGAAGCGCGAGTCATCCGGCGAGACCGTCAAGAAGTCCGGCACGACCCAGCCGTTGTCGATCCACTTCTGGAAAGAAGTGTAGGAGTCAATTACACACTGCTGATCCCAACTGGCTTCGAGATTGTTGAGTTGGTCGTGCAATTGGGGGCCGCAGTGGTGCTCAATAAAGTAGTCAAGCACGCGCATGGTGTGCCAGCCGAACTTGCCGCCCAGGCTGACGCAGTACATATCCTTTTCCTTCATTGCCGCGCACAGATCTTCCTGCTCGGCAAAGGTGGTCGGCACAGTCCAGCCATTCTTCTCAAAAATGTCCTTGCGATACCAGAACCCCATGCCGCGGGCATGATAGGGAACGCCGTAAATTTTGCCATCCGCTGAAATGCGGTCAATGACCCACGGGGCAAATTTATCCGTCCAACCATACTGCTCGTAGTAGGGCGCCAGGTCCATAACCTGCCCAGCATTGATAAAGGGTTTTGAGATCGAGCCGCCCCACATGAAGAAGAGATCAGGCGGGCTGCCGGAAGCCATCGAGGTCTTGAGCACATCCGGATAGACGGCAGCGCCGCTGCCGGCAGTAGACTCGCTCGACACTTTGATATTGGGGTGTTCCGCTTCAAAAGCGTCGACAACCGCCTGCCACTGCTCTTGACCGGTGGCGTCCAAGATATTAGCCCACCGCAGCGTAATCTGGTCGCCGGAAGGCGCAGCAGCTTGATCGCCGGCCGGCGCAGCAGTGGCACCTTCGCTGCTGGCAGCCGGTGCAGCAGGGGCCGCCGATGGCGGTGTGGCCACACAGGCGCTGAGCAGCATAGAGAAGATCATCAAAAGCCCAAGGATCTTGAGCATATTCCTTCGGTTTTGCATATTTGCCTCACTTACATCGTTCAAGATTGGAGAACCGAAAAGCAACTGTGCATATCCTACTGTGCATATCCTGATAACTGACTGGTACGTTGGCTGGATTCTTGGGCGCCCTCCTTTCTAGATAGATACAGATCAAACGGTGTTTATAACAAGAAGCCGACTGCCCAAGAAACGAGCAGTTATCTGTCAGCCCAGCCGCATAGGGCTGAAGGCGGAGCAGCAAATAAGGAGCCAGGTGACGTACCCACGTGACACTACTAGCGGGGTCGGAATAAATATTCTACTGTTTATAAAAATAGCTCAGAACCATCATACTATGCCGTGCAAATCTGTCAAGACAATATGAATATTCATGCAGCGAGTCAGACAAAGAGATTAGACCTCATACCTACACTGCGGAATCGTTGGGAAGCATTTCGCGATTCCTCTTCACTGCCTACACTGGGTTCGTCTGCCACGCGTCTGCCTTTTCTTCCCGTTTTCGTGCTGCTTTGACAGTCGGTATGGGGGTTGGACTTTGCAGCAACTGCTCAGCGGTGATCTCGTCCGTAATCAACACATCGACTAGCTGCCCGCGCAGCGCACCGCGAATTACCTCAAATTTGCCGGCGCCGCCCGAGACGCCAATCACGCGCGGGATGCGCTGGATCTGCGCTAGATCCAACCCGATGATGCGCTCGTTGATAGAGTGTTGAACGGGAGCGCCGTTGCCGTCAAAAAAGCGCAGCGCAATGTCGCCAACTGCACCCAAATTCAGCAGTTCCTGAAATTCTTGGTCAGTTAAAATGGTCGATTGGCGCAGCACTGTGCCTCGGTCGGGTGCGCCGATGCCGACAATCGCCAGATCGGCGTGCTCGGCTAAAGTCAATGTTTCGGCAATGTTGGCATCCTGCAGCAGCGCGTCGCGCACCAACTGGCTGCCGACAATCCCAGGCGAAGGCAGCAGACGCGCCTTGGCGCCCAACGTCTGTGCCATCCGCAGGGTCAGATCGGCGCCATACGTTTCCGATTCAACGCGCCCCAGCCCACCTAGCATTTGCACCACGCGCAGGTCAGGAAAGTTTTGCGGCGCCAACGCGTCAATTACCGCCAGCAGTGTTGTACCCCAACTGATGTCGAGCACGCGCTGATCATTGAGACAGCGTGCCAAGTAAGCAGCCGCCGCCTCCCCCAGCAGCAACAATGTATCGGCGGCACTGCGGGTTGGGCCGACAATCACCACCTCATCCAACCCATACGCCTTTTCCAGCGCACGCTCCCGGTCGCCATAGGAGCCAGGCGGCTGCGTAATGCTGATCTGCACCACGCGCGACTGGCGGGCCTGCTGCAACAGGCGCGAGACTTTGATGCGGGAGAGGCCAAAGCGCTTGCCGATCTGGTCCTGGGTCAGGCCATCCTCATAGTAAGCGGTGGCTATCTTGTACAACAGCGTTGCGTCAGTCATAGCAGCCGGCGAATTTCACAATGAGCAACGGGAAGCGACAATGAAGGTTCAAATGAACATGCACGCTCAGATGAACGAGATCACTATAGCACAGGTGAGGAAAGGCGTCAAGGAGCAAAAAAACAGCAAAAGAGCAGGGGGAAACCACTTCCGGGAAGTGACCGAGCAACCGTTCGCCGGCGCCGAACGTCTCACCTCAACCACTTCCCGGAAGTCTAAACGTATGCAACTTCTCTATGGAAACTGCTCCTTCAGCCAGCTTATCAGTGTCAATACCCACGGGGTGATGCGCCGCACATGGTTGGGATAGGCGTCATCTTCGCTGCATTGCAAGCACTCATGCCAGCTCACCACTGCGGTGACAACCGGCACATTTTTGCCTTTGCTGGGGCTGTACCGATAGTGATATACCGGGCTGCCGCTGTGGCCGCGACTGAGGTCACAGCCAATTGTATACTCACGGTTCCAGCCGTTAGACCCCGGATTGTGGTAATAGCCGATCTTGCACTCTTGGGTGTCGCCATAAAGCCGGGCAATCTGGCAATTCTGCGGACGTTCGGAGTAGCTGCTATCGCAACTGGGATAGCCACGATTTAGGTGGTAGCGCGTGTTTAGGTCGCTGGCTGGATAAGCGCCATACCCCATCCAGCCAGTTTGATCGCCCAAGCGGTCGAGCATCAGCACCAGACCAATGTCCCACTGATACTTGTTCTCATCGTCAGGCGTGTTCGGGTCCAGCCACGGATCAGGCACAATATACCAAGCATCCGCGCCAGGCGGCGGATTCGGCGTCATCTGCGACACTCCATAGGGTTCAACATTTACGCCGTTGCGCGCCGGAGTCAGCTTGCGCGCCTTCCAATTGGACGTGCCGAAATTTACCAGGCAATGGGCCGCCGTAATTAGATGGCGCGGCCCAATCAGGGTCATTGTGCAGCGCGACTGTTCGCCATCCGGCCACGAGCTGGACTGCGTGAGAGTGCGCCACGGCCAGAGTGTAGTCGGCGTACGGATAATGCGCGTATCGTCCCCGCCGCTCCAGCCGGCCGGCGCCACAACAGGACCAGCGCCCTGAAGCGTATGTGTGACGGAAAGTGCGTTGCTCTCTTGCGCTAAGATGGCGGGCAAATACAGCGGCGGCCCGCCCTCAATCGCGCCGGCATCAAGCGGCCCGCCTGCTTCCGTACGTCCGTCTGCGGCATGGCACTCATAGATAGCTCGCAGCATCCGTTCAGACATTGTAACTCGCCATTCAAACTGCGTACGCGTATTGAAGATACGCACCGGCATGGCATCCAGCCGCACACTTTCTATCGGCTTTTCCTCCGGTGCAGCCGGGCCGGCGAGGGCAGGGCCGCGGCCCATGATCTCATCGTCGTCGGTCATCGCGGCTGAATCGACAAACACTACGGTCAGATCAGGGTTAATCACGACTGGTGCTGATGGCGGCGTCGATGATGCAATTACCGCCGCCAGCGCCATCAGGTCATAGGGGTCGCCGGGCAGACAAGGATCAGGCGAAGAGGGTTGTGCTTGCACAGTCGCACCGAACAAGCACAGCGCCAACAGTGCACCCACGATTGAAGCCAAATAACGCATAGTTGCTCCTCCTTGAACGGACAGCGGGGGACCAAGAGAGTGCGCCGCCTTTACGACGCAAAAAGGGGGGCAGAAGGCAAAGAATAACTGCTGCGTTGGGAAAAAGGGGGCAAGTCGTTGTGAACCAGCAACTTGTACAGCAGTATAGCATGGATCGCCCCACTGTACCAGGCCCTTTTAAGAGATTTAGGGGATGGCAGGCGTCGCAAGAATCCAGTGAACACACCATCGTGCATCCTTGTCAGCCCTATCAGGCCGCCAAGGCGAGCAAGGTGTTTTGCCGGGCATCGGCATCCGCACGTGGCGTGTAGCGGGATAGTTGAGGAAATGAATTGCCAGGCTTGTACAGATAAAAGCTAGACGATAGATAACGCTAGGCCAGCCAGACAAAGGTACTGTAATTACACCTCATCTCGCAAGGCATATCCGGTCATTGCCAAAAAGACATCGCCTAAGCTAGGCTTGTTGGTGCTGACACGCTGCACATGCACGCCGCTCGCTGCAGCCAGGCCGATAACGGGAGCCAGCCGCTGCTCACCTTGATCCACGCCCACCTGCAGCCGATAGCTGTCGCCTGTGGTGTGCAGCGTGACCTGCGAAACATAGTTTTCCTGCTCCAACCGCGCCGGAAGCCCATTGACGGCTCCCAATCCTTCCAGAGTGATGACATCCGCCCCCATGCGCTGCACGAGCACCGCCGGCGGCCCCTCGGCCACCAGACGACCATAATCAATGATGCCGACGCGGTCGGCTAACTCTTCCGCCTCGTCCATGTAATGGGTGGTCAACAGCAGCGTCATCCCCTGCTCATCGCGCAGACGGCGAATATACCGCCAGATGCCTACCCGATTCTGCGGGTCCAGTCCCTGCGTCGGTTCGTCCAGAAAAAGCACTTGGGGCGAGGTCATCAGCCCGCGCGCCAATTCCAGCCGCCGCTTCATGCCGCCCGAATAGCTTTCCGCCTTGCGATCCAACACATCCGCCAACTCTACCAGCGCGGCCAACTCGTCAATACGCTGCCGCCGTGCGGCCGCATCTTGGCCATACAGGCGGCCATGAAAATCGAGTGTCTGCCGTCCAGTCAGTTCCCCATCGACCACGACCTCCTGAAAGGTGACGCCAATGCGGCGGCGCACATCAGCAGCCTGTGCCACAACATCATAGCCCGCCACCTGCGCCGTGCCGCGCGTGGGCGCCAGCAGCGTAGTCAGAATCGAGAGCAGCGTAGTTTTGCCCGCCCCGTTGGGGCCAAGCAGTGCATAGATTTCGCCCGGCTGCACAGCCATACTGACGCCGCGCAACGCATGCACAATCTCGCCGCCGGTTGTGTACTCTTTTTCCAAATCATGCGTTGCTACTGCGTCCATAATCGTCTTATCCATTCGTGATGCGCCAGACGCCAAACCCCAGGACAACGGCCCCAATCAAGTAGCCGGCAAAACCGCTGCGAAATTTTTGCGCAGCCAATGGTGCGCGCTTGACTACTATCCACGTCAGATGAACAACGGCGGCAGCCACCAGCATGGTAAGCGGATGCTCCCATGCCTGCTGTGCGGGCAACTGCCAGCCGCCCAGCATAATCCAAAAAATTGCCCCCAGCAGCAACTGCAGGTCAAAGACCAGCGGCACACCTTGCCCCAGCCGCTGGTCCCAGTCGCTCCAGGCTGAGCGACCAAGCAGCCCGATGAGAAACTTAGCAAGCGCGGCAAGGGTAAAAAAGATCACCACATAGCGCCAGCCGGAATGGGCATATAAGAGTAGTGTGTTCATAGGGCCAATGGTATGCCAAGCGTTGTCTATTCGCCAATCTAGCGAGCACATAACCGGCGTAAATAGTGCAGGATCATGCAGTATTTTGTCTGCAACTGCCCCACATGGCGTCATATTTGTCGATCAGATTTGCATATCGAGTTGCTTTGCCAGTTGCTTTACCAAACCGAGCGGTGATAATAGTATGATTATGAAAGAACCGTTTGTCGCATCCCCCAGCCAGTTGGAACTCACGCCGGCTGTACTGGTGGAGCACTGTCTGCAAGGAGATGCAGGCGCCTGGCGCCTGCTGGTCGCCCGTTATGCGCGCTTAGTACATTCGGTCCCCGCCCGCTATGGCCTTTCATCAGCGGAAGTGGAAGATGTGGGGCAGGATGTGTTTTTAGCTCTGTCCCAAAGCCTGCACACGATTGACGATCCCGACCGCTTGCCGGCTTGGTTGGTGACGACCACACGCCGCGTCTGCTGGCGGCTGTTGCAGCGGCGCACAGAACAACCTCTCGATGCAGAAGCGGAAGGTTTGGACGGACACCCCCTGCCAAACGCATTGATCAGCCCACTACCTACTCCCGAAGCGGCATTGACGGATTGGAATCGGCAGGCGCTGCTGCATGAGGCGATGGAACGGCTGGGAGAGCGCTGCCGAGAGTTGATTGCGCTTATTTTCCTCGACCCTCACGAACCGAACTATGATGAAATCAGCGCTCGTCTCAATATTCCCAAAGGCAGTATCGGCCCCACCCGCCGGCGCTGTCTGCAACAGTTGCGCGCGCAGCTAAGCCAAGATGATTTCAACGGCGATGATTGATGCAGTTGTATGTATTTTTTTCCTACCGGATCCGCTCTGTAAAGATAGGTAATCGGTAGCGAGAAGCAGCGAGGCGATACTATGTCCCATTTGGCGCCAGAACAATTATATGCGGCCATCTTTGACCACACGCAGCTAGGGGAAGTGGAACAGCAGCATGTGGACGCCTGCCCTACCTGCCGGCGCACGCTGGGGCAACTGGAAGAACTGGCGCAAGAATTAGTTGTTGCGCGCAAAAGCCGGCCTGCACAGGCTGCACTCGACCGCTATCAGGCGCTGTTTGACGAAGTTGAACGTTTGCCTTCACCGCTTAGCAGGGTCTGGCAGCAAATCAGCGCGCTGCTGGTGTGGGACAGCCGCCGGCAGCTTACGCTGCAAGGGGTGCGCAGCGCTGCGGCGGCCACAGCCTATCGTCTGCTCTATGCGACCGAACAGACCGAGGTGGAACTTCTGGTTGAGCCGGATGACCATCATTTCCGCATCCGCGGCGAGATCATCGTGGCTGATGCGCCTGCGCCAATGCTGGTGCAGTGGCTGGATGCAGGCGGCGCTATACGCTACGAAACAAATTCCAATGCCGAGGGTCAATTTGCACAGCATGGAATTGCACCCGGTGTCTACGGCATGAGCATCGTTTCTGCAAGTGGGCCGACGATCGACATCGAGAGGCTGGAGATCATGTAATGGCAAATGGCCTCAGTGCTGAACTTCTGACGCAGCTCGCCGCGCAACTGCCTGCCCAAGCTCTCGCCACACTTGCGCAGCACCAACTGCTGACGCCCAGCGCTGTGCAAGAAGCAGCACAATTGGCGCTTGCCAATGCCCCCACACAGCCGGCCATGGTCGCTCGCTGGCTACCTTTACTCGCCACCTGGCTTGCCACAACCGGGGGCGATCCAGGCGCCAGCGCGCTTTTTCATTATGCGCAAGCAAGGCTGGCGGTGGAGCAGGGCGATTGGACAACGGCTGAAAGCTCGCTGCAGCAGGCGCGCACTTTTTGGACAGTGGCTGGCGATGCCGCTGGTCTGGCGCGCAGCGGAATAGGCCTGACCCAACTGTTGACGATGCAAGCGCGTTTTGCGGAAGCGGAAGCGGCCATTCGCGCCGCAATCGCCACCCTCGAGAGCTTGACAGGCGACAGTGTGCGACTGCAGTTGTGGGATGCGCGCCAAAACTTGGCGACGCTTCTCAGCTACCAGGAGCACTTCGACGAAGCGCTGGCGATCAACGAGGAACTGCGCACACAGCACCTTGCACAACTGGCGCTGGCCGATCCGGCTTCTGCCGCCGATCTGCAAATCCGGCTGGGGCTGATTGAGCGTGACCTGGCGCTGGCCCACACCTACCTCGACCGTCCAGAAGAAGCCGAAAGGCTGCTCACAAGTGCGCTAGAACGGCTCAGCCTGCCTGCTGCACAGAGCGAACGCGGCCAGACGCACACCAACTTGGGCCATCTCTACACCCGCACAGGTCGCTATGCGGAAGCCGTGACCCAGTTTGATAAGGCCACGCTTGATCTGCTGGGCACGATGGATGTAGACGCTGCGCAGGAGCTTTGGCCAACTGCCGGCGTACTATTTCTAGAACAGGCAACCGTCTATCTAGCGCTCAATTTGCTGCCTGAAGCCTCGACAGCGCTGCAGCGCGCGCGGCAACTGCTGGCTGCTGCGCAGCAGCGCTACGAACTGGGACAGGCGCTCTACCTGAGCGGCCGCCTGGCCTGGCAACGCCAAGATACGCCCGCCGCAAATGAAGCGCTCACCGCTGCCGCCGCTCTCTACGCGGAACTAGACAACGACTATTGGCAGCACCGCGTGCGGCTGGCGCAAGCGGCTGTCGCTTTGCAAGACGACGACCTGGACGCTGTAGATGGACATATTGCAGCTCTCCTGGCGCAGCAGCAGTCTAGCGCCGATCAGCCTGCCCAGTCCTGGGACCAGGCTATGACCTGCGAGCTTCATCTGCTTACTGCCCGCTCGTCTCTGGCTGCCGGCAACTTGAATCGTGCCGCCCAGGCGATTGCTGCCGCCGCAAGTGCGCTGAAACTCACCACTTTGGATACCGGCGAGAGCGCACTGCCCCATCTTCATTTGCAACTGCTGCATGTTGCCGGCCAGATCGAGCGCGCCCAAGGGCGCAGCGCTGCCGCACAGCAGTTGTTTATCCGTGCACTTGACCTGGTTGAGGCGCAGCGTGGGCTGCTGCCGATTGAGGAGTTGCGCACCTCCTTCCTCAGCGACAAGAGCGTAATTTATGTCGACCTGGTGCTGAGCCTGCTGGAGCCGCCCCAGCCCGACGCTGCGACACTCGCCGATGCCTTTGCGGTTGTGGAACGCGCCCGCTCACGCTCGCTGCTCGAACGGCTGCTGACATCAGTCGACAGTGCGCAGGCGGCGGCCAATCTGACGCCGCAGATGCGTGAGCAGATGACCGTCACCCGCCGCCGTCTCCACTGGCTCTACAACCAACTGTTGGGCGGTGCAGAGAGTGAAGATGGCAGCCGGGGGCCGGAAGATACATTGATCTCAGTATTGGCTGCAGAAATTCGTGCACAGGAAGCTACTTTGCAGCGCCTCGAATGGCAGCGTAGTGAATGGCTGGAGCAGGCTCAGCCGGTGACTTTACCGCAACTGCAGCAAAAACTGGCGCACGATCAGGTCGCGCTGGTTTATTTTATGGCCGCTGAAGAAGTGCTGGCTTTTATCGTTGCGCCCGACCGTGCGGCTGTGGTGCGCAACATTACAACCACCGCCGCCGTACAAGAGGCGCAGGCGCAGTTGCGTTTTCAACTGGGGCGTGTAGAAATTGGGGTGGGCTATCCGGCGCGCCATGCAGCGCGTTTGCTGGCAGGGGCACAGGGGGCACTGCGCCGGCTGCACGAACTGCTGATTGACCCCGTGCAAGAGCTGCTCGCTGGACATCATGCGCAACGCCTTTTGGTCATTCCTTACGGCTCACTGCATCAGGCGCCCTTCCACGCCTTTTGGGACGGCGAACACTACCTGCTGGAAACCTATGAAATCAGCTATGCCGCCAGCGCCAGTCTGGCCGTACACCAAAGGCGCTCAGACCGGACGCCGTTAAAATCACTGGCAGCGCTGGCGCTGCACGATGCTGCAATTCCGCAGGCGGAGCGCGAGGTGCAACTGGCAGCCAGGCACTTCGCGCAGGCCCATCTATTTTTACACACCCAGGCAAATGAAAGCGGTTTGCAAGAAGCAGCCCAGAGCGGGGATGTGCTGCACATCGCCACGCATGGTGTCTTCCGCGCCGATAACCCATTTTTTTCGGCCCTCAAGCTGGCGGATGGCTGGTTTGATGTGCGCTCGATCTACCGGCTGACGCTGCGCGCTCGCCTGGTGGTGCTCAGCGCCTGCGAAAGCGGCGCCGTTCAAGTACAGGGTAATGACGAAGCGATCGGGCTGGCGCGTGGTTTTCTGGGCGCCGGCGCCGAATCGCTGGCCGTCAGCCTATGGAATGTTCATGACGCTAGCGCCGCTTATATGATGGATACATTCTATGCCCATTTGATTGGCCAGGCGATGCGCCCGGCCGCCGCCCTGCGCGCTGTTCAACAGGAAGCAGCCCGCGACCAGCGCCATCCTTACTACTGGGCCCCTTATGTAGTAATCGGCGATCTGGATTGATAATTTGGATTGCCAATAAGCAATTGAGGAGGAACACTATGCAGCCGACAAGCCAACGGCAGCACAATGTACTGGCAGTCGTCGCTCTAGCCGCCGCTATCGCTGCGACAATGCTGTTTTTTACCTTGCAGACAGCCGCCGCCAAAGGCAGTCAGGAAATGCAACAGGATTACCAACCTGCCCACAATGGTGGTGAAGACGGGGAAGGTGCCAAAGGCGACAAAAACAAAGTGGTGGGCAGCGTCCTGACCACACCATCCACTGGTTTTATCGGCGATTGGGTCGTATTGGAAGCGCGCAGCGCAGTGACGGTCGTCGTCACCGCCCAAACCGAAGTCAGCGATTTTGACGGTGTGCCGCCTGCAGCCGGCGTCTGGGTGGAAGCCAAAGGGCAGCGCCAACCGGACGGCACGCTGTTGGCCAAGCGGCTGCGCCCTAACGAATTTGAGGCGGGCGAGTTAGTAGTGCGCCTCACCTCGTCTGCCGTACTCACCGACGTCCTCACCGAACCGCGCTATCAAAAGTACAAATTGAGTGAACTCGCCTCTCTCCTGGCTTCGGCTGCCATTTATCGGCTGAATATAGGTGAAGAAGGCAAAGAAGAGGAGGCCGCCGGCGCACTTCAAAGCGACCCCAATGTCAAGTGGGCGGAGGTCAACTATGTCAGCGAAATTCCCTCCGATCCACAGGGCGACCCCTATCGCACTTGGAAGTGGGGCAGCAGCGATGCGTCGGGTTATATCAACCAGACGGCTTTCCAGCAAGTAAACCTCGCCCCTGCCCACGCCTACTATAGGGGTGATGGAGTGACGGTCGCTGTGCTCGACACGGGCATTGATGCCGGCCATCCTGTCTTTGCCGGCCGTTTGCTGCCAGGTCGCGACCTGGTAAACGACGATACTATTCCGCAGGATGGGCCGGAGGCCGGCCAGGCGGGCGGCGCAGCAGAGGGTCACGGCACCCACGTCAGCGGCATTATTGCGCAGGTTGCCCCGCACAGTACGCTTCTGCCCATTCGCGTGCTGGATGTAGACGGGCGCGGAAGCACGTATATATTGGCCTATGCCATCGAGTGGGCGGTGGACAACCACGCTGACGTCATCAACTTAAGTCTTGGCTCCGACTTCGACTCCAATGTGCTGGCTGATGCCATCGCGCAGGCGCAGCAGCGCGGCGTACTGATCGTAGCGGCAGCAGGCAACGACAATGCCGAGACGCCGCAGTATCCGGCAGCCTACCCAGGCGTCATAGGGGTGACGGCAGTCGATGCCGGCAATCACAAAGCTGATTTTGCCAACTATGGCGAAAGTTGGGTTGATCTCGCCGCTCCCGGTGTGGGAATCACCTCCACCGTGCCGGTTTCGCTCTCAATTCTCTATGCCACCTGGAGCGGTACATCCATGTCAACACCCTTTGTGACAGGCGCAGCGGCACTGGCGCGGCAAAAGCTGCCGGCAGCCAGTCCAGCCGAGCTGGCGCAGATGCTGGTCGATACAGGAACTGACCCAAACCAGCTCAACCATGAATATGCCGGCAAGTTGGGACGGCTGCTGAACATCGGCGCCGCGCTGGTTCCCAGCCAGCCGGTTGCGGACGCCAAATTGTATCTACCCGTGCTGCTGACGCAGCGCTGATTTTCCGATTGCGGTCGAATCAAGAGTCCGATGTATTTTTTGCCCTCCTTTCCTCCTCTTATAGAGCAGCAGCGCCAAAGGCAGGCGCTGCGCCGCAACTTAAGAGCAACAGTAGCGCCCAAAATTCAGGAGGATTGGAACCATGAAGGAATCGACACGAGGCTTACGCGGGTGGCAGATGCTGTTGACCGCGCTGATCGGCGGTGTTTTGCTGCCGCTGTTCGGCATGAGTGTGCACGCCAGTGCGGCTGCGCTTCCTGGCGCAGCACAGCAGACAGACAGCTCCGACCAAGTCGGTGGGGATGGCGAAGGCAGTAAGGTTTATGGACTGATTGAAGTCATGCCGGAAGGTGCATTGGTCGGCGAATGGACAATTGGCGGCAAGCAGTACACCACCGTGGCACAGACACAGTTTAACCAGAGCGAGGGGGAATTTGCTGTGGGCGTCTGCGTCAAAGTCAACCTTAAACCCGACCAGGTGACAGTACGCGAACTGGACAGTGAGCCTGCCCGTGACTGCAACAGTGGTGGCGGTAACGGCGGTGGGGACAACGGTGGCGACAAAGAAGGGCGCGAAATCAAAGGCCTGGTCGAGGCCATGCCTACGGGCAGCTTGATCGGCCAGTGGACAATCGCCGGCGGCGTCTATACCGTTACGGAGCAGACGGAAATCAAACAGAAGTATGGCCCGATTGAAGTCGGCGTTTGCGTGCAGGTAAAGCTGACACAAGATGACAGCACCGTGCGCGAGCTGCAATCCAAGCGTGAGATGAACTGCAAAGAAGATGATGACAACGATGGCGAAGATCAGCATGAAGGCAAAGGCGAACTGTACGCCAGGCTGGTCAGCTTCCCGCCGGCCTTGATCGGCGAATGGGTGGTCGGCAGCCTCACGTTTCAGGCCGATGCCGCCACGGAATTTGACCAAGAGCGCGGCGCATTTACAGTAGGAGAATTTGTCAAGGTCGAGTTTGTGATTCAGCAGGACGGAACTTTCCTGGCCAAAGAGATTAGAAGCGTCAACACGAAGCATGATGACGAAGACGGTGAGCATGGCGACCGTGACATGACGCACGATGGCAAAGCTTTTGGCGTCATCGACAGCGTAGCCGATGGCGGCTTGGGTGTGTGGCAGATAGGCGGCATCTCGTACACTGTCACCGCCACCACCGAACTGAACGCCAAGAATGGTGCGCTGGTGGCCGGCCAGAATGTCAAGGTGGAATATCTGGTCGATGCTGAAGGCAGCCGCATTGCCAAGGAAATCAAGTCCATGCCTCCTACAGCCGGCGACCCGCAAGGGCTGCTCAAGCTGGTCGGCTTTGTTGATGCCATGCCCAGCGATGGCTTCAGCGGTGAGTGGTCAATTGGCGGTGTGATCTTCCAAGCAGACGCAAACAGCAAGTTTGAAGAAGAAAACGGCTTGCTGGACGTGGGGGTCTTTGTCGAAGTCAAGTACTTCATGGAAGGCGACACGCGCCGCATTGTCGAACTGGAGACGCACGTGCTGCCAGGCGGCGGTGACGACGACCACATCGGCAAGATCGAGCGGATGGACGACAGCATGGCTGCGGCAGCCGCCGGCGTGGCAGCGGCTAGCTGGCGCATCGGCAGTCGCGACTACACGGTGAGCGACGCCACCCTCGTGGGGGCCAATGTAACCGCCGACAGCACTGTCTTGGTCAACAGCTATACGGCAGCAGACGGCGCACAGGTAGCGACTCGTATCAGCAGCGTGACGTTGACGACCACGCTCTTCCTGCCGGCAGCGCTGAAATAAAAGCTGGTTCGCAGACGACTTTCGTCAGACACCGAGTTTCACTGTGAAGCTCGGTGTCTTTTATTTTATTTGACGTTTTGATCGCACTTGCGGCCAGTGAGGGTTGTCAGGAATCAGCCGTTTTGTTTGCACGATTGCGGAAGCGTGGGGTATCCTGGGGAGAATGGCCCGCCAGCCGGATTATAGGGTGGGCTTGTCCAATCATACGAATTTTGGAATGGCGAGAGTTGGATGCCCTTGACTGCTTTATTTCTTTGCGTCACCGTGCTGGCCTTGGCAGGACCTGCTTTATGGCTGCTGCGCCCCCACCGTTCCCGTTGGTTTGCCTGGCTTGCCGCCGCCCCGCCCGCAGCTGTGGCTGGATGGCTGCTGTGGCAGGCGCCCGCCATTGTGCAAGGCCAGACGCTAGTCGAAAATTATGCCTGGGCGCCTGACCTGGGGCTAGCGTTGTCGCTGCGCCTGGATGGGCTTTCGCTCCTCTTTGCTCTGATCGTGACGGGCATTGGCGCCTGCATTGCCTTCTACACCCACTACTACTATGAACATGACGAGCAGCAAGGCTATTTCTACCTGCTGCTTTTCTTCTTTATGGCCAGCATGTTGGGTCTTGTGCTGGCCAACCACCTGTTGCTGCTCTACATCTTCTGGGAAGGCACCAGCATTTCCTCTTACCTGCTGATTGCCTTCAAGAGTGGCTACAAGGGAGCGGTCGAGGGCGCACGGCGAGCCTTGATCGTCACAACTGTAGGCGGGCTGGCGATGCTGGCAGGAATGCTGTTATTGGGGCAAACGGCAGGCACTTATCAAATTGATGAAATCCTGGCGCAGCCTGGCTTGATCAATATGCCCGTCTTCCCGTGGGTGCTGGGGCTGCTGCTGCTCGGTGCATTTACAAAGTCGGCGCAGTGGCCGTTTCACTTTTGGCTGCCGGGCGCAATGGCAGCGCCTACACCCGCCAGCGCCTACCTTCATTCAGCGACCATGGTCAAAGCAGGCGTCTATTTGCTGGCGCGGCTGCATCCTACCTTTGCCTTATCGCCCCTGTGGTTCTGGCCGCTGTTCGTCATCGGCGGCATCACGATGGTGCTGGGCGCCGTAAGCGCCATCCGCTACCGCGACATGAAAGCAATCCTGGCCTACACCACAATCAGCGCGCTGGGAACAATGGTGATGCTGCTCGCCTTTGGCCAGGCCGAGGCAATGCTGATCGTGACGGTGACAATTGCAGCGCACGCTTTATACAAGGCGCCTTTGTTCCTGATAGCCGGCATCGTCGATCATTCTATGGGTACGCGCGACCTGCGCCGGCTGGCGGGCTTATGGCGCACGCTGCCCTGGGTGGCGGTAGCGGCTATTTTAGCCGGGCTGTCGATGGCGGGCGTACCACCAACCTGGAATTTTTTGGCCAAAGAACTGCTGCTTGACGAATTCTACCACCTTTGGACACATGGGGAAGCAATGGCCAATGCGACGCTGCTCGGCGCTGTCGGGCTGGTCGCCTCATTGGTGATGGCAGTGGCCGGCGCGGCGGCCATTTTTACGCTGCTGTGGGAGGGATTCCTGCGCGCTAAAGCGGACGATCCTCATCCGGCACAGCTTCAGCATAGACCACCCTTTGGCTTTGTGCTGGCCCCGCTGCTGCTCGCTATGTTTGGCGCATTGACGGCGCTGGGCATCGGCTTTTTCCAGCCGCTGCTCGCTGCGGCGGCGGGGGCGATTGCCGGTGCGCCGGTGGATAAGACGCTCAAGCTGTGGCACGGCTGGACACCGGTGATGATCATGAGCCTGAGTGTGCTTGCCGTCGGAATGCTGCTGGTCGTGGTGCGCCGTTTTCTGCGCGCCGGGCTGGAGACAACACCGCCCTGGCTCAATGGCGTCCATCTTTACGACCGCACGATCGACATCATCTACGGTTTTGCGTATCGGCTGACCAAACTGGTGCAAGGCGGGCCGATGGCGCCGCAGGCGGCAGTGACGCTGATGGCAGGCATAGGCGTTGTGCTGCTGGCTTTTTGGCAGGTGGACTGGGGTGCGCTGCCGGCATTTGGCAGTGAGCCGCCGCTGCCACTGGAATTTCTCATTATGGGTGTCGCCGCAGTGGCTGCCGCGGCGACGGTTCGCGCCGTTTCACGCTTGAGCGCCATCATCAGCCTGGGCGTCGTAGGCATCGCCGTCACCCTGCTCTTTGTCTTCTACAGCGCCCCAGACCTGGCGTTGACGCAGCTCCTGATTGAGGTGCTGACCGTGATCCTGCTGGTGCTGGTCTTTTTCCGCGTACAGCCCGACAAGCCGTTGGTCGATACACGTCGCCCGCTGCGCTGGGCCATTGCGGCAGGCATGGGGCTGTTCGGCATGGGGGTTGTGCTGGCCAGCCAGTTTTATCAGGTAGGGCCAAGCATCAGCCCCTACTTCCTCGCCAATTCCTTGCCATTGGGCCAGGGCGGCAATGTCGTCAATGTTATCTTGGTGGACTTTCGCGGCTATGACACACTGGGCGAGATTACGGTGCTGGGGCTGGCAGCGCTGGGCGGCTATGCCGTGCTGCGCAGCCCGCAGTTACACGCCCTGCGGCGGCAGTTAAACCGCCGCCTGCAAGGGCTGATGGGCAGCGACCAACCAGCGCCAAGCGCGCCCGTGGAGCCGCAAACGATGGGAGTGAGCGATGACTGAAATCTATCTGCGCCTGGTCGACCTGATTCTGACGCCCGTGCTGGGGATGCTGGCCATCATGCTTTTCTTGCGCGGGCACGATTATCCCGGCGGTGGTTTTATCGCCGGATTGAGTGTGGCCGCCGCCATCGTTCTACATATCCTTGCGCGTGGGGCGCCCGAAGTACGCAATCGTATCGGGCGCTATCTTCTGCCGCTGACGGGGGGAGGGCTGCTGATTGCCGTCACGGCTGCACTGATTGGGCTATATGGAGGCACTTTTTTCAAGGGGATGTGGACAAAATTGTACTTGGGCGGTATGGAGCTAAAGCTGGGTACGCCTCAACTGTTTGATTTGGGTGTCATGCTGGTAGTGGTAGGCATGACGACCACCTATCTGCTTAACCTTAGCCAACAGGGTGATGTGCAGGAAGACGAAGACGAAGACAATTGGGAGGGGGTGGCCTAGTGACAGTGACGGCATGGCTTCTGGCTGTCCTGGTGGGGGTTCTATTCGCCTGCGGCGCCCTTTTGATCTTGCAGCGTGGGCAGATCAAGGTCGTATTAGGGCTGGCGCTGTTTACCCATGCAATCAATCTCGCCCTATTTGGCGCTGGTGCGCTCCAACATGGGGCGCCGCCGATTCTGCCGCATGAGGAGAATGTGGCCGAACTCTTGGCGACACGCACCTTTGCCGATCCGCTGCCACAGGCGCTGATACTCACCGCTATCGTCATCAGCTTTGGCGTAACCGCCTTTTTGGTGGTGCTGGTCAGCCGTCGCGATGCATTGACGGGAGGCGATTTAGCTCCCGGTGAGTTGGCGACGGTGATGAGTGCAGCCGACCCCTTTATGTTGGGATCCGGGCTGCTGGGTGCAGGGCCGGACGCCTATCACGAAGCGGCGGACGATTACGACATTTTTCAATACGAATTTGATGAAGTATATGACCGGCCCGAAGCAGAGGCGGAAGTAGCGCATGAAGAAATACCGGGAAGTGTAGGGGATGATGACACTCTCGCCTAACATATTAGCTTTGCCGGTCGCCATACCGTTGGCTTTTGCTACGTTGGCAATCGTTGCGCTGCTGCTGCGCCCCCCCTTTTACGTGCGTGTACAGCGGGTGCTGGCCGCGGTAGCGGTTGTGCTCAATTTTTTGGTGGCGCTGCTGGTTCTGGCCTACACCCTGAGCGCCGGGCGGCTGGTGCTGCAAGTAGGGACGTGGCCGGCGCCCTATGGTATTACGGTCTATGCCGATGCCTTGACCGGCATCATGCTCACATCCGGTGGGCTGCTGGCGCTGCTGGTCATGCCTTATGCTATGGCCAGCCTCAATCCGCGCCGCGAGCGGCTGGGCTATTACCCAATGGCGCTGCTGCTGCTGATGGGGATGAACGGGGCCTTTATTACCGGCGATCTGTTCAACCTCTACGTTTTTTATGAAGTGCTGCTGATGTCCAGCTTCGTGCTGCTGGCGCTGGGGGGCACGCCCAGCCAGATCAATGCCGCCATTCGCTACCTGGTGCTCAACATCATGGGGTCAATGATGCTGCTGCTGGGCGCCGGGCTGACCTACGGCATGTTGGGCACGCTGAACATGGCGCAAATTGCCCAGCGTATGACTGATGCGCCGTCAACCGTCGAAACCTTGATCGCCGGACTGCTGCTGATTGCCTTTGCCGGCAAAGCAGCCATGTTCCCCTTCTTCTTCTGGCTGCCCAGCAGCTATCACACGCCGCATCCGGCCGTTACGGCGCTGTTTAGCGGCGTACTGACCAAAGTAGGCGTCTACTCGCTCTTTCGCACCTTTCCACTTTTCTTTCCCAACCTGCTGGTGGCGTGGCAGCCGCTTTTCTTCGGCATGGCGGCGCTGACAATGGTAATCGGCGTGCTGGGTGCATTTGCACAGCCGACAATCCGCCGCCTGCTCAGCTTCCACATCATCAGCCAGATTGGCTATATGCTGATGGGGCTGGGGGTGGCGCTTAGCCCCAGCCCCTATGGGGTTGGCTTTGGGCTGGCGCTGGCAATCCTCTTTGTCGTGCACAACCAGTTGGTAAAGACCGCGCTGCTGATGGGCGGCGGCCACATCGAATTGGAGACCGGCACGGGTAAGCTGAGTGAATTAGGGGGGCTGGCCGCCACAAAACCGGTGCGGGCTGCGATCTTCTTCGTGGCAGCTTTTGCGCTGGCCGGCTTTCCCCCCACCAGCGGCTTTGTAGCCAAGCTGGGGCTGCTGCAGGCCACCTTTGCCACCCACAACTACTGGATCGCCGGCGTCAGCCTGGCAGTGAGCGTGCTGACCACCATGAGTATGATCCGGCTGTGGCAGTATCTCTTCTGGGGCAAGCCCAAACGCACCTATGCGCCGCGCCCGCATCTGGAGCAGCCCAGCATCAACTTTATGCTGGTAACTCCCGCCGCCATTTTGGTGACGCTGAGTCTGCTGTTGGGAATTTTTGCCCAACCGGTCTTGCAGGTGGCGCAGGTGGCGGCGGCGCAAGCCATCGATCGCCAGGGCTATATCAATGCTGTCGCCCCGCAGGAGTTAGGCCCGTCTTTGGTTCAAGAAAACACCTATGCAGGCAGCCTGCCAAGCGAGCAGGGAGGGGAACTGCCATGAGGCTGGGAGTTGTGCTGCTGTTAAATCTGCTGCTGGGCGGCGTCTGGTATGCGCTTCAGCCTGCGGCAGGACCAGGTGACTATATCTTGGGCTTTAGCGTCGGCTTTGTGCTGCTGGCGCTGCTCTACCGCCCTTATGGACGGCGCACGTGGGCGGCGACGGCCTTTCTCATCTTCTTGCTTTGGAATATCGTTCTCAGCAGCGTGCGCGTGGCGCAGATCGTGCTGTCGCCCAATCCGGCGCTGCGCCAGGGCATCACCGCCATTCCAATGAAAGCACAAACCGACTTTGAGATTGCGGCGCTGGCTACTTCCATTACCCTGACGCCAGGCACCCTCAGCGTCGATGTGGCCGTCACGCAAGCAGCGGACGGCAGCAAGCAGCACGTGCTCTATGTGCACAGCCTGGTGCTCGATGATCCGGAGGCGCTGCGACACACCATTCAGAGTGAATTCGAGCGGCGCATTTTGCGTTTTACACGCGCGGAGGAATCCACATGAGCTTTGATCTATGGCTGATGGTTCTGATGACAATCCTCGGAATTTCGCTGCTCTTGTGTTTTATACGCCTATACTTGGGGCCAAACCCACCCAACCGCACCGTAGCCTTTGACACCATTGCCATTCATGCCGTAGGCATCATGGCGTTGTACACGATGATCTATGATGCGCCTGCTTTATTTGATGCCGCCATCATCGTGGCGGTGCTGGGGTTTGTGGGGACGATGATGTTTGCGCGCTATATGGAGCGTGCAAATCTGCAGGACTGGGAGCGCGACGATGAATGAAAATGCCAGGCAGCCGGTGCGGAGGGCACAACTGTGACAGAGATGACCATACAAGAAATGGCCACAGCCTTACTCGCCACGGTGGGGGTGCTGTTTATGTTGATCAGCGCAATCGGCTTGCTGCGGCTGCCGGACATTTTCTCGCGCATGCATGCAGCAGGCAAAGCATCTACGATCGGCGTGGGCTGTCTGCTGCTCAGCGCCGGCGTATATTTCTGGGACATCAATCTCTTTTGGCGCATGATTCTGTTGATCGTGCTGATTTTTGCTACTTCACCCATTGCCACATCGGCAATGGCGCGTGCAGCCTACCGGACAGGCACGCCAAAAGGGCTGCATTTACAAATCGACGAAATGGGCGATAAGGGGCTGAACTGATGGCTATCAATTTTGATGTTGCGCCGCAGCGCCGCGGCACCGACAGCGCCAAGTGGTGCTACTTTGGCGAGGATGTGCTGCCGATGTGGGTGGCGGACATGGATGTACGGTCACCGCAGCCGATCATCGATGCGCTGCAGCAGCGGGTGGCGCACGGCGTCTTTGGGTATGGCTGGGACTCGCCATCGCTGCGCGCCACGCTGGTGGAGCGGATGCAGCGGCTGTACAACTGGACGATCCAGCCGGAGGACATTGTCTTCTTGCCGGGACTGGTCTCCGGCCTGAATGTCGTAAACCGTGCCGTGGGCCAGGCCGGAGACGGAGTCGCCGTCCATACGCCGGTCTACGGCCCATTTCTGAGCGCACCCACCAACCAGGGGCGCAAGCTGCAGGTGGCGCCCCTGGCTGTCAGCACGCAAGGACAGCGGCTGCACTATACAGTGGATTTTGACCGTTTCGCCACGACCATCGATAACACAACCAGGCTCTTTATTCTCTGCAACCCCCACAACCCCGTGGGTCGCGCCTTCTCGCGCCAGGAACTGCTGCAGATGGCTGCGCTGTGTGAGGAACATGACCTGGTGATCTGCTCGGACGAAATTCACTGTGACCTGCTGATGGCAGACAACCGGCATATCCCCATCGCCAGGCTGGCGCCGGAAATCGCCCAGCGCACGATCACCTTGATGGCGCCCAGCAAAACCTTCAACATTCCGGGGCTGGGCGCCAGCTTTGCCATTGTCCAGAACGCCGCCCTGCGCAAGCAGTTGGAGACAGCAGCCAACGGTATTGTGCCGCACCTCAACATTTTGGGCATGGTGGCAGCGGAGGCGGCCTATACCTCGTGCGACGATTGGCTGCAGGAGTTGAACAGCTATCTGACCGCCAACCGCGACTTTGCGGTCGCCTATTTGGACGAGCGGCTGCCTGCTGCGCGCGTGACCTGCCCAGAGGCCACCTATTTGCTGTGGCTGGACTGCAGCAGCCTCGGCATTGAAGGAACAGCGGCAGACTTCTTTCTCAAACAGGCTAAGGTTGCAGTCAATGACGGCCAATGGTTCGGCGAAGGAGGCGCAGGGTTTGTACGGCTCAACTACGGCTGCCCGCGCGCTACCTTGCGCGCCGGACTGGATATGCTGGTGGGGTCTCTATAAGAGTGGCAACGGGAAAAAATTAGGGAATTTCGCCTATTGACAGGCGACCAACAAAGACGTATCGTAGGCATATGGCGCTGATCCTCAATCGCTATACCCTCGATTATCGCAGCGAGGTGGTCGATACCATTCTGGCCACAACGCAGCATGGCTATTCAATGTGCCTGGTTGGGCTGGCCGGCTCAGGCAAATCCAACCTTGTCACCTTTATCACCCAACCTGAAGTACTGGCGCGGCTGCCGCTGTCGCTGGCGCAGAAAACGCACATTGTCGCCGTGAACTGCGCTCCTGGGATGCAGCCGCCGGCCCAGCTTTATCGCGCCATGCTGCACGAACTGGAGCCGATCGCGGCCAAAGTGCAGTACACGCTGCCGGCGATCAGCGACGAGACGGTCTACTACGAATTACGCAAGACGGTAAAGCAGTTGTGCACCAGCGGCGAACAGCGGATTGTTTTTGTTCTGGATGAGTTTGAACAGATGATCAAGCATCAGCCGCTGGAGTTGTTTGAAGAACTGCGCAATGTGCGTGACGAAGTGCGCACTACCGACAATTTCGCCTATGTTGCCATTACCCATCGCATGCCGCAATGTGTAGTAGGCAACCAGCGCTTTGCCAACAGTAAGCTGTACGAACTGCTCTGCGACCATGTTTACGCCTTTTGCCCCTATCGCCCTGCCGACGCCGTGGCCATGTTCAACACGCTGGCCGCCAAAGAGGGTGTGACGATTGCGTCGCTTGACCGGGAGCGCATTCTTGGCTGCGCTGGAGGCCACAGCGGTATTCTACGTGCGATTTTGCTGGCGCTCAAGCCGCACTTTGGTGTTACGGCCAAACGGATCGTGCAGTTGGCGGAAGAGGACGGGCCGGTGCGTACGGCCTGCGAGCACATCTGGAAGCATCTACACAGCAGCGAACGAACAGCACTTCTGGCCCTGCTGGCCGGTGAGACGCCGCCGCTTTGGATGTGCGAGTTTCTCTACAAGCGCGGGCTGACTAGTGAAGTCAACGCCCCGCGCATCTTTTCACCGGTCTTCGAGCATTACATAGCAGGCAAATGAACGACGACGGCGCATCACTGACTATCTTGCTGCAATGCTTTTTTCTCATCCTGACCATTGGCGGGTTGGGTTCAGCACTCTTCTACTTCATTGGCCGTATCCGCACGGTGCCGGAAGGACACGTAGCGGTAATCGAACAGTTGCAGAAATATAAACGGACTGTTGGGCCGGGTCTTTACCTCCTGCGCCCGCTGGAGGCGGAAGTGGCGCGCATATATGTGCGGCAGCGCGAAGCTACAGCGATTGTGCCCAACGTCTTTACCGAAGGGGGGCTGCCGGTGGTGGTCAATCTGCGCTACTCCTACCGCCTGGACCCGCAGTTCATGAACCGTGATGAACTCTATTACAGCGATGGCGACCGCTGGGAGCAGCAGCGCACCTTGCTGAAACGTGTCTTCCAGAACCTGATGACGGAAATGGAGAAGATCAACACCGAACGGTATAAGAAGCGGCCGCCGCAGCCGGCTGGGCAAGGCAAGCGGGTGGACAGCATTGCGCTCTTCAGCCCCTTCGCCGGCGAGAAGGCGCTGCCGCTGCAGAATGCGCTGGAGCCGGCGGTGCGCAGCGCATTGGGACAACATGGCATTATGGTCACGGCGGCGCCGGTGCTGATCAACGGTTTGACGCTGCCGCCGGAAGTCAGCGCCGCCTACACGGAACTGCTGAGCAACGATTTCAGCAGTTCGGCGCGCGCCGACTTTATCCGCCGTATGCGCAACGCCTCACCGAACTTATCGGAAGCCGCCATGGTCCATCTGCTCAACATTATCCAAAACCCGTCAGCAGACGTCCACAACATTTTTTCCGGCGGCACGCTCAACACTGACATCCTGCTGGAAAAAGGAAAAACCAGCAGCCGCAGCAGCGTACAACCGTCTCCTCCTCCCAGCGCGCCGTCCACTCCACCGCCCAGTGCGCCGCCGGCAGGGGCGACAGCCTCTCCAGCAGCCCAACCTGCGGCACAGCCCGCCGCGGCTCGCCCGCTCGCACCAGCCGCAGAAGGATTCGATCCGGATTATGCGTTGGTCGAGGCGGACAATACACTGTTGAAGACGACGCGAGTGGACTCGAATTAGCTAAAATCTAATTGCCCTGGTTGCGTAGCTGTTTTACAATATTGATAGGTCACGCATGGTTTAACGTACTTTAGCAACCATATCAGTGTAATTCTGGAACCTCCGAATATGCACCCCATCTTCCAAAATCAACACTATAGCAGCACCCACCATACCCCAACAGAACAGAATGCACGGCTGGCTACGCATATTGCTCTGTTCCTGCGCGCCACGCAGCAGCGTAATGGCGAGTGGAAGAGCAGTCACTTAAGCAGCGAGTTGCGATATACCTGTCAGGCACTAGAAGCATTGCAACTGCTTAACTTCCAGGCCTTTCATGGCATTATTGACTCCGGCCTTCACTGGCTGATTAATCTGAGCGAGGGGTTGCTGGACGACAGCGAAGAGTGGAGCACCATAAGGCTCCATCCAAGCCGATTCAAGACGTTGGCCAAATTCAATGCGTTTGGCGATGAACAAGTTCAAATGGAGTTTGATGAACTGCGCGAACGCATAAGCGGGCAAGGTTTGCTCAATGGGGTCATGCAGGACTCGCTGCTCGGCTCAATTATTGTTGCGGACTCTCTGCTGGAGCTAGGTAAAAAAGTAGAACAGGATCCCAAGTGGAAGTCGGTCATCGATTCAATCCTTGTGCGTGTACAAAGCGAACTAGATTTGTGGTCAGCTAACCCTACTCAACGCGATAAGGACAGGCTTATCAACAGCATTGGCGACGCTTCTTACGCCCTTGATATCCTGATTCGCAGTAGATTGCTGCACGCCGATGATCCTGTAGCATCCACAGTGCAGCGTGAGATGTTGGCAGAGGTTGAACGCCATCCGACAAATATACCGCTGTCCAAGGACACGATTTACAGTGCAATCCAGCTAAGCGCTCATTTTAATCAAGTTGAAGAAACACAGGCAGCCTTAATTCAGTTTTTCCGCTCTGTATGCGTGCGCTATGACCGCAACCAGCTTCAACGGGACGAGAGACAGGCGGACTTACAACCGTTGATGCTGCGCGCCCTGCTGACCTACAGCGGCGAAACATTGCGCGAGCATATGATAGCCCAAATGCTGGACAGTGCATTTGAGGCTGTAAATCAGTCGCAGCTTATGCAGGAAGCGGAGCGCAACCGCCAGTTTGAACAGCTTGTGCGTAAGCGCGCAAAAATTTACATTCGTGAAGTGGTGGAACTGACCGGCGGAATTACGGATGCCCGCGTTTTTCGCGTTAATTATGCGATGGACGCTGATGGCCTCACAGAAGCCATCGATCCCAACCGTTCGCGTTTTCAAGTCCACTCTATTGTTGTCAAGAGCGGCTCGCGAGCCAGCTTGCAGCAATCTGTGGAGCGCTACCAACGCCTGCGCACGGATATTCAGCCATATTTCGCGCAACACTCGCGCCAGCCGGAAGTTTTGGTGGCATCATCATCCGCGCCGGCTTATCTGATTCTGGAAGACCTGACTGAAGACTATGTGACGTTGCGCCAAATTTTCTCTACCTTGGACCGGCACAAGCTGTCAGGGGATGACCGCAAGACGCTCACAGAAACAACTAGCGCTGTGGCGCAAAGCTTGTTTGATATTTACCGGCGCACGCGGCGCAAAGACAGTGATTTGGTGGGCCTACAGGTATCGCGACTCTACCTCAGCAGGCTTGACAGGGCACTGCTCGAAATGTGCCAGCCGGAAAAGTATCCCCGCCTAAAAGAGTTCTTTCGAGGCTTCTGGTTGGGGGATACACGGCTGGAGTCAATCGAAACATATCAGTCCTTGCTTTATCATCATCGAGAGATACTGCGCCCGATGTCCCTCATGCTCATGCATGGCGACTGTCACGGCCGAAACATAATGCTCGATGAATGTTATGAGCATGTAAAACTGATTGATCTGGATAAACTAGATGACACTGGCGACTATATCATGGATATAGCCCTGTTAATCGAAGATGTAGCCTTATTCCGTCGTCTGTTTGACGACAGCTACCACTATCACCTGCGCCCTGAACAGGTAGATCTTCCGGCAGAAGGTGCACAGATTCTGTATCCTATTTTTGTTAGCGAAGCTGGAATTCTGTTTCAGCAGTTGCTCCTCGATCGGGTAGAAAAATTTGCGACCGAGATTGGTGATCAGCACTACAAGTCGCGTTTATGGCTGGCGATAGCTTTGTACTTATTACGTTTAGTAGAAAAGGCTAACCATTTCAAGCTTGGTGCAGTGCTATATGCAGAAGCAGTGAAACTACTGCATGTACTCGTTGAGCATCTGCAAGTGGGCAAACCACTGCCGGCCATTCCTTTCGATCGTATCGGGCAGACAGGAGTTCCTTCGATTGATGGACAGTCACCTTTGCTGCCAATAGATGCCGAAATGGATCGCCTGCAACAGCTTGTCATGGAATGCGCAGAAGCATGTGGGCTGGACATGCGAGCAGGGTTACGAGTCGATGGCAAAACCATTCGCTATTTCCTCGGACAGCAAAGTGAGCCGGAAGCTATGCTTGATGGGAAAAGGCGTCCACCCGGCATTCTACTGAGATGCCCGCCTGATGCGTTAGAGGATAAAAGCGGCTATGTGCAGGCTATCCGTGCAACCGGTGCATTTCGAACCGTTCTGCGCCCGCCTGAAGGATATGATATTCAAGTAGTACGAGGGCTTTTGTTAAAAGCGTTGGCTTATAAATAGAAAAAGTCTTGACACGCACTTCCTCTGGGGCGAGCGCAGTGTAGAGGAAGTGCGAGCGTTTGCTGCCGGCTTGTGACTCGCGGCATTACGAAAAGTTGCGTTACAATGCAAGCAGCCGGACGCTTGGCGACGGCTTATGACCGCGCAGCGGAGGCGCCTCCACGTATGTCCGATGTTTTCGGTATATTTGTAATCTTTTCGCCCCTGATCCTGATCCTTTTTCTGGCCAACTGGGGGGAACGCCTGCAGCAGCAGGGGCAGCCGGCTATGGCGCCGGTGGCCGTCAGCTATATCTCGCTGATCCTCGCCTATGGCGCAACCTTTCTGATCGGTTTGGTTTTTCTGCTCACAGCTGGTTCCGCTGCCTCTCCTATTCAGGCGGCATCCCCGCTTTGGCTCAGTCTCGGCCTCTTGCTGCCTTCCGTCGTGGGCGTCCTGCTGCTGCTGAAACCGGTGCGCCGCCTGGTGGCGCGTTTTATCCCACTAGACCCAGACCACCCTGTGCACGCAGTGGCCCTCTCATTGACAATGCTGCCTTTGCTGGCGCTTGGCTTTACGCTGGGCATCGGCCTCGACGCCCTCGCCGCACAGTTGACGCAACAAACACAAGTTACCGGCGCCGAGCCTTTCTCGCTGGCGGCGCTTTGGGCGCAGGATATTCTCTTTCTGCTTACGGCGCTGATCGGCGTCGGCTGGCTCAGCCGCCGCTCACTGGGACAGACACTGGTGCGGTTGGGCCTGGTGCTCCCCAGCGGACGCCAAGTGCTGATCGGCGTGGGCACGGCGCTGCTCCTCGTCCCGGCGGTGATCTTGCTGGAAAGTGCCTTTAATGCCATCGGTCTGGGTGTCGGCCAGGATGTAGAGTCGCTCACGGAAGTATTAATGGGGCCGCTCTTCGCCACCCCTTTTGGCATCTTATCCGTCGGGCTGGCGGCCGCCATCGGTGAAGAGCCGATCTTCCGCGGCGCGCTTCTTCCACGCTTCGGCCTGCTACTTTCATCGGTGATCTTTGCCCTTGTCCATAGCCAGTATGGCATCTCGCTAGCTACGCTGATCGTGCTGGGGCTGGGGCTTGTGCTCGGCATCCTGCGCCAGCGCACCAATACGACGACGGCGATGATCACCCATGCGGTCTACAATTCGTCACTGGGGGTGCTGGCCTATCTGGCGGCCCAGGTCGTTACCCGCCAGCCGTGAGCGCGTCTGGTTCCCAATGCCATCAGTGCCGTCTACTTGGGACGGTTGGGTGACCGCATCGGCCACACCAAGGTGCTGATCGCGTCGGCGCTGGCTGCGATGGTGGTCTTTGCGCCACAAGCCTGGGTGCAGACGACGTGGCAGTTGATTCTGCTGCAAGCACTCGGTGGCCTGGCGCTGGGTGGGCTGGTGCCGTCTGTGGCGGCACTGATGAATCTGTGGGCGCCTGGCGGCAATCAGGGGAGCACCTACGGCCTCGACAACAGCGTCCAGGCGTCGGGGCGAGTTATTGCACCCTTAATTGCCGCCACGATTGCGGCGCTGGCCGGCTATCGCGGCGTATTTTTGGGTGCAGCTGCGATCTATGCAGTCATGGCGCTGGCCGCTGTGCGGGTCGTGCGCGCTGCGAAGCGCCGCGCCACTCAAAACACAACCTCTGCCCAAGCAGCAGCCAACGCCGCGCCTGAAGCGCGCTGATTCGCACTCCACGGCTATTGCATATCCTTCACGATCCGCAAACGGCGGCTCTACCAGCCCGCATCATCCGGGTAAACGTTGCTAAACTTCAGCGCCTGGCGGGGCTTAGCCATCAGCGGCGCCACCGTATCGCGCCACTGGGCATAGTGGGCGGTCTCTTTGTGCGCCACCGTCGCCGCTTGCGAGCGATATACCTCGTTGAGCACAAAGTGCGTGGGATCGTCGTCGTCGCGGATAATATCAAAACGGGCAATACCCGGCTCCTGCACACTGTTGCGTGCGTTGGCAAGCGTGGCCGCCACAAATGCGTCCACCCCATCCGGCACAACATATACATGGACATGCACCACCAGCATACGCGCTGCTCCTCTCACGCTGCCATTTTGGATAACGCTTATACCTGCTCAACCTCTTTACTCTACATTCACCCGCAAATAGACCGGGCGCTGATTGCCGTCGAGATCTTCAACCACAAAGCCGACGACATATTTACCGGCGGCGGCATCCAGTTCTGCCCACTTGATCGGCGCATCGCCCAGTTGGATTGTTTCGCCCTCTTGCCAGACAGTCTGAATAACCTGGCCGTCGGCATCGAGGTCCAGCCACTTCTGCAGCACGGTGAAGGTGTCGCCGGGGCTGGGTGTGGTTTCCCAGGGGGCGCCGCTGCCGTTCTCTTCCGTAAAGGTGAAAATCTGGCGCAGAAGCCCATCGCGCAGATATGCGCGGGCGTGGCGAGTTTCGCCGCTGTCAGCGAAGGTGTAGACACCTTCGACCGTATAGGTGGTCTGGTCAGCCGCCGCACCATAACTTTCCGGCATCAGCAGCGCCTCTGCCAGGGTTTCCCCATCATCAAGCGCAAAGGCCAGCGGCTCCCACACATACTGCAGTTGAAAGCTGCCGTCTTCCGGCCAGGCGGGATAGTAGACGCCGCCAACCTCACGTGTATCTGGCGTCTCCAGATAGTCCATATCGATGACGCTGATTGAATTGCTTTCTTCATCAAAGTAGCCGGTGAAGAGATAAACATAGCCGATGTCTTCCCCGTGGATCTGCGTGGTAAGCGTGATGGGGCGGCCGGGTGCAGCACTGGCTGCGGATGCACGGACGGGCGCCACTTCAATCGGCGTGCTGCCCGGGGCGCGGGTGACCCCAGTTGGGCCGGCAGGCCCCACTGCGTTGGCATCGAACGACTCGCCGGTATAGAAGTAGGCCAAGAACTCATCCCACAACGTGTTTTCGACAAACCGGCGGGCAATGGCAAGATAGGACTGCGGGCCGGCTTCTTGGGTGCGGTACAACTGGGAAGTGGGAAAGTAGATCGAAATGCCGGTCGAACCGGGCTTCTTGTCGCCATGCTTTTCGGCAACGACGGCCTGTTGGATAGCGACCAACATACCGTCAGCCGCTTGGGCAAGCGCTCCGCCTTGGCTCACTTGTTTGGTCAGCGCGGCAAAATGACCCAGATCGATATAGGAGGGCGGTACGCTGGCACCAAAAATACTGGTATAGGATTGGGCATACTGGCGCGCCTTGGCCATTGACCGCGGCTCCACCTGCTGCATAGCGAAGGCAAAGTTGTTGAGCGCGGTGTTGAGCGCCGGCACCTGCGCCAGATCGACCGCCGTCAGCGTCACATCCTGCTCCATCTGGCCGGCTGCATCCGCTGCACTGGGGCCACCCAACTGGTCTAGGAATGAACTACGGCCATAAAGCTCCGCGCGTGCCTGATCGTCAACGATGCGCTGGTCGTCCTGAATGTAGGTGGCAACGATGGCGCGGGCGAGATCGGCCCCGCCCATATCCGGGTTTGCCGTCAGCGCTGACAGAAAGGCAGTGTAGGCCCAGCCAAGCGCCGGCTCCGTTTCCTGTGAGGCTACGGCATAACGAGAATATGGCTCCAGTGCGTTAAACACCTCCAAATGCGCCATCAGACAGGCATCCATGCCGATCAGTTCAAACTTGGCCATTCCTGTCGTCTGCTGAATCTTGGCTAAAGCGTCGTCCAATTCCATCAGATACAGTTCATCGCCCAGCGCACGCGCCAGAGGGATGTTGCGGGGCGCTGCGCCGCCTGGGTCGGGATCACTCCAGCCGCCTGGCCAGCCCATGCCGTGGTCCGACAGGATGAGCACATACTTGTCGGCAGGATAATTCTGTACACCCCAAGTCACGAAATCGACCAGTGCATTGCCATCAGCCATATTGGCTTCGCCGCTTTCGAGCACCTGTGACGCCAGGCGATTGAGATCCTGATCGCGCGTAATATAATAGCGGCGCGTTTCGTCCCAATTGCCGTCGCCGCTGAAGCCGCCGCGGAAGCGATCGATCTGCGCCACCACATTGACACGGTCGGTGGAGCCGATGCGCTCAGCTTCGTTGAGATCGACGAAAATGTCCTTTTCCAACACCTTATCGTCAGCATCCTGATAGAGAAGCACTGTCCAGGTCTGCCCTGTCTTCTCCGCCTGTTCTGTACTCAGACCGGATAAAGCCGGAAGCGGCGTGATGGTAGGGGCCAACTGCGGCAAATCTTGACTCTGGACTACGGCTGCCTGCGTCGCTTCGGGCCGGCTGGCGGTAGTATCGCTGTTCTGGCTGTAAACAGACCCATTCGTCGGCACACTTTCCACGGAAGAACTGCCGCCATCATTGTTGAACAGACCAAAAATCGTCCCGCCCAGCACCAGCAGGATAACGATAACCAGACCACAGCCGCCGCCGGGGATGCTGCCGCCGGAGAGACCACCGCCGGAACCGCCTCCATAGCTGGGGCGCGGCCGCCAACCACCGCCGGAGCCGCCACTGCTGCTCCCACCGCCGCCGCCACTGCTGCCGCCGCTCCCACTACTTCCGCTGCCGCCGCTGCTCTCATGCCGGCGCTGGGGCGCTTCCGCTCGCTGCCGGCTGCCCGAAGATTCAGTTTTACGGCGCCGCTCCACATCTACAGTTTGCTTATCCGCCATACGAACTCCACACCCACACACGCATCGCGCCCGCTGCGCGGTTGTCCCAGGCATAATAAGGGATGGCGGTGAGAGGGATGGGTGTATAGGTCGGCGGCTGCGTGCGATAGAGCACATTCTCCCAACCGTCTTCGACGGCAGCCAGCCCTTCCCCTGTCAGCACCACCACACCGTCCAAAAGATCAGGTTGAAAGGAGGGGCTGAGAGCGGACGCTGCCGGCAGCTGCAGCCGCTGCAGTGGGATGGCCAGATCGACTTCTTCAAAGCAGTAGACGAGCGGGCCACGCTGCAGCGCCACCTGCCCTGCATCCTGGCGCACATCGGGGTGTGCATACATCCGCTCGACCGGCATCTCCAGTTCCAGCGTCACGCGATCACCCGCCTGCCAGGTGCGATCCAACACGAGATAACGGCGGCGCAGCTTGCCCTCCATATCCACCGGTTCGCCATTGACGGCCACCTGCGCCCGCCGGCACCAGCCGGGGATGCGCAGACGCAGCCCAAAGCGAGCACGCTGGTCAAGCATCAGTTCGATCTGCACGCGGCCGTCCCACGGATAGCGGGTCTCCTGGCGCAAGGTGATACTTTGCCCGTTCATGCTCAGCGTCGCCGAACCTTGCACATACAGATGGACGGCGATCTCGTTGTCACTTTGGCCGTAGATGTACTCGCCCAGCGAAGCCAGCAGGCGGGCGACATTTGGCGGGCAGCAGGCGCAGTCAAACCAGGCCTGCCGATGATGGTCGCCCTCTGAGGCCAACGGGTTTTCATAAAAGAAGCGCTCCCCATCCAACGAGACCCCGCTGATCACGCCGTTGTAAAGCGCCCGCTCCAGCACATCGGCATAGCGGCCATCACAGGCCAACTGCAGCAGGCGGTGGCTCCAGAAGACCAGCCCAATGGCGGCGCAGGTTTCAGCATAAGCATTTTCATTGGGCAGATCATAGTCGTGCGTGAAACCTTCATTCGCCGCAGCCGGCCCAATGCCGCCAGTGATGTAGAGATTGCGCGTGGTCAGATGGCGCCACAACTGCTCACAAGCTTCGAGCAAGGCAGCATCACCCAATTCGCCGGCCAGATCGGCCATTGCAGAATAGAGATACATAGCGCGCACCGAGTGGCCAACCACCGCCTGCTGCTCGCGCACAGGCAGGTGCGACTGGCTGTAGGCATGAGTTTTGAAGCGGTAGGCGGCCGGATCGTCCCCACGCGCTAGCGCCTCTTGGTCAAAGTAGTGCGGCTGCACCCCGCGTTCATCGACAAAATAGGCGGCCAAATCCAGATAGCGGCGTTCACCAGTGGCGTGATAGAGCTTGACCAGCGCCAGTTCGATCTCCTCATGGCCAGGGTAGCCGCGTTTTTGGTCCTCCTCACGGCCAAACACCGTAGCAATATAGTCGGCGTACCGGCTGACCACGTCGAGCAGCGCCCGCTTGCCGGTGGCTTGATAGTGGGCCACACCCGCTTCAATCAGATGGCCGGCGCAGTACAGCTCATGGTTATCGCGCAGGTTGCTCCAACGCTTGTCCGGCTCAACCGAGGTGTAGTGGGTGTTGAGATAGCCGTCCGGCTGCTGCGAAACAGCTAGCAAGGCCACGACTTCATCCACCAGCGTATCCAACTGTGGGTCGGGATGGGTGGCCAGGCTGTAGGCCGCTGCTTCGATCCACTTGGCGATGTCCGAGTCCCAGAAGTAGTGAGGCTCCTTCTGACCCGGCTGCCAGTCGAGACGCAGGGCATCCACACGTCCAGTAGTTTTACATTGGTCGTATTCAATCGGGATCGTGCGTTCACGATTGGCGCGCAGGCGCGGCATCCAAAACTCGTCCTCAATCGTCACAGCGGTAAAGGGCACAGGCGCAAATGTGCGTCGAACAGTAGCGGGCATAATCGGCTCCGAGCAAGGCAAGAAGAAGTTGATGGGGGTCATTGTAACACCTATGTGCTTGTGAGGCTTTTTGCAGCTCTTACAAGCACATAGGTGCAGACCGCAGCAGCCTACAGTTCGTTATTTTCGTCCAGCCAGGCCAGCACTTCATCCACACGGCAGAAGGCGAGACCGGTGACGGTGTCGGCTGCCCCATAGTAGAGCGTGATGCGTCCAGTGGCCGGGTCGGTGAGCGCGGCGCAGGGGAAGGCCACATTGGGCACATCGCCCACGCATTCATATAGCGTCTGCGGCGACATGAGATAGGGGCCGCCGCGCCGGATCACCTTCCAAGGCTGGTCAAGGTCAAGCAGCGCCGCACCGAAGCTGTAGACATAGCCGTTGCACGAGGTAAGTACACCGTGATAGAAGAGCAGCCAACCTGCACGCGTCTCAATTGGCGTCGGCCCCGCTCCAATCTTGGTTGACTGCCAGCCGCCTTTCGTGCCCATCACCCAGCGGTGATGGCCCCAATGCTCCATATCTGGGCTTTCACTGTAGAAAATGTCGCCAAAGGGCGTATGGCCGTTATCGCTGGGGCGGCTGTACATGGCAAACTTGCGCCCGATCTTGCGCGGGAAGAGCACGCCATTGCGGTTGAAGGGCAGAAAAGCGTTCTCCAACTGGTGAAAGATCTCAAAGTCGTGTGTGTAGGCCAGGCCGATGGTGGGACCGTGGTAGCCGTTGCACCAGCTCACATAGTAGCGGTCCTCAATCCAGCAGACACGCGGGTCGTAGCGGTACGCCAGCTTGGTGATCTCCGGGTCGCCCTGCATCTCAATTGTCTGGGGGTTGATCTCCCAGTGAATGCCGTCGCGGCTGCGCCCGGCGTGGATATTCATCTCGCGCCGCTTGTCATCGCAGCGGAAGACACCGGCGAATGCCCCTTGATAGGGAACGACGGCGCTGTTGAAGATGCTGTTCGAAGTTGGGATGGCATCACGCGGGATGATAGGGTTGGCGGAGTAGCGCCAGACAACATCGGACACGCCGGCTGGCCGCTCTTCCCACGGAATATTGGGCAGATCGGGGCCGAGCATGGTGGGTTGTGACATGAATTAGCTACCTTTCAACAAGGTGAGTAGGAAGTTCAGAATCAAGGCGAAGCGGCCTTATTGAGCACAGAGGATACCGCCGATGGCAGTGTGTGTCAAAGCAAACATGCCTTCAGCCGTCTGCCCCACATGGTATAATCATGGACGGTGTGGCTGCACATGTACCAGTTGTCTATACTAAATATATTGGAGGATACCGATATGCTCACCACACAAGAACGCTCCCTCCTGATCGACCAGATTCGCCGCCTGCCTGACCAAATTAATTATCTGGTCGCCGCTTTGTCGCCTGACGAGTTGGGCGGGCGCTTTGTGCCCGGCGAATGGTCGGCGGCGCAGAATATTCACCATTTGGCCGATTCGCATATGACCAGCTATGTCCGCTGCCGGCTGATCGCCACCGAGGAGGAGCCGCCGCTCAAGCCATACGACCCTGACCGTTGGGCAGCACTGCCAGACGCGGAAGATGTCGATGTGGCGGCGTCACAGCAAATCCTGCACGGGATGCATGAGCGCTGGGTGAAGTTTTGGCAGAGTCTGCCGGCGGAGGCATGGCCGCGCCAGGGCTTCCACCCTGAACATGGTCTTGTCACATTGGAAGACCAGCTAAAACTCTACGCCCGCCACGGCCAGGGGCATGTCGACCAGATTCGCCGCACCGTGGCCGCCCAATACAGCGAGCTGCCTGCCACCCATGCAGAGCTGCTGGCGCGTACCGACCGCGAGTGGGAACGGCTCAACAGCCTGATCGCACGCATGACGCCGGCCCAATTGGAAAGCAAAACAGAGGGCGGCTGGTCGCCCAAGCTGCATCTGGCGCATATCAGCGCCTGGGAGCGCCTGCTGGCCCGCCACATCCTCGGCGACGAGCCGGAGCATGTGGCGTTTGATCTGACGGCTGAGCAGGTGGAAACGTCCGAGTTGGATCAGTTGAACGACTTGCTGATGCAGGCGGACGCGTCTAAGCCGCTGGATGTAGTGCTGGCGGCCTTTCACGCCACACACGAAGAGGTGCGCGCGGCGGTGACCGGGATGGAATGGGCGGCATGGCACGGGCAAACGCGCGAGTGGAACGGGCAGCAGCAGCCACGGCTGGGCTGGCTGGCCAACAACTGCTATGAGCACTATTTGGAACATTGGCAGTGGCTGCCGGTGGTGTAGGGGCCGCCCGATCCACTTTGGCCGCTTTACCAATTGTCCATTCTGGATACAATGGCCTTCCAACCGATGGAATCGCCTGTCGGTGACGTGCATAGGGCGCAAAGAAGGGGAGCTGTCATGCAAGATGAGGCTGGTCTGTATGAATTTGCCCGCATCGGCGAAGTGGCGGAGACGACGACACAACTGCTGGCTCTCGGCTTGCAGTGCCGCACAACCTTTGCCGGCCGGCCCAGCAGCGCAGCACATCGCGCCGACCTAGTGGAGCAGTACGTCCTGCAGCAGGCGCGCAACTGGATGGCGCAGGCGCGTGAAGGTTTTGTACTTTCGCTGCGCAGTGCACAAACGCCCAGCAAGGCCGAACTGCGCTTTCTGCTTGAACGCGTGCTGCACGATTGGGGTGCGCTGAGCCAAGAGCTAGGGCTGGAGCCAAGCGAACGCGAACCCGAGGCGAACCCATCATCTGGGGAGGAACCAGCCATTGAACGGCTGCGCCACCAACTGCTGGCCTTTGGCATGGCAGCCACAGCGTTAGGCAGCTTGCCGCGCACACCCGCCGAAGAAGTCACCTTTCCCTACAGCTTTGGCCGCCCCCCTACATATGGCGATATTCCCGCCCCCGCCACGCCGGCTGCTATGCTCCAGCGCATTGAAGAAGTGGAGACAATGCTCTGGAAGCTGATGGCAACCGACCTGCAGGCGCTGCTCAATCACGCCTACGGCCCTCTACGCCGCACCTATGGCTTCTTCGAAGTGAGCGCACGGCTGGCCAACGGCGAGAGCAGACGTTTCGGCATCAAACCTACGCGCGCAGTTTGATGGGCCGCAGATCGGGGCCGGCGGTCGAGGCCAACGGCCCATATACTTGACGCCCCGCCCGCGTCTGCGTTACCATGCGGCGGTCAACCGCTGTACAGGAAATGAGATTGGACGATGGATACACTGACGCAAGAAAAGATCGACCGCTGCCCGCCCGCTTTGCAGGCAATCGTGAGTGACTTCCGCGAGGCAACCCCGCACGAACGGCTGGAGTACCTGCTGGAATTTTCCGACAGCCTGCCGCCGCTGCCTGCCCACCTTCAGTCTAAGCGCGATCAGATGGAGCAGGTGCACGAGTGCCAGACGCCGGTTTTTCTCTTTACCGAACTGGAAGACAACAAGGTGCGCTTTGCGCTCGACATTCCGCCCGAATCCCCCACCATCCGCGGCTATGCGTCGATCCTGGTGGAAGGGCTGGAAGATGCCTCGCCGCAAGCGGTGCTGGATACGCCTGATGATGTCTATCTGCTGCTGGGGCTGTCTGAAGTAATCACCCCGCAGCGCGTGCGCGGTCTGCACGCGCTGCTCAGCTATATGAAAAAGCAAGTCCGCAACCTCCTATAACCCAATCATCCACCGCCAGACAAACCAAAGGAACTGTGCATGAAAGGAATCCATTGGCTGCTGCTCTTTTTTCCAGTGGCGATTGCGGCGGAACTGCTGCATTGGGGCGAGCTGGTGATCTTCATCACGGCGGCGCTGGCTATCGTACCCATCGCCGGTGTGTTGGGTGAGGCGACCGAGGCGCTGGCCGCCAAGACCGGTCCACAGGTAGGCGGCCTGCTCAACGCCAGCCTGGGCAACGCCGCCGAGCTGATCATCACGCTGGTGGCCATCAATGCCGGCGCCATCGAACTGGTGCGCGCCTCCATTATCGGCTCCATCCTCGGCAACCTGCTCTTTGTTCTCGGCCTCAGCCTGCTGCTGGGCGGCGTGAAGCATGGGGTGCAGCGCTTCAACCGCGAGCGGGTGACGCTGGACGCCACCCTGGTGGTGTTGGCGGCCTTTGTCATCAGTGTCCCCTCATTCTTCAGCCAGGTGATTGAGCCAAACTTTACACGCGTCGAGTGGCTGAGCTTGACCACCGCTGCCGTCGTGCTGCTGCTCTACATCTTGAGCATCTTTTACACCCTGCGCACTCCCAATCAAGACAACAGCGCCGCCGAAACCGTGCCCCATGAAGCGCCGGCGTGGAGCGTGCGCACAGCGCTGCTGATCATGCTGGTGGCCGTAGCCGGGCTGGCCGTTATGAGCGAATTTCTGGTCGGTTCGCTGGAGGCTGTCAGCGAGACCTTTCACCTGACCGAATTTTTTGTCGGTATTATTTTGGTCCCCATTATCGGCAATGTCGCCGAACATCTGGTCGCCGTCCAAGTGGCGCGCAAAAATCAGATGGACCTCAGCCTTTCCATTGCGCTCGGCTCCAGCCTGCAGATCGCGCTCTTTGTTGCGCCGGTTTTGGTTTTTGTTTCGCTGGCAATGGGCCACCCGCTGACGTTGGAATTCAACAACTATGAGGTGATCGCCCTGCTGGCCGCTTCCTTCGTGGCTACCTTTGTGGCGCTTGATGGACGGTCCAACTGGCTGGAAGGCGCCATGTTGATTGCTCTGTATGGCGTGCTGGCGCTGGCTTTTTACTTCCTGCCGGCGACGGTGCGCTGATTGACAAAATAACGGCGGTTACAGCAGGCAAAAAGACGCAATTGTTTGAACTTGTGACATTCGTCACCCGAATTGCCTGACGAACTGGTATTACCACAAAGCGGTATCACATGTACGCTGGTGTGTAGTTGACACAACCAACACCACCTGCGTGACGAAAGTGAGAATATAATGTCGAATCTAAAACAGGATTCACTGGACTATCATGCCCACGGACGACCAGGCAAACTCAAGATTACGGCCACCAAGCCGATGGATACGCAGCGCGATCTTTCGCTGGCGTACTCGCCTGGCGTTGCTTATCCTGTTCTGGCCATCGCCGATAACCCTGAACTTGCCTACGACTATACGGCTAAAGGCAACCTGGTGGCCGTGATCAGCAACGGTACGGCCATTCTCGGCTTGGGTGACCGCGGCCCGCTCGCCGCTAAGCCGGTCATGGAAGGCAAAGCCGTGCTCTTTAAGCGCTTTGCCGATGTCGATGTGTTCGACATTGAGGTCAATTCCAAAAGCGTCGAAGAAATCGTCCTTTTTGGCCAGATGATTGCGCCCACCGTCGGCGGCATCAACCTTGAAGACATTAAAGCCCCTGAGTGCTTTTATATCGAGCGCGAACTACAAAAACGCGTGGATATCCCAGTCTTTCACGATGACCAGCATGGCACCGCCATTATTTCGGGCGCCGGCCTGATCAACGCCCTCGAACTGGTGGGCAAGAAGCTATCGGATGTGAAGATCGTGCTCAATGGCGCCGGCGCCGCCTCGATTGCCACCGCCGAACTGTACATCGCGCTCGGCGCCAGGCTGGAAAACTTTATCATGTGCGACAGCAAGGGCGTCATCTACAAGGGGCGCGGCGCGGGCATGAACGAGTTCAAAGAGCAATATGCCGTCGAAACCGATGCGCGCACGTTGGAAGACGCGCTCAAGGGAGCCGATGTCTTTATCGGTTTGTCGGTAGCGAACTGCGTCACGCGGGAAATGGTGCGCAGCATGGCCGATGACCCGATTATCTTCGCCATGGCCAATCCGGACCCCGAAATCACCTACGAAGAGGTGCAGGCGGCGCGCTCGGATGCGATCTTCGGCACTGGACGCAGCGACTATCCCAACCAGGTCAATAACGTCTTAGGCTTCCCCTTTATCTTTCGCGGCGCGCTCGACGTACGGGCGCGCGCCGTCAACATGGAGATGAAGCTGGCGGCGACTCGCGCCCTGGCGGGGCTGGCGAAGGAAGATGTGCCCGACAGCGTAATTCGCGCCTATGGACTCAGCGAACTGCGCTTCAGCCGCGAATACATCATTCCAAAGCCGCTCGATCCGCGTGTGCTGATGTGGGTGGCTCCCGCCGTCGCCAAGGCCGCTATTGAGACTGGCGTCGCCCGCATCCAGATTGACCTGGACGCCTACATGGATCAACTGGCCGCCCGCCTGGGTAGAAGCGCCCAAATTATGCGCCTGCTCGAACTCAAGGCCCGCAAGGCGCCAAAGCGCATTGTCTACGGCGAGGGCGAACACAATAAAGTGATCCGGGCCGCCTACGAGGTGGCGACTACCGGCGTGGCTGTGCCTGTCCTGCTGGGACACGAGGATGATATTCGCGCCGAGATCAAGAAGTTGGGGCTGGACTTTGCGCCGGAGATCGTCGACCCGATGCGCTCGACCAAACGCATGCAGTATGCGCAGTCATTTTATGACAAGCGAGAGCGCAAAGGCGTCACACTAGCGCGCGCCGGTGATCTCATGCGCCAGAGCACTTACTTTGGCTCGATGATGGTCGAGGCAGGCGACGCCGACGCCTTTGTGGCCGGATTGAGCTACAACTATGCGGAAGTGCTGCGCCCAGCCATGCAGTGTATCGGCGCCCGCCCAGGCGGCTGGGTCAGCGGTGTTTATGTCATGCTGGTGCAAGACAAGATCTACTTCTTTACCGACGTGACCGTGATCATCGACCCCAATCCTGAACAGTTGGCGGCAATCGCCATGAACGCAGCAGAGTTGGCCAAGATGTTCGACGTCGAGCCGCGCATCGCGATGATCAGCTTCTCTAATTTCGGCAGCACACCCAACGTGCGCCAGGAGCGGGTGCGGCTGGCGGTGGAAATCGTCAAGGCGCAGCGGCCTGACCTGCAGGTGGATGGCGAGATGCAAGCCGATGTGGCCGTGACGCCCGAATTGATGGCGCGCCACTATCCGTTCAGCCAGGTAAGCGACGCCAACATCCTGGTTTTTCCGGGACTGGCTTCAGCCAACTCATCCTATAAACTGCTCAACCGCTTGGGCGGCGCCGAAGCCATTGGCCCCATCCTCGTGGGCATGAACAAGCCTGTCCATGTTCTGGCCACCGGCGCCGACGTGCGTGACATCATCAATGTCACGATTATGGCCGTGGTGGATGCGCAGGCGCGGTAAAGAACGAATTCAGACAATACTATAGCGTCTAGAGAGGGGGTCTATTGCCGCTAAAGCAATAGACCCCTATATTATCTGCCGAAAGGGATCGCGAGGGGTTAGCTTCCAGCGAGTGGCAAGACGCGGTACAGCATGTACTGCCATCCGCCCGCCGGCTTTTCATAGTATAGGGTTGATACATCACTGCACCCGATCCAACAGCCGGAACCAGGCGGCAATCAGCGGCAGGTAAAGCTTGTCATAGCGCGTAAACGGATAGCGCGCATGGCTGATCTCCGCAAAAGGGGTGGAAGGGCGGCGCCCGGCAATGATTTCGCCTATCTCCTTGCCCAGATAACCGGCGATGGCGACGCCATGTCCCGCATAGCCGCCGGCATAGTGGATACCGTCCACATAACCGGCGTGCGGCATCAGATCAAAGCTGACGCCCAACCTGCCGCTCCAACTGTGCGTGATGGCGACATCAGCCAGCGCCGGGAAAATCTGCACCATGCGCTGCCTCATGCGGCCGGCACTTTCGGTCGGGTCCAGATCGGTGGAGAGGTCGTGCCGGCCGCCAAACAACATGCGCCCATCGGGCGTGAGCCGGAAGTAGTTGAGAAAGTGCTTGCTGTCAAAAAACATGCGCCGGCGCGGGCTGAGCACATCCTGCAGGGCCGCCGGCAGCGGCGCAGTGACAATGATATAGCTGCCGACTGCAAAAATGCCGCTGCGCACGGCGGGGACAAGGTTGGCAGTGTAGCCATTGATGGCGACCAAAAGTTCCTTGGTTTCGATCAGCCCGCGGCTGACGCCGACGGAAAAACCGCCTGGCCGCCGCTGCAGCCCAGTCACCTGCGCCCGTTCGACCAGCACGACTCCATAGCGAGCGGCAGCTTGCGCCAACCCAAACACGTACTTGGCGGGGTGCAAGCCGCTACTGCGGCTGTCGGCCAGCCCACCATAGAATAGCCGTGCGCCGATTTCCATATGCATTTCGTCCGGGCTGACCAACCGTGTGCCGCTGTCCCCCAGTTTGCGACGCATCCATGCGACCTCATGCGCCATATTGGCAAAGTGCTTTGGCTTGGCAGCCAGCAGGAGATGGCCGGTGCGGGCAAAGTCACAATCGATCCGTTCTGCGGCTAACGTCTGTTCCAAGTGATCAATGGCCGCCAGCGACCACTCCCAGAAGCGACGCCCCAGCGCGCTGCCGTAGCGGCGGAAGAGAGCGGGCATCTCCTGCTTGAGGCCGGTCAGCACCATGCCGCCGTTGCGGCTGCTGGCGCCCCAGCCGATGGTCTCCTGCTCCAGCACGGCCACACTTGCACCAGCCTGGCGCAGGGCGATAGCTGCGTGCAGACCCGTATAGCCGCCGCCAATCACCACTACATCCACCCGCTCAGGCAACTCAGCGCGAGCTAGTCCGGCAGGGCGCGGAGAATCGTCCACCCAGAAGTTACTTGTCTGCATCATGTTAGCGCTTTCGACTGCTTGCATACTGCTCCAGGGACAAATCATCAATTTCAAGCCATTGCGTAGCGTTTTTTGCTACCAGGCCGTGACGCAACCATCCGCTGGGATGCACTGCCAGATATTGGTTGTCAATCCAAATGACGAGACCCAACGGGCCGGAGGGCGCCGGCGCCACCAGAACAGTGCGCCCATCCACACCAAACGTGGCTTGCTGCGTCTGCCAGTCCAGCACATACTCGTGCCAGTCGGTGAGAGAGGCGGTAAGCAGCGTCTCAGCAATGGCAAAGCGGCGCTCAAAAAAGGGCCAGAGACGGTAGTAAAGACGGCTGCTCAACATGGCGGGCGCGGCCAGCGCCGCCAGAGGCAAGGCGGCAACCGCGCCCGGCTGCAGCATATCCAGGCTTGCTGCCTTCCAACCCCAACCAGGGGTGGCCGCTGCAAGCCGCATGTCGGAGGGTGGCCCAGCATAAAAGAACCACAACGCACGCGGCAAGGCGGGCAGCCGCAGATCAGTCATCAAAAAAGGATCATTCCAGAAACCAAAACCTGCTGTGCCGCTTAGGACACCGGCAGGGTGTGAAAAACGCGCACGAACCGTCAGACGCAAGGGCGGGCGGTTCGGAAAACGGCTGCGCGGCAGCCCTGCGTAGTCATCCAACTGCGCGTTGCAGTAACGCTCTCCACGCGAGCGAGCGTTGAGCAGACGCAGCCCCTGCGCCGTCCGCACCAGCCCGCCGCCATTTACACCCAGCGTATTCCATGGCATGGAAAATCCTCCCCACACTGCACACATCCGCTTACATGCGCTCCCCGCTCGCAGGCAGTTGGGCGATCAGAATCGGCACAGCAGCCCAGCGGGCGGCGGCTGTATACCAATAAGCGTGCAGGCCGGCCGCGCGTACATGCTGCGCGATGGCCTCAATCTGCCCCAACGTGGGGTCGGCGTAAAAAACCGGCAGAGCGCGGCGCAAATGTTCATTTTGCAGACGCACCCAAAGCCCGCCTACTACCAGACGACCGCCGGGCCGCAGCACGCGTGCGCACTCGGCCAGCGTCTCTGGCTGCAAAATGTAAGGAGCGGGAAAGGTGGCGACCACGGTGTCAAAGGCCGCGGCAGCAAAGGGCATGGCTTGGGCAGGAGCCAACACACACGCAGCAGCGCGTGCGCTGTGCGCCGAACGTTGCGCAGGCCGTCTCGCCGCCACAGTCTGCATGGCCGGCGACAGTTCCAGCCCGGTGACTTGCCAGCCGCAATCCGCCAGTTCAGCCAACAGTTCGCCACTGCCAAAGCCGATTTCCAGCACACGTGGTCCTTGCACATGAGGAAGTACAGTGCGGCGCCAGGCAGGCCAGGCGCCGGCGCTGACCAGCCGGCTGATCAGATCATAGCTGCCGGCCAATTCATGATAGAGCCGTTCGCAGGCCCACAGATAAAGAGAACGAAAAGACCCCACGTTACTTTTGCCCCCACTTGCTCTTCAAAGCCAGAATCCGCACGTAGGACGCCTCGACCCGCTCCTCGCTGATCTCTCCGCGCTTGACGGCGGCCAGCAGCGCGACCAGCGCCCGCTGCGCTACATCAGGGTCGTAGACGAGATTGTTGCCATACGCCAGCAGATCGGCCCCCGCCTGGACGGCCAGCACTGCGGCCTCGGCAAAGCCATACTGCCCCGCCACAGCCTGCATGTTCATGTCGTCGGTGATGACCACACCGCTAAAGCCCAATTCGTCACGCAGCAGCCCGTTGATCGTCGCCTGTGACAGCGTGGCGGGATAGTCAGGGTCTAGCCGCACATTAAAAACATGCGCCGTCATCACGCTGTCAACCGCACCCTGTCCGATCAAGCTGCGATAGGGAGCCAGTTCATTTGGCTGCCATGTGTTCGACACGTCCACGAGTCCCAGATGCGAGTCAGCCTGTGCGCTGCCGTGGCCGGGAAAGTGCTTGAGGGTGGTCGTGATCGCGTGCGCGTGGTGCGCGTCAATAAACGCTTGTGCCTGGGCGATGACAACCGCAGGATCGGCGGAAAAGCTGCGCCCCAGCGCGCCTATGGCAGGGCCAGCAGGATTGCTGTTGAGATCGACCACCGGGGCCAGATTGTGGTTAATGCCCGCCGCAGCCAGCTCTTTGGCCATCCTCTCCGCCTGCGCATAGGTAAACGCCGGGTCGCTGCGCTCGCCCAGTTCCTGCGCCTGCAGAGAGGGCGCAAAGCCATGCGCCGGATCAAGCCGCGCCACCCGCCCCCCCTCCTGGTCCGCTGCGATCAGCAGTGGGATGCGTGCCTGCGCCTGTAAATCGGCAGTCAGGTGGGCAAGTTGCGCCGGCGATTCGATATTGCGCTGCGCACTGCCCAGCGCCACGTCATAGTTGAACAGCACAACCGCGCCCACACCGCGCTGGGCCACATCTGCTACAATAGGATCAGCGGGAACGGCGCGGGCGCCGCGAAAGCCCACCATGATCATCTGGGCCAGCTTGTCTTCCAGCGTCAGAGATACACCCGCAATACCCGCAGGCACAGCCGTAGCCACAGCGTGCGCTTGCGGGATGGCGGTGGGCAGGCGGCCAGCCGCCGCAGTTGGCATTGCGGGTGCAGCGTCTGGGCGCATCGCCCCCTGGCAGCCGGCGACAGCAGCCGTCGCCAGCAAACCTACTGCACAGCGCAACAGTTTACGTCTCGAATAGGAAACTCCCGCCATTGGAGCCGCCGTTAAAGACGCAATTGGCTTCTCTTCAAAGGCAGAAGCAGTCAATGACAAACCGGCCATACCAGCCATCTCTATCCTCACTTCATATTCCTGCCGCATATCTGGGAGCCGTGATTGCGCCCCAGCCGCTCACCCCTGCAGCCGGCGCCGCTCAGTTGATCGCCGCTGCCCTGCGCAACCCTATCGGTGCACCCCCACTGCGCCATTTGGCAGCCGCCGGCCAGAAAGTAGCCATTCTGGTCGATGATTGTACGCGCAAAACGCCTGTTACGCAGATTTTGCCCAGCGTGCTGGCCGAACTGACCGCAGCCGGCGTGCAGCCGGAGGCCATTACGCTGGTCATCGCGTTGGGCACGCACCGCCCGCTCACAGCCGCTGAGTTGGAGGCCAAGCTGGGGCTGGCGCTTTCTGCCGGCTGCCTGATCGTCAACCAATCCTGCCGAGACGACACTGCTTTTGCCGCCGCCGGCAGCCTGCACTCTCCCCTGCCCGGACTGACACTGCCCCCCATTCCGGCTTATGTCAACCGGGCGGTGCTGGCCGCAGATTTACGCATCAGTATCGGCATAATTACTCCCCACCTTGACGCCGGTTTCAGCGGTGGGGCCAAGATGCTTCTGCCCGGCGTGTGCAGTCTGGCTACGGTTGATGCCTTTCATCTGGCCTCAGCGTTTGTACCCGGCAACCAGTTAGGCAACGCGGAGGCCCC
>JBBRBX010000008.1:0-74825 GCA_038205395.1 Caldilineales bacterium
ACCAGCCAATTTGCCCTCCTATAAGCAACTGGCTTGGTCGCTCATCCAGGATCCAAAGCAGCTCGAACCGCCCCAGACGCTAGCGATTCGACGTATCTGCCAACACTCACAAATTGCGCAAACCTATCAGCTTGCCCAGCAGTTTCGGGCCATGATCCGCAATCATGAGACCTCAATGCTTGACTCATGGCTCAATGCGTGTGCTGCCAGCAACATATCCGATCTGATTAACTTTGCAGCTGGCATCCGTCACGATTATGCCGCCGTTCGGGCTGCCTTGGCCACCCGCTGGAGCAATGGTCAAACTGAGGGTCAGGTCAACCGGCTCAAATACCTGAAGCGTCAGATGTACGGTCGCGCTAATTTCGACCTGCTGCGCCAACGCGTTCTCCATCCAAACTAGCTGCACGAAACTTGCCGGAGACCCAGTTTTCGGGGTCAATTATAGCCGCCGCTGTTGTGACGGCGCCCGCCGGCACAGGCAGCAGGCTGAACAGAAGCGAAAAGATGACCAGCAGGGATACACTGCGCCCGAGGCGCTTGCGCCGTTGCAAGGTTGCGAACACGTTTGGCTCCTCATGGGTTGAGAAGAAGAAATCGTCAGGTTATCGCCAGTATATCACAGAAAGGAAGAAATTGATCCCGCCAATTGCTTGCCTGCGCCGCATCCGCTATAATTTTTAGCAAGAACGCAAAGATGAGTCCCAGTGCCTTACACACAAAGCGATGATACCATCTCCAGTGAGAGGGGAAACGAAGGGTGCCGCAAGCCACAGGTACATTTGAAGTGAAGCTGGACGCTCAGGACTTGAGCGAAAAGGGGTTGTCCGCCGGGATCGGGCGCATGTCGATCGATAAACAATTTTATGGGGAGCTGACCGGCTTCAGCGCCGGCGAAATGCTGTCGGCTTTGACCGGTGTGCAGGAGTCCGCCGGCTATGTGGCGCTGGAGCGCGTCAACGGCTCGCTGCACAGCCGCAGCGGCTCCTTTATTCTGCAGCACAGCGGCATCATGGCGCGCGGCGCTTCGCAGTTGGTGATCAGCGTCGTGCCGGATTCGGGTGCGGGCGATTTGACCGGGCTGACCGGCCAGATGACGATCCGCAACGAGGAAGGCGAGCACACCTACGTGTTCGATTATTCGCTGCCTGAGGCTGCGCCGGAGTAATCTAGAATGAGTGTCGGGGACAATGGCCGGGTAGTTTTTGGGTAGCTCTTTGCCATTGTCCCCAAGTCATGCGCCGGCTGTCACGCTGCTGCTGTTGCTCGGCTCGCTACGCCGTTATCTCTAGCGCGCGGCTCCACCGTGATAACGACTTTGCCCTTGGCGTGTCCTGTTTCCAGGTAGCGGATGGCATCGGCAGTGTCAGCCAGCGGGAAACAGCGGTCGATGACCGGCGTCACCTGGCCGGCTTCCAGCAGTTCGCCCATAAAAACCAAATCCTTTTGGTTGGGGTTTGCCAGCATGCTGCCCATTTTGCGACCGCCCTTTTTAGAGCGCAAAGGCCCCAGCAGCATGGCTTCAAACATTTGCGCCGTAGAACCCCCGACCATGACATAGACGCCCTGGGGCGCCAGGGCGCGTTGATAGGCGGAAAGCGGCTGATAGCCGTTGGCCGCCAGGATCAGGTCATAGCGCTGTCCATTGCGGCTGAAATCTTCTTGCGTGTAATCAATGACATGGTCTGCCCCCAGCGAGCGCATCAGCGCCATTTTGCCTGTGCTGCAGACGGCGGTGACTTCCGCGCCAAACGCTTTGGCGATCTGCACCGCAAATGTGCCCACGCCGCCGGACGCCCCATTGATCAGCACCTTCTGCCCCGGCTGAATGTGGCCGTGGTCGCGCAGCGCTTGCATCGCCGTGACGGCAGACACCGGTACGGCGGCAGCCTGCTCAAAGCTCAGATTGGCGGGTTTGTGCGCCAGCACGTTTTGCGGGGCAACCGCATACTCGGCAAAAGCGCCGAGGCCACAGTTGGATAAATCCCCAAAGGCTTCATCGCCGGGCTGAAACTGGGTGACGCTGCGGCCCACCGCCTCCACCCGGCCCGCCACATCCGCGCCCAGAATATTGATCTTTGGCTTCAGCAGCCCAAACATAAAGCGCACCAAGAAAGGCTCTGCGCGCATAAGATGCCAGTCACCCGCCGCTGCGGACGCCGCCACCACTTTGACCAGGACTTCATCGTCCCTTGGGATGGGCTTGCGGACTTCTTCCAGCTTCAAAACATCGGGTGAACCATAGTTGTGATAGACAACCGCCTGCATACCATTTCCTCCTGAACTTGTTCTGATTCAGTCACTCCGAGCGTGACTGCCATCTGCCGCATCGGCGTCTGCTGCACCGGTCTGGCCGGGGTTGATGCGTGTAACGGTGAGCAGCGGCAGCCCCAGATCGCGCACTTTGCGCAGCAAGCCATACAGCGCGGCCTGATCGGTCACTGGGCCGGTCAACAGCGTATCACCGTTGTCTTCCAGCGTGATGGCCAGGCCGCCAAACCAGCCGGCCCACTGCTGCTCCAGATACCCTTCGAGCCGAATTTGATAGATCGGGGATTGACCTGGGGCCACTTTGGGGTTGCGCTGGTTTGCCATTTTCCCTGCACCTGACTTCGCTTTGTTGTGGCCTGTCGCTGCGCCGGCACGACTTGCCCGCCGCACCATTTGCCTGCCACATCATTTGCTTGCTGTATACAGGGTAACAGCGCGAAGGTGCTGTGGGATAGCTACCAAAGGACTGTTGGGAGGTACTGTTGTGCGGATTGTGCGCAGCAGGCAGGCTACAGCAGCCCCAACTCGCGGGCGCGGGCGATGGCTTCGGTGCGCCTCTGCACCTGGAGCTTGTCGAAGATATTGCGGTTGTGCCCTTTGACCGTACTCAAAGCCAGGAAAAGCCGCTCGCTGATTGTACGATTCGAGAGTCCTTGGGCAATCAGCTGCAGGATTTCCAGTTCACGTTCACTCAGTGGCTCGATTAGCAGCTCGCCGGCGGGCTGGGCAGGGGCGGTTGGGGCGAGAGCTACCTTGTCCGGCTGCGGCACGGCTCCCGCCGATGCAAAGGCAGCCAGCAGCTTTCCAGCATAGGGGGCCGCTCTCCCTTGCGCCATTGCCGCGGACAGCAGGCGAGCCAGCGGCGGCCCTTCGTTGACAAAGACGCGGACGTAGCCTTCCGGCTCCGCCAGCCGCAGCGCGCGCGCCAGCGGTGCGAGCGCCGCGGCCAGGTCGCCCTGCGCTTGGTGGGCAAGCGCCTGCAGCACCCCGATCTCGATCACGCTGCCCAGCCTGCCGCCTGCTTCGGCAGCCTGCTGGAGGCGATCCAGCAGCCGTACGGCTTCACGCATGGTATGGTCGTCAGGTGCGCGCCGGTATTCTGCCAGCAGCAGCCGCGCCAGCGTAATGTGTTCAAACTCGCGCAGATAGCTGAGTTCGTCATCGACCGCCAAGCCCTGCTCCTGCACCCAGCGCCGTACGGCGTGCAGCCGGCCCTGTGCCACCCACACGCGCGCCTTCAAAGCGGAGAGGGGGCGCACGTCGGGTACGGGCGTTCGGTTATAGTGGCGCTCCGCCTCTTCGAGCAAGTCGAGCGCGCCGGCAAAGTCGCCCTGAATCTCCTTGAAGCGTGCCTGGGCACGGTGCAGGCGGTAGCGCCAATCCGGCAGCGCGACCTGCTCGCCCAGCTTTTCGCTGTGCAGCAGATTCTTGCCGGCGGCGTCTGCATCGCCTTGCTCACGGTACAGCTCGCTCAACCCCAAGTAGAGGTCCGCCGTCCCGCGCAGCAGCGGTTCGCCCTGCTTCAGCGCAAGCTGCAGCGTCTGCGTATAAATCTTGATGGCCTCATGCAGACGGCCCTGCGAGATGCGGATATCGGCCAGGCCATAGGTGCCGCTGATGGCGAAGTGCAGGTTGCCCGCCTTTTGGAAATCCGCCATGGCGTCGGCCAGCGACCAGTAGGCGGCATCCAGGTCGCCGCTCGCCCACTGCGCCAGGGCCAGGAGCGAAGCGGCCTGTCCGCGCCGGATATAGTCTTTCTCCGGCAGGAGGTCGAGCGCCCGCCGGCCGTACTTCACGGCGCCGGGCAGATCGCCGTGCGCTTGGGTAAGATAGGCGCGGGCCGTGGCGATCGACGCCGGGAGGTTGTAAAAGTGCTCTTCATCCACAACGATCATTTCGCCCCTTTGACCGGTCGACGGCGTTTTCGGGCGCTCACCTTGCTCGATTGGCGTCTCCAGCCACTGTTCGGCATCCCGCAGGCGGCCATCGGCGGCTTCCAACTCGCCGCCGTTGAGCAACGCCCAGGCGCAGGCAAGGCTGAGGACGGGGCGGGCGCGCACCAACTCGTCAGGAATCGCCCGCGCCCAACCCAGCCATGTGTTGGCCTGAAAGCGGCCGTCCATTTCCGGCCAGACCAGCTCAAGCAGTTCCGCCGCGCGTGCAAAATCCGGGGCGGCCAGCGCGTGGCGGATCGCATCAGCGGGAAAGCCATTGGCCGCATACCAGGCGGCGGCGCGCTGGTGCAGGATCGGCATCTGCGCCGGCTGCTCCTGCTGCGCATGGGCGGCGAGCACATCGGCAAAGAGATGGTGGTAGCGAAACCAGTGGCGCCGGTCGTCCAGCGGCACAACAAACAAGTTGCCGCGTTCCAGAGCGTCCAACAGCGCCGCACCATCGGTTTGGCCGGTGACGGCCTCGCACAGCGGGCCGCTCAGGCGGTCGAGAATGGCGGTCTGAAGCAAGAAGCTGCGCACCTGGGCGGGCTGATGCTGGAGCACCTCTGCGACGAGATAGTCCACGATGTAGCGGTTGTCGCCGGCAAACGCCTTGACAAAACGGGCCGCGTCGGTGCGCCCGCGCAGCGAGAGCGCCGCCAGCTGCAGGCCGGCGATCCAGCCTTCGGTGCGCTCCTCCAGTACAGTCACTTCCTCCGCCGCAAGCTGCAGACCCATCACCTGGCTGAGAAATCCGGCTGCTTCGGCAGGGGTGAAGCGCAGTTCGGCGGCGCGCAGTTCGGTCATATGGCTCTGAGCGCGCAGCCGCGCCAGCGGCAGTTGGGGGTCTTCGCGCGTGGTGATGACCAGGTGCAGCTGCGGTGGCAGGTGCTCGAGCAGAAAGGTGAGCGCCTGGTCGACCGCGCTGGAATCAACGGCGTGATAGTCGTCAAGCACAAGGATCAACGCATCCGGGAGGGCAGCGATCTCATTGAGCAGGGCCGTCAGCAGCGTTGTAGTGGAAGGCGGTTGGGGAGATTGTAGCGTGTCCAGCACGCCGGCCCCCAGATTGGGGGCGATGGTCTGCAGCGCAGCAACCAGGTAAGTCAAAAAGCGGGTGAGGTCGCTGTCCTCTGCATCCAGTGACAGCCAGGCGACTGGTCGCACGCGGCCGGCGAGCCATTCGCTGACCAGCGTGGTTTTGCCAAAGCCGGCAGGTGCGGAGATCAGCGTCAGCTTGCCGTGCAGCCCCTCGTTGAGCCGCTCGACCAGGCGGGGACGGGAAACCATCTTTGGCCGCGGTGGGGGCGTATACAGTTTTGTGGCCAAGAGTGGCTGAGACATAGATTAAGTAGACATAGATCAACCGCTGGGCAATGGTCTAGTTGTCAGTGCAGCCAGATCGCTACAGGAACCAAAAGCGCCCACGAATATTTGGCCCAGTCGGCATTGTAGAAGGCAATGACGATCGAAAGGGCAAAGACCGCCGCGGTGAGCAGCGGCTTGAGCACCGCCAGGCGTCTTTCGCGCGGCGTCAAGCTGGGCCTGACCAGGTTGTGCGTCACCGGATACCACCACAAGAGCGCTGAAAGCAGGCTGATAAGCACAATGGTCGCCGCATAAAAGATGGTGGCGGTGGCGTTGCCGGATTCCGCCAGGACGGAGGTGGGAAAGGGAATAAAGGCGACCACCATCAACAGCAGAATGTTGATCTGGATCAGCCGCCGGTCATAGCTTTTGATAAAGCGGAATTTATTGTGATGGTTGCTCCAAAACGAGCCGATCACCAGAAAGCTCAGGATGTAGGAGAACAACTGCGGCGTCATCGACCAAAGTACATTCCACAGTTGCGCACTGTTCAACTCACCGCTGCCCGCCGGAAGCCGCAGATCAATGACCAAAAGCGTAATGGCGATGGCATAGACGGCGTCGCTGAAAAAGACGAGCCGTTCCAGCCCCAGTTGTTGCAACTCGCTGCTTTCGTCATGCGGCGGCGCAGCTACGCGTCCTGCTTTACCCTTGTTTGCCATTTCACCACATGCTCCCGCTGTAGTAGTCGCTCGCCAGCCGGCTGAGTTCGGCCCACAACTGCTTGACGGCGGCCACGGAATTCTGCAGTTCGGCAGCTGTGCCGCCGGGGCAGGCCAGCACGGCGCACAGCCGCTCGCCAAAGCGGTCGGGCTGCAGGGCAAAGCCGGCAATCGTGCGCAGCGCCCGCTTATCGGTCAGGAAGTAGGTTTCATTGAGCGCAAACAGCGCCTGGGTCAAGTTGGTGGCGCAGCGGGTGAGACAGCCCACGCTGTTGTACACATCCCCGCGCTCAGCAAATGCAGGGGCGTGCAGAAGGGTGAACTCGACGCTCCACAGCGAATCCGCCACCACTTTTTGCTTGAGCGCCGGCGGATAGTCCGCCACCAGCGCTTTGAGATGGGCGATCACCTTCTGCGGGTCGTATAGGGGGCGGCAGATCTGCGTTTCGGCCAGATACATGATGCTGTAGAAGCCAAACGTCGGCTGTTGGGCGAAATCGTGGCGCACGATCCCTGCCTGCGCTTCATCAATCGTCTGCTCCACCTGGTCCAGATTGCGATAAAGAAAATCCACCTTGCCTGCCGCCGTCTGAATCCAGGCCCCGCCGTTGACCCACGGCCCCCAGGCGTAGAAGCCGGTGACGGTGGGCGGTTGGATGGCGATGTTTTCGGCCACCTGGCGCACGGCGCGCACGCGAAAGGGGTCCTCTGCGCGGTAGTACAGACCGATATCCAGGTCGGATTCCGGCGTGTCAGTTCCTTCCGCCGCTGAGCCGCCCAGAACGACAGCCACCATGCCGGGCAGCGCCGACAGTTCCTCCACCAGCTGCCCCAGCAGCGCCGTGCGTGGGGCGTCAGCAACGACCATACAACATTCCTTCCAGTTTGAGCCGGAGTTCCGGCCATTCGTGGGCTAGCACACGAAACCAGGCTGTATCGCGGCTGTCCCCTTTGATGATCATATGTTGTTCTTGGATGGCTTCAAAGGTGAAGCCCATGCGCAGCGCCGAGCGACGTGAGCGCTCGTTGCGGCTGTCGCATTTCCATTCGACGCGGCGATAGCCCAGGCCAAAGCAGTGGGCCAGCATCAGATAGGTGGATTCCAGGTTGACCTTTGTGCGTTGGACGATGGGGCTGTACCAGATGCCACCCAATTCAATGCGCAGATGGGCAGGCACATTGCTCATCAAGTTGACGACGCCCACCGGCCGGCTGCTTTCCTGCTCCACCACGCATAGACAGAGGCGGTCGGCTCCGTTCATCTGTTCATCCAGATAGGTGCGCATCGCCGGCATATCGCTGGGCGGAGGCTGGAAAAGGTAGCGCCAGACCAGTGCGTCGGCATCATAGGCGGGGTAGGTGCGCCCGTCGAGGTCAATCGGCTGTCCATTGGCCAGCGGGTAGAGCGCCTCCGCATCACGGGCCACCACCAGCGGTTCCAGCCGCACAAAGCGACCGTTTAAGGTGGCGGGTGCAGGTTTCAAGGGCAGAGATTGGGTCAGCGCCAGAAGGTTGGCAGGGAGTGTTTGCATGGCGGTTTGCTATGTAGTAAGAAAGGAATCCAACTTTATTATCAAACTTAGTCTACAAAATCATCGACTGACAAGCCACTCTCTTTGATAATGGCTCGCAACGTGCCACGAGGAATATCACCCGGATGGTTAGGTACAGTAGTGCGCCGTCGTGTTTTAGGATTGTACCAGATTTCGTGACTGCCTTTGGCTTGACGATCAAATTCAAAGCCGGCTTGCCTGAGTTTCACGGTCAGTTCGCGATATGTAAGTGAAGGCAGGCGAGTCATTGCGGAGTAGGATCAAGCGATATGCCGACTGGGATTTTGATTTTTGTTCGGCGCTGTGGCTGTTGCAGCGCAGCGGCAATTTTTTCCGGCAAGGGATCGCCGTGCTCCGTATAGGACTCAACCAATTTACGGGCTACATCTTGCGCAATTTCCAGTGTTTCCGCAATCGTCCTGCCTTGGGCGATAAGACCTTGCAAGTCCTCGCTTGTCGCTAAATATCCACCTTCCTCAAGTGGTTCAACGCTGATGGACAGAATAAACTCGCTCATCAATCTTCACCTTCACTCCATTTGCCATCCCGTTTTGCCGTCCCGTTCTGTTTGTGCAGTTTCAAGATTATAACATTGACAGCTGCGTTTCGCTGTCTGCTCTAGAAGAGACAAAAAAAGGCACGCCACGCCCAGCGCAGTCTCTGCGCTGGGCGTGGCGTGGGACATCTTCCGCGCTGTCCTGAAAAATTCCTGCGCTTACACCGTGTCGGTGGGCGACCAGTGGTTGCCCCAACGCGGGTCGATCGGGTCATTCACGAGTTGATAGCGGATGTCGGTGGAGAGCCGCATACGCCCATCCGGGTCTTCATTGACGGTCGAAGCATGGATCATATACGGGCTGTGCACGACCATATCGCCCGCGGCGTAATCCGCCACCAGCCAGCGGCCCGGCATCCGCTCCGCCAGGCTCGGCACATCCTTTGTCAGCCAGCCGGACTCCGACATGTTTTTGTTGAAAGCGCTGAGCCGCTCCTCCGGCGGCAGGTCGGCATTTTTGCGCGAGAATTCCGCCTCCAGTTGGCGGCCCCAGCCATCGGAACCCTCCAGATAGACCAGCCCGCCCATGTGGACGGGTGTGTCGCCAATCGGGATCCAACTGGTCCACAGCCGATCCGTGCCGGCGCGCAGATAGGTCAGATCGTAGTGCGCGCCGGTGCAGGCCGCATCGCCGGGCTTGGTGTAGCGGATCAACTTGCGTTTGTGCAGATAGGGCGGCCCGCCCATCAAGCCTTCATAAAACTGCACAATGGGCCGGGCCAGGCAGAACGCCTCATATGCCGCCCACATCACGGTCTCGCCCGTGATCCGGCGCACTGCCGCCTTGTCTTCGCCCTGCCCGGCATAGATGCCATCCCGCGGGTCGCTGCCTGGGGCCAGTAGACCTGCGCCGGCAAATGCGGCAAAGTAGCGGCGCCGGAAGTCCAGCACGTCATCGCGATCCAGAATCCCCTGCAGCCATAGATACCCCTGCTCCGCATACTGCGTGCGCAGTTCCGCCATTGGGCGGCTGGGATCGCTCGGCGTAAGGTTGCCCAGCCGCTCCGGCGTCATCGCCAGGCTGTAGCCATTGCTCACCAACGGCTTGTCTCGCAGCAGCACACTATCCCTCGTGTTGTTCATCCAGTGTTGTCTCCTTTATAGATTAAGCTCAGCCACTAAGACCAGCCTTCAGCATAGCAAGTTTCGTACATCGTCACAATGTTTTCCGCCGGGCTGACGGCTTGCAGATTATGGCAGGGCGCCAGAATATAGCCGCCGCCCTTCCCCAACACGGCGAGATTTTCCAGCACCTCGGCGCGCACCTCGTCCACGCTGCCGAAGGCGAGCGTATGCTGGTTGTCAACGCCGCCATGCAGGATAACCTGGTCGCCGAAATCCGCTTTGAGCGCGGCGCGCTCCATGCCGCGGCAGCGCCACTGGATTGGGTTCAAAATATCGATGCCGGCTGCGATCATGTCCGGCAGAATGGGGCGGATGGCGCCGTCGCTGTGATAGAAGACATAGGCGCCGGCGCTGTGGGTCAGATCCATCATGCGCTTCATGCGCGGGATAAAGACCTCGCGGATGGTGTTGGGCGCAAAGAGCAGGCTGGTTTGTGAGCCGAAGTCCTCGGCAACGTAGGACAGCATCACCTGGCCGGGAATCTGGTCGTAGATGCGCACGGTGTTCGTGTAGGAGAGATCAAAGAGCTTGTCCAGGCAGTAGAGGGCAAACTCCGGGTTGACGAGCAGATCCATATACGCCTGTTCCATACCGCGCATCCGCGCGTAGGTCAGAAACGGCTCGGAGCCGCCGCCTTGGATGGGATACTCTTCCTTGCCCACAAGCTGGCCGGGAATGACGGAATAGTCCCACCAGTCGGGGTCAGGCCAGGTGTAGCTGGCCTCTAGTTCCTCCACCGTTTCGTATTGGGCCAGCGGGTGGGAGACGCATTCGCGATAAAAGCCTGTGCCGTAGCTGATATTGCTGTAGCCGCAGCCAAAGGCATCCATGTCGTCGGGCAAAGCCGGGCCGGCATACTCCGGCCCGACGCCGCAGACACGGTCAATGTGCAGCTTGCGGAAAACCTCCCACGGTTCGCTGCACTGTAGGTGGCGCATCAGGATATCCATAATCTCGTCCGTGCCCCAGTAATCCATGGGAACACGGTCGGGTGTGCGGCGCTGCAAAACAGCCAGCCAGCGTTCTTTGGGCGTCATGCTTTCTTGCTTCATAGTGCATTTTCCTGGTATTGGGGTCTGGTGGTGGGAACTGGCGTCTTGTCTGCGCCACGCTGCTATTTGCCGCCATAGTAAACCAGGCGGCCGGAGACGCGGAACAGAACCGTCGTAAATAGAATGACGATCAAGAACAGCACCCAGGCTTGCGCGGAGGCATAGCCGATTTTGAAGAATTGGAAGGCGGATTGATACAGATACATGGACATCATCAGGAGCGAATCGGCGGGAGAACCGGTGCCGTTCGACATGACCCATGGTTCGACAAAGTATTGAAAGGCGCCAATCAGCCCAACGATCACATTAAAAAAGATCACGGGGCTGATCATAGGCAGGGTGACGTGCACGATTTTGCGCAGCGTCGTGGCGCCGTCCAGTTCGGCGGCTTCCAGCAGTTCGCGCGGCACATCCTGCAGCGAGGCGAGATAGATGACGACCGCACCGCCGATGGTCCAGAGGCTCATAATGATCAGCGCTGGTTTGGACCACTGCGGGCTGCCCAGCCAGGCCGGGCCGGTGATGCCCACCATCGCCAGAAAGTAGTTGACGACGCCGTTGATGGGGTCGAACATCCACAGCCAGGTGATGGCCATCACCACCACGGGCATAATGCTGGGCAGATAGAAGACGGTGCGAAAGAAAGAGAGGCCGCGCACCCTGGCATTGAGCAGCATCGCCAGCAGGATGCCCGCCACCGCGGCCAGCGGCACGGAAAAGAGAGAATAGTAGCCGGTGTTGTACAGCCCGGTGAGAAAGCGCCCATCGTCGAACAAGCCCGCATAGTTCTCCAGCCCGACCCACTTGGGGCTGTCGAGAATGGGATAAAAGGTGAAGCTGTAGTAGAGCGAGGCGAAAAAGGGATAGAGCCGGAAGGCGACAAAGCCCACGATCCAGGGTGAGATAAAGAGCAGCCCGGTGCGCAGCGAGCGCCGCTCCTGCCGTGTCAGTTTGCGAAGACGCATCGTATCGTCACCTAGCCTTTCAGCCCCGTCATCGTAATGCCTTCGATGAAGGTGCGCTGCGCAAAGAAGAAGAGGATGAGAATCGGCACAACGCTCATCACCGACGCCGCCATAATCCAGGCGGAATTGGAAAAACCGTAGGCCGAGCGCATGTTGGCGATCCCCAACGAAATGGTGTAGAGCGCGCTGTCGTTGATAAAGATCAGCGGCCCGAAGTAGTCATTCCAACTGCCGATAAACTGAAAGAGGGCCACCACGGCTAAGGCCGGTTTGGCCAGCGGCAGCACGATCTGGGCAAAGATGCGCAGTTCCGACGCCCCATCCACGTAAGCGGCATCGGAGAGTTCCTGCGGCAGCGTCATGAAAAACTGGCGCAGGAGAAAGATGAAAAAGGGGCTGCCGAGAAAGACCGGCACAATCAACGGGTTGTAGGTGTTGATCCAGTTCAAGTTTTTGAAGATCAGATAGAGCGGGATGAAGGTGACAAAGCTGGGCAGAATCAGTGTCGCCAGCACCAGGGTAAAGACCGCATCGCGCCCGATCCAGCGCACGCGCGCAAAGCCGTAGGCGATCAGCGAATTGGACAAGACGGCCCCGATGACGGAGGGGACGGCAATGTACAGCGTGTTCAACAGGTATTGCAGAAAGTTCGCCTGGCGCAGCGCTTCCCCATAGTTGTCCCAGCGGATGGGGTTGGGTATCCAGACAATCGGATAGACGGCCAGTTCGCTGGGATTCTTGAGCGAGGTGGAAACCATCCAGGCCCAGGGCAGGATAAAGAAAAAGGCGAAGACGAGCAGCAGCAGGTATTTGGTCCCCCCGGCTAGCAGGCGCGTCGTCTGTGAACTGACTGCTCTGGGCGGTTGGTCTGCCAGGCGCGTGGAAGCCGGCAGTTTGGTCGACGCAGTCAAAGCAAGCTCCTTTCGTTTGCAGGCGGGAGGTGATCGCCGCACCCGCGGCGATCACCTCCTATCGGCTGCCGGCGGTTAGCCCTGGCTCTGCGACAACCAGGTGTCCAGTTCCTTTTGCGCGGCTGCAGTCACCCCATCGAGCGCTTCCTGGGCGCCCTTTTCCCCTAAACGCACCTGTTCCACTTCCGAATTCATCAGCGACTGGTACGAGTTGCTGGTAGGAATCTTGGGCGGGAAGAGGTACTGGTCGGAGTCGTAGAGATCGGCCAGGAAAATATCGCCGTAGCCGGGGCATTTGGCCATAACATTTTCCTGGAAGCGCGGATAGTCTTTCATCTCCTTGGAGACCGGCCCGTTGACGCACAGCCAGACTTCAAAGAGGCTGCTGTACACGTCGCGGTTGCCGGTGGCGCCGGTCAGGGTGCTGATGATGTCCCACGCCGCGGCGGGGTCTTTGGAGCCGACAGGGATAATCCAGCCGTCGCCGTAGGTGTACATGCCCTTCTTTTCTTGGTTGGCGGGCTGGGGCAGCGGCCAGACCGTGTACTCAAAGCCTTCGGGCTGGAAGCGGTTGATCGTGTCGAAGTGCCACGGCCCTGTCACATAGGTCGCGCGCAGACCGGCCAGGAAGGGGTCCTGTCCAGCGGAACGTTCGGTGCGGCCCGCCAGCGAGGCGTTGTACTTCTGCAATTTTTCGACGCCGATCCGCTGCCACCAATCCGCCATCCACTGCGCCGCACGCACATTGTTGGGGTGGTTGGCCGTGATCGTGGTGCCATCCTCGGAAACATACTGGCCCAGGAAGCGGCCCATCACCATTTCGTACCAGTTGAAATCGCCGCCCAGCACATCGATGTTGCCGCTGCCGTCATAGGTGGTCATCTTCTCCCAGGCGTCGGTCAGCTCTTCCAGCGTCTGCGGCGGGGCTGCCGGGTCGACGCCCTGCGCTTCCGCCAGCTTGGTGTTGACGAAGATGCCCATGCACTGATTCCACATGCTGGCATAATAGAGGTTGCCGTTATATACGCCCAGATCCCAGATGGCAGGCAGCATCCAGTCCTTGAGGGTTTTGACTTGTTCCGGCAGGCCGACTTCATCCAGCGGCAGCAGTGCTTTCTGGGCCGCCAGTTGATAGGCGGTGGCGGCGCCAAAGACAATGGCCGTGCCGGGCGGGTTGCCGCTGGAGACGGCGGCCAGCAGCTTCTGGTTCATCGAGTCGGGCACGACGACGTGTTTGGCGACTACTTTGTCCTGTGACTTGTTGTAATCGGCGAGAATCAATTCAATGTTGGAGGCCATGGATTCCGTCCAGCCTGTCCATACTTCCAGCTCGACCGGCGCGGCAGCAGCGCTTTCTCCGCCTGCCGCCGCCGGCGCTGCGGGCGCTGAAGCCGGCGCGGCCGTACAAGCACTCAGCAGCAGCAGCCCCGATATGCCGGCGCCCGCGCGCAAAAAGTCGCGCCGGGAGATGGATGTGGAATTTGCCATTTCTTTCATCGTTCGTTCTCCTTAGATCATGATCTGTGAAAAATCACTCTGAATAGCCATTTTGGAAAGTCACCCAATGCACGTATACGGCGTCTGCCGGTAGCGCACAAACGAACATGCGTGAGCTGGCGGCGGGCGACGGCTGGGCGGGGGAAATTGTTGATTTGGTTGGTTTGGAGCTTAGTTGAAAAGTGTCGCCGTGCGCTGATCGGCCAGCGTTCTGGCAACGTTGTCTAAGTATAGCGCAGGCATTGGAGGGCTGTCAATTGATCGGATGTTTTAACGCAGAGGCGCCTCCTCTGCGCCTCTGCGTTAAAATCCTGCTTACTGGCGCAGGAAGTCCCACAATATCCCATGCACCACCTGTTCGACCTGGGAGTGGTCGTCGCTGAAGATGGGGGTGTCTGCAGGGGGAGCGGCTGCACGCGCATAGGATGCGGCCTGCTGCGCAAAGCTGCGAAATTCGGCGGGCAAGCCGGGCGACAGCCCCTGCACGCGCGTCAGAAAGTGGTTGAGCGTTGTAGCCTGGCGCGTGGCGACGACCAGCGAATTGCCCAGGGTGTGCGGCGGCCCCGGCTCGTCGATGACAAAGACTGTGGGAAACACCTGGCCCAGCGTGGCCGCCAGCGCATCCACCAGCGTAAAATTGGTGGGCGTCCGCCCCACGTTGATCGCCACGACGCCGTCTGCGCTGAGGTGGTCGTGCAGAAGGCGGAAGAACTCGACCGTGGTCAGTTGAAAGGGGATGTAGGGCGGGCGGTAGGCGTCGACCGCAATCACATCATAGCGGGCACCCTCCGGCTGCTGCGCCAGCCAGCGCCGCCCGTCCGCCGCCACGGCCGTGTAGTTGGGCCAGGTCGCGCCAAAATAGTCCGCCCCCACCTGCAGAATCTGCGGGTCGAGTTCCACGCCGGTGATGGGCAGCGGGCCGTAGATGTCGGTGTACAGCCCCGCCACGGTGCCCCCCGCCGCGCCGATCAGCAGCAGGTTGGCGGCGTCGTGGCTACGAAAGAGGGGGGCGAGCAGAAAGTAGTCCCAGATGCCGCTGCTCAACAGCGCATCCGGGTGGTAGACGGAGTGAATCCCCGTGCCGTCGTTGAGCTTGAGATGGCGCTCGCTGCCCCACTGGCGCACGGCGATGTAGTTGAAGGCGCTTTCGTCCTCATAGATGATCTGCCCGCTGCGCCCGTCGTCCCATGCCGCGCGCACGCCGGTGGGCTGGGTGAAAAGCGCCAGCGCCAGCGTAAGGACCAGGGCGGCCAGCGGAATCCAGCGGTGGGGCCGGCGCAGTGTGGAGAGGCTGAGCACGGCCAGCAGCAGCAGCGCCAGCAGGTAAAAGGTCCAGCGTGTGCCGAAGGTGGGGATCAGCCAGAGCACGGGCAGAAAGGCCCCGACCAGGCTGCCGGCGGTGGCGATGGCGGAGAAGCGCCCGGCGATGCTGCCTGTGTTGGCGACATCGGTCACAGCCAGCCGCACGGCCCAGGGCGTGGCTGTGCCCAGCAGGATGGCGGGCAGGGCAAAGAGCAGCACAACCGCCAGCAGTGCCCCGGCCAGCAGCCCAGGGGCAAAATTCGCCATGCCGGTGGCGGCCAGGTGCAGCACCGGCGTGCTGAGCAGCGGGATCAGCGCTATCCCCAGCGCCGCTGCGGTCAAGGTGATGTCGAGCATACGCCGCTGCGGGTAACGGTCCGCCAGCCGCCCGCCCAGCCAGGCGCCTACCGCCAGCGCCAGCAGGATCAGCCCGATCAGCGCCGCCCAGACCAGTTGCGAGTTGCCGAAGGCCGGCTCCAGCAGCCGTGAGGCGCTGAACTCCATGCCCAGCGTGACGAGACCGGCGGTGAAGACGAGGAGGGAGAGGTCGAAGGGAGAGCGGCTGTAGGTGCGCCTGTCCCCACGTGGTATCGTCATTTTTGCTCTTGATCCGAGTCTAGAGCGGCCGCACGCTCCAGTGCTGCCTCATCTGCGATCTGAGCGTCGATTGCTGTGCGATGCTCAGCGTAGAATGCTAGTGCCGCCAGCACTTGCTCGACTGACAAACCGTAATCAGATGCCACCTCGGCGGGCGTCATGCCCCACGTGTTGACGGCGATGACTAGCGTCTGCACGCGCAGATTTGTGCCGCGCAAGACGGGCTTTGGACCGGCTGCACCATGCCGGTAGACAACTTGTGCAGAATCTAGACGACCGAGTGGTTCCACAATGCACCTTTTATCGATACGTTCAAAGCTGTATACATGCTTATAATAATGTATCACAGCAAGGCTCTGTAGCGATGCCACGGATTAGCCGATTAGCCGGTTAACCGGTTCTTTGGTTTAGTCATCTTGCAGGAGGGTTAGACGATGAATAGACTTGGCACGCGCGTCCGTGTTCGGGCAGTGCAGCCCCAGGAGCTTTTTGCAGTGCTCGTGACTTTCGAGAACGGCGCTGAACGCGAGATTGATCTTGAACCTTACCTGCATGGGCCAATCTTTGAATTGATCCGCTCAGATCGAGCGCTGTTCTGCGCCATGCGGGTCGAAGGCGGCACAATTGCCTGGGAAAATGGCGCCGACATTGATCCAGATGTTCTGTACTATGGTTTGACGCCGGCCTGGCGGGAGAAAGAGGCTGCAGGACAAAAAGCGGCCCCAGGTTGATAACCCGGGGCCGCTTTGGGCTGCGCTTTAGCCGGCGAGCGCTCAGTTCATCAACTGGATAATACCGGCGGCCCCCATTCCTCCGCCGATGCACATGCTGATCATCCCCGTCTGCTTGCCCTGGCGCTGCAGTTCGTGGATCATCTGCACGGTCAGCTTGGCCCCGGTGCAGCCGAGCGGGTGGCCGAGCGCAATTGCGCCGCCGTTGACGTTGATCTTCTCCTCATCCATCTCCAGCGTGCGCACGACCGCCAGCGCCTGGGCGGCGAAGGCTTCGTTTAGTTCAATCAGGTCGATGTCGCCTAGTTCCATGCCCGCATACTTGAGCGCCTTGGGCACGGCGGCGATGGGGCCGATGCCCATCACTTCGGGCGGCACGCCCCCCACGGCAAAGCTGACAAAGCGGGCCAGCGGCTTGAGGCCCAGCGCCAGCGCCTTTTCTTCACTCATAATGAGCACCGCCGCCGCGCCGTCGCTGGTCTGGCTGCTGTTGCCTGCCGTGACCGAGCCTTTCATCGCAAAGGCCGGGCGCAGATTGCCCAGCGCATCCAGGCTGGTTTCGCGTCGGATGCCTTCGTCTTTGGCAAAGGTGGCTGTCGTCTCCTTGACGCTGCTGCCCTGGCCCAGCTTGGTGGTCACTTCCAGCGGGAGCACTTCGGCGTCGAATTTGCCGGCGTCCTGCGCCGCAGCTGCGCGCTGGTGCGAGCGCAGGGCAAAGGCGTCCTGGTCGGCGCGCGAGATTTCATACTGTTTGGCGACGTTTTCCGCCGTCAGCCCCATGCCCAGATAGACGCCCGGATATTCCGAGGCTAGATAGGGGTTGGGCACAAACTTGTTGCCGATCATTGGCACCATCGACATACTCTCGACGCCGCCGGCGACGATGCAGTCCCCCATCCCCGCCATGATCTGCTGGGCGGCGGCGGCAATCGACTGCAGGCCGGACGAGCAGAAGCGGTTGATGGTCTGGCCGGCAGTCTCGTAGGAGAGGCCGGCGCGCAGGCTGACGATGCGCGCCAAGTTCATACCTTGTTCGGCTTCCGGGAAGGCGCAGCCCAGCACCACATCCTCGACCTCTTTGGGGTCGATGCCGGCGCGCTCGATCACGGCTTTGACGATTTCCGCCGCCATATCGTCGGGGCGAAATGTTCGCAGCGTACCCTTGGGCGCTCTGCCCACCGCGGTACGGGCCGCAGACACAATAACAGCGTTACGCATTTGGTTATCTCCTTAATAGCACTCACCCGCCCGGCGTCAGTTGCGCAGCGGCTTGTTGTTTTCAAGTGTGTACTGGATGCGAGCCTGCGTCTTCTTTTCGCCCACCAGGCTGAGGAATGCCTCCCGCTCCAGATCCAGAAAATACTGTTCGTCCATCCACTGCCCGCTGCTCAGATCGCCGCCCGCCAGGATGTAGCCCAGCTTGCGGGCGATATGGGCATCGTATTCGCTGATATAGCCGCCCTGCTGCATGCCGTAGACCTCAATATTGACGGCGGCCACGACATCGCGTCCGGAAGCCCATAGGTTGCCCGTCACCACCGGCGGGCGATAGCCGCCCTCGGCCATCGTCAGCACCTGCTGCTTCGCTTCGGCGATGCGGTGCTCGCTGTTGAGCACGACACGGTCGTTTTCGGTGAGGAAGCCCAACTCGCGCGCCTCGGCTCCTGAGGTGGAAACCTTGGCGAAACCGATGGTCTCGAATGCCTGGCGCAGATAGGGCGTGGGGTTGACATTGGTGGCGTGCATGTGCGGGCTGATGGTGCGGCGCACCATCTCCTTGCAGCCGCCCCAGCCGGGGATCACGCCGACGCCCACTTCCACCAGCCCCATATAGGTCTCGGCGTCAGCCACGATACGATCCGCCGCCAGGCAGATTTCGCAGCCTCCACCCAACGCCATCTGGTGCGGTGCGGCCACGACCGGTTTGGGGGCCATGCGCAGCCCCATATAGGTCTCCTGGCCCATTTTGATCATCATCTCAAGCTCGTCCCACATATTGCTCTGCACCGCCAGCAGCACGGCGAACAGGTTGGCGCCGACGCTGAAGTTCTTGCCGTCGTTGGCGAGGACCAATCCCGTGGCGTTGCCGTGCAGCCGCTCGATGGCCGTCTGCATAATCTCGACTATGGGGCCGTCGATGGCGTTGACTTTGGTGTGCCATTCCAGCAGCAGCACCCCGTCGCCGATATCCCACAGCGAGGCCATTTCGTTGCCGGCTGTCTTGCTGCGGGTGCGGCGGATGTCGCTCATGGACATCACCCGCGGGCTGCGTTCGATCTCGACATACTCTTTGCACAGCGGGCTGTAGGCCATCTTTTTGTCGCCGGCGTAAAGATAGAAGCTGCTTTTGCCTGCGGCCAGCATTTCCTTGACCCAGGGGGCAACGGTGGCGCCCTCGCCTTCAAGCCGGGCGACCACCTGCTTGACGCCCAGGGTGTCCCACGTCTCAAAGGGACCCATCTCCCAGGCAAAGCCCCACTTCATGGCGTTGTCAATATCCACAATGCTGTCGGCGATCTCCGGCACGCGCTTGGAGGCATAGGCCATCGTGCGCGAGAGGGTGTGCCAGATCAACTCGCCTGCTTCATCGTCGGCTTCGACGAGTGCTGCGAGGCGGGCGGGCAGATCGAGGTTGCGGGCGTCGCCGACGCTGCTCCAGCGCGGCTTTTTGGGTGCCACGTAGTCGAGCTTGCCGTCCTCCGCCGCCGTCTGCAGGTCGAGACCCCAGAACGACTTTTTGCCCTTCTCGTCCGTCACAGTCTTGTAAAAGCCCTGGCCGCTCTTGCTGCCCAGCATTTTGTTCTCGACCAGCGTCTTCATCACCGCCGTGCCATACTCGGCGCGCAGAATCTCGCGATCCTCGTCCTCCGGGATCAGCGGGTACAGGTTGTCGCCTACCATCGCCATCACATCGATGCCCACGATGTCATTGAGGCGGAAGACGCCGGTCTTGGGGCGGCCCAGCAGCGGGCCGGTCAGCGCGTCCACCGCTTCCACCGTGTAGCCGTTTTCAATGGCGAATTCCATCACGTCGCTCTGGATAAAGGAGATCATGCGGTTGGCGACAAAGTTGGGGGTGTCTTTACAGACGACTACGCCCTTGCCCAGCACATCCTCGGCAAAGCTCTGCATACGCTTGACGACTGCCGGGTCGGTCTCCGGCGTGGGGATGATTTCCAGCAGATGGAGATAGCGCGGCGGGTTGAAGAAGTGCGTGCCCATAAAGCGCCGCTTGAACGCATCCGAGCGTCCTTCGGCGATGATGTGGATGGGGATGCCGGAGGTGTTGGAACTGATGATGGCGTCATCCGGCGCCGTCTTCTCGATGCGGGCCATCAGCGCCTGCTTGGGGCCGGGGCGCTCGACGATCACTTCGATAATCCAGTCGCTCTTCTGCACCGCGGCGTCAAAGTCATCTTCCAGATTGCCGACGGCGACCAGTTTGGCCGCGTTCTTGGTAAAGAGGTTGGACGGTTTCGCCTTGACCATGCGGTCGTAGCCTTCTTGCACGATGCGGTTGCGCACCTTGCGGTCGGTCAGCTGCAGGCCGGCCTTCTGTTCTTGGGCGGTCAGCTCGTTGGGAACCATATCAAGCAGCGTGCTGGGGATGCCGGCGTTAGCCAGCAGTCCGGCAATGGCTGCGCCCATGGTTCCCGCGCCAATCACGGTGACGTAATTGATTCCGTATGGCATTGCGATTTGCTCCTTGCAAAACGGGATTGGGCAGGCAAACTCGATCTACATGCAATCAATTTGGTATAGCGATACAATTGGTGCAGCGGTGTCATGCCACCACCTGGTCAAGCGTGACACCATCCAGCGTCAAGCAGAGGGCGAGTTGCCTCGCCCCCTGTCCGTCGCCTGTGCCGCTAGTCTGGCACGCGCCTGTTTTGGAATGGTTGTGACTGGATTGATGCGCCGGTCACTGATCAGCGGCAGGTCTGTGGCAGGTCTGTGACAGATCAGCGGCTGATTGCCGGCATGTATAGACCGTTGGTGGGAATCCGCGCCTGGGTGAGCGGGTCGCCCAGCAGCACGAAGGTCATTAGCGGGTCGAGCGGGCCGCCGGCTAAGACATTGGTGTAGCCGGCTTCGACCAGGCTGCCGAGCCGGGCGCCGGCGGCGGGCTGCAGCGCCAACTGCTGCAAAAAGCCCTGCTGCAGCAGTTCATGGCCGCTCACCACACTGAGGCCGGTCGACCCCCAGACGGCCACCGCGCCGCCGCCTGGATGGCGAATCAGCCATTCGTCGACCGTGCCGTTGACCGCCGGCTTGACAAACTGCGAGGTGTAGCAGGTCATCGCCAGCATGACAAAAGGCTTATTTTGGTTGGCCAATAAGCCCACATCATTGGTGTTGAGCAGCCAGGTTTCACCCGCACCGGGGCTGTTGATGTTTTCCAGCTTGGCATATTCAAAATGGTTGGCGTGGCCGTTATAGGCGACAAGGCCGGCGCCGCGGCTGAGGCTCAAAATCGTAGCGGACTTGGCTGCCGACGCGCTGTTGACCCGCCAGTCTTCAGGCTGGGTGCGCGGGGCCGTCTGGTAGTAGCCGCCGCCGACGGGGACCAACATGCTGTTCTGGAGGACCAACTGCCGGTCGGGAGCGGGATCGTAATAAATGCGTTTTACACCGTCCCGGCTGGGCAGCGCCTGTATGACCTTGTCGCTTAGCGCAGCAAAGTCGTCGGCGGGGTCAGGCCGTGCATTCTGCTTGTTGTCGAGCGCCTTGATATAGTTGTCGGCTAAAAACACCTTGCCCACGCGCCAAAAATCACTGCTGCTGTCGGGCGTTTCATAGGCGACGATTTTGCGCACGAGGTCGCTTACTTCCTGCTCATTGCGCACAGGGAAGCGGCCGATCCAGACATCGGCGGCAAACCAGTCGCGCCCGCCGGACTGGTTATCGCCGCTCACAGGGTTATCCCCGTTCAACTGGGCCATGCAGGCATCGCAGGCGGCTTCGCCAAAATTCTGACTCGTCCCACGCGTGTAGGGGTCGACATTGTCCATCCAAGCTGCCACCAGCGTATCGTTGGCGACGCCGCCATAGGCAAAGGGGTCAACGGTGGCGTCCCCCACCAGCACGACGCTGATACGGCGGGCACTGTTCTGCCAGTCACTCTGCCGGCGCAGGAAATTGCGGATGGCCGGCGCTGAAATCTGCCCATAGCCATAGACGTCATAGATGGTCTGCACATCGACAAACAGCGGCGCAAATCCCTGCTGCCGGCGCAGCGCCAGCAGCGGGGCCAGCTCTTCCGCAAACAGCGCCGGGCCGATATAGATCGCGTCCGCCGCCTTGATGTCGCCCAGTACGGCGGCGGCGTGCGTCTGGACGTCCGGTTTGTGCGTCTGCGCCAGATTGGCCAGCAGATAGCGTCCGGCTGCCGCGCCCGCCGCCTGATTCAGCGTATAGCTGCCGCCTGCGCCGCCCGCCACAAGCAGCGGCGTCTGCGGCTGGGTGACGTCATAGAGCTGCCAGCTTGCCGGCAGGTTGGTCAGCGTAAACGAAGCTGCACCGCCATCGGTGAAAAATTCCGCACCCGCGCCAATCGTCTGGAAATTGAGGCTGACGGGCCGCCGCCACTGGACGGCGTCGAGCAGCGCCCCCGAGCCGTACAGCCCATTCGGCATCAGCCGCAGCAGCAGACTCGTCACCGCTGCCGATGTGCTGACGGCTGCTGTGCTGCTGGGCTGTTTACGACAATCTGGATTCGGCAGCCAGGAGGCGATCTGCGTATCTGCCCACTGCGCGCCGGCCAGCCCTTCTACCTGCATGAGATAACCGGGATCGTTTTTATTGTCGCAAGCCGCCAGCGAGAAGGCATAGGCGGTCGATACGATATTGAAGGTCGATACGCCCGCCCGCAGCGGCAGCAGCGTCTGCACCGGCACCGTCACCGGCACGGTTTGCGTCAAATATGCGCCGGGCGCGAGCGCAGCCGAGGCCTTGAGATCGGCGTGAAACCAATGATCGTTGTCCGCGCCGTCGTAGCCTTCCTTGTAAACATGATTGTCACGCCACTCTCCCTGCTCATAGGCGAAGGCGGGGGGGCCGGCAGGCGCAGGTGCAGCCGTTGCCATCTGTGGGCCTTCTTCCAGCGTCAGCCAGTAAGCGCTTGTCTTGTTCCAACGGTCGCCCACCGTTGTCGCATAAAAGCGCAGACGGTCGCCCGTTTTTTCCACCGCCACTGTGTTGCCGCCCAGCGTCAGCCGCAGGTTGGCCGGTGCGCTTGCCAGCCCCAACTGGCTGTAGAGCAGCTCTTGCAGTCCTGGCTGCGCCACAATGATTTTGAATCCATCCCGCAGCGCCGCGTCGTTGACGGGAACCTGCACCTCTTCCACCGCTTCTACATCTGCTCTCTCCTGCCCGGCGGCGGCCGCGGCCGCCGGAAAGTCCTCCGGCATTGGCTGCGCGCCGGTGACGACGGCGCGCAGTTGCGTGGCGATTTTGGAGACGCCGCCTTCTTGGTAGATCGGGCTGATGGCGACGACCACAAAATGCCGTCCATGAATGGCGCCGCTGCGCAGGACAAAAACGGGCGCAGCCGGCAGGCTGGGAGCCGCGGGCAGTATATTCGGGTCCGGCTCCCAGTCCAGCGCCGGCGGCAGTTCCGGCGCAGCGAGCGCCGGCGGCGCCGGCAGATCGCCCGCCGCCAACTGCTCGATCTGTACGGCAGGCTCCACCCCAGCCGCCAGTGCCAGGGTTACATAGTGGATGGGCAGCTCATAGCCGCCATAGTGTTGCTTCGGCAGCTGCGCCACAGCGTTCAGCGCGGCGGCGCCGACCTGCCCGGCCGGCAGCGCAAAGCTGATGACCGCATCCGCGCCCTGGCTACCGAGCTGCACGGGGAAATCCGCCGCCGCCGGCTGCGCGGCAGGTGGCGGCAGCTCTTGTGCGCTCGCAGGGGCGGGCGCCATAAATCCCGTCAGTAAGACAGCGCTTAGCACTGTCGCAATCAGCAATTTGCGGAATAATTTTCGGATTGAAAAAACGCGCTTTGTCATGAGGCTCCTTGTAATTGCGCAACGATGCAAAACTTACGCGCCTGAAGAGAGTATACTGCAAATTTCATTACAAACAACTGATCATTTGCTTTCACAGCGATGAGGACTTACAAAAGCGCGGGGATTTGCATAACAGGCTAGCATTATAAAGCATTGGCGGCGCAAAAGAAGGATACTGCTAGGGGAAAATTTTGCCGCCGGCGGACGTTAAGAGTGCGTTTACCCTACGCCTGCTGAGCGTTCCGATGCTGTTCCTGCGCGTGGGGCGCCGGCGGTTCTGCGGCGGGGCGGAGGCAAAAAGAAGGGCCACTCCCCAGTGGGAGTGGCCCTTCTTTTTGCTGTGTCTCTTACAAAACCAGAAATTACTGCTTGCCGTTTTTGCCGCGGCGGCTGGCGACGGCCGCCGACAAGGCGGCGAGACCGGTGCCGAAGAGCACGACCGTGACCGGCTCCGGGATCGGCACCGGGCCGGAGGAGGGCACCGGCGTAATCGTCACAATTGGCGTCAACGTCACGGTAGCCGTGGCGGTGCCGATTGCGCCGGTCGGTGTAGCCGTCGCTGTATCGCCGGAAACCGGCGTATTGGTGGGTGTATTGGTTGGTATTTCAGGAGTAGCAGTTGGGGTGAAGGTGGACGGCTCGGCAGTCGGCGTCTCAGCGGAAGGCGCATCCTGCGCTTGCAGGGTGGCAGGCAGCGCGGCCAACGCGGCCAGCAGCAGCAACACGACGAGCATTCCCATCTTTGCTGAACTTGATCGTTTCATTGAACGATTTCTCCTCATGTAAGACTAGTGCGGGATAAAGGCATAAAACAATCTGCAACCCGAACGACAACAAAAACAACAGATAAATTCAAATGTCAGACGAGACGAGATCACTGCGGGCAGCATCTTCTGCTGTTCCTGAGAAGACAAGAGTACGGCAATGATTTTTTTAGTTTACACCAGGGAGGGCCGGCAAGCAAATGTTGGTTTTGTTGGCGATTTGCCATGCGAAACGGCGGCTGCGCGTAAGCTAGTCGTCAGCTAACCGTCGCGGGTGTGCCCATTCTGCAGAAAGCTTTTCTGTTAGAGTGGCACTCATTGTCTGATGTCGTCTCGCAAGCGCTGCGGAAACGTTCCGGAAACGTTACGGCGCTTTCCAGTATAGGAGGCTTATGCCCGTGCCTGCCCATTCCCCATCCAGTTGTTCTGTGCCGGCGGACGCCGCGGTTGAAACCGCGGCAGCCGCGGCAACCGCTGCGCCTGACGCCGAGCCTGGGCAGCCCCTGCCGGCAGCTATCAGCCGGCGCAATTTGCTGCGCAATGCCGGCGCCGCAGCGCTGGGCGCTACTGCGCTGACCGTGGCGGCAGGCCAGCCGCAGGCCGCCGCCCAATCCGCCTCACCCTCCGCGCCGTTGGCCGCCATGCGCTCGCCGCAGCGTCCGGCCGCTTGGGGCGCGGCAGGGGTTGAAGCCGCCCCTGCCCCAGAAATTATCGCGCTCAACCGTATGGCATTTGGTCCCCGCCCCGGTGATTTGGATGCACTGCTGGCACTGGGCGCCAGCAGTGAAGAACGGCTGGCCGCCTATGTCGAACAGCAGCTGCAGCCCGCCGCCATCGACGACAGCGGCTGTGATGCGCTGCTGGCCGGGTTGAATTTGACGACGCTGACCAAATCCCTGACCCAGTTGTGGCAGGATCATGTGCTTACAAAACCGGCGTGGGCCGAGCGCATCCTCCCTGCCAGCGAAACGCGCATCGCCACCTTTGTGCGCGCCGTCTACAGCCGGCGGCAGCTCAGCGAAGTGCTGGCGGACTTCTGGCACAATCACTTCAACGTCTACGCCTTTGATTATTGGGCAGGCCCGGTCTGGGTGCACTATGACCGCGACGTAATCCGGGCCAACCTGCTGGGCAACTTCCGCCAGATGCTGAGCGCCGTCGCCACCAGCCCGGCCATGCTCTACTATTTGGATAACGTTTCCAATGACAGCGCCGGCCCCAATGAGAACTTCGCCCGCGAGCTTTTTGAGCTGCATACCTTGGGCGCGATGAACTATTTCGGCGTTGTGACCAATCCTGACAGTGTGCCGGTTGACGGCGAAGGCCGCCCGATCGGCTATCAAGACACGGATGTCTACGGCGCGACCCGTTCCTTCACCGGCTGGCGCGTCGACCCCGATACAGGCCAGTTTGTCTTTGACAGCAAGGCGCACGACCGCTATTCCAAAACTGTCTTAGGTGTGCGGCTGGACGACTTCTTGGGGATTGACGACGGCAACACAGTGCTTGATCTGCTGGCTTCGCATCCCGGTACGGGCCGCCACATTGCCACCAAACTGTGCCGGCGGCTGATCAGCGACAACCCGCCGCAAGCGGTGGTGGATGCCGCCGCCGCCGTCTTCTACGAACAGCGCAATGCGCCCGACCAGCTTGCCCAGGTGCTGCGCGCGATCTTACTTTCCAACGAGTTCCGCACGACCTGGGCGCAAAAGATCAAGCGCCCCTTGGAGTACACCGCCAGCCTGCTGCGCGCATCCAATGCCGATTTCGTTACCAGCGACAGCTTTTTCTGGATCTACGAGCGGCTGGGCCAACCGCTCTTCCAGTGGCAGCCGCCCAATGGCTTTCCCGACCTCAAAGAAGATTGGTCCAGCACCATGCCTATGCTGCAGCGCTGGCGGCTGTGCAACTGGCTGATCGACGGCTGGCGCTACGGCGGCGACGGGCCGGACAAGGACAATCTGCGCATCAACCTCAACGCGCAGATGCCGCCTGCATACAAAACACCCGAACAAATCGTCGACTTCTGGGCCAACCGTATCTTGGGCCGCGCACTCCCGCCCGCTGAACGCGCCCCCATTGTCGATTTCATGGCCTATGGCCGCAATCTGGGCTACGAACTGCCGGCCAAGGATATTGAGGAACGCCTGCGCTTTATGGTGGGTTTGATCTTTATGGCGCCGTCGTTTCAGTGGCGATAACGGACAATAACCGGCAATCACGGGGAGCAAAAGGAAAATTCCATGTTTAAACCGACACGACGTGGCTTTATGGTGGGCTGCTCAGCCGCCATCGCCAGCTTTACCGGCGGCCTCAGTTTTACAGCCTTCGGCAGCGCCGCCGATGAACCCAATCAGGAGATCATGCTGGTAATCTTTTTGCGCGGCGGGATGGATGGCCTCAACCTGGCGCCGCCCATCGCCGGCCCTGACCGCGGCTACTACGAAGGCGAACGCAGCCGCATTGCAATTCCGACCAGCGGCCCCAATGCGGCCCTGCCATTGACGGATTTGTTGGGTCTGCATCCCAAAGCTGCGCCGCTGTATGATCTCTACCAGGCCAAGCATTTAGCCGTGGTGCATGCCGCCGGCCTCACCTCGGACACGCGCAGCCATTTTGACGCTATGCAGTATATGGAACTGGGCACGCCGGGCAGCAAGTCCGGCACAACCGGCTGGCTGACGCGCCATTTGCAGACGGCGAGCAACTTACCGGCGGAGATCGTCATGCCCGCGGTGGCCGCCGGCAGCTTGCAGCCCGCATCGCTGCTCGGCAGCCGCGAGAGCATCGGCATGGCCAGGCCGGATGATTTCCGCTTTAACGGCCACTGGCGCTATGGCGACTGGCAGCGCTCCAGCCTGCGCACCATGTATGCCGGTGACTCCTGGCTGCACCAGGCCGGCGCGCAGACGCTGGATGCCGTCGATGTCGTCGAACAGGCCGATCCGGGTGACTACACTCCCGGCAACGGCGCCGTTTACCCGCGCAGTGGATTTGGCGACAGCTTGAGCACGGTAGCGCAGTTGATCAAAATGCAGTTGGGGCTGCGGGTAGCGACGGTCGATCTGGGTGGTTGGGACACCCACGAATACCAGGGTGAAGCGGGCGGCGGTTACTTTGGCGACCGCATCGGCGAGCTGGCTACGGGGTTGGCCGCTTTCTTTACGGATATGAGCAACCAGGGCGGCGTCGATTACACTCAGCGCATCACCATTGCCGTGATGAGCGAATTTGGGCGCAGCTTCCGCCAGAATGACAGCCAGGGCACCGACCACGGCCACGGCAATGTCATGCTGCTGTTGGGCGGCGCGGTCAAGGGCGGCAATGTCTATGGCGACTGGCCGGGGCTGGCCCCGACCCAACTGTATGACCGGCGCGACCTCGCCATCACCACGGACTATCGCCGGGTGCTGAGCGAATTGTTGATCCGGCGCATGGGCAACCCCAACCTGGGTACGATCTTCCCCGGCTACACTGACTATGCCCCGCTGGGCATTGTAGAAGGTGCAGACCTGGAACCGGTCTACACCCCGGTCGGGCCTACACCGACGCCGGACCCAGGGCCAGGGCCAGGACCGGACAGCCCCTACAAACTATTTATTCCCGCCGCCAGCCGCGGCGGATAAAGCGCCGCCGCGGCTGTTTAAGTTGATCAAGGCCGAACCGAGCACACCCATTCAGTCGCGCAGCATGGGCAGATAAAGTCTGTGCCCTGCCGCCGGTTCTTCCACCACATCCAGCGCGGTCGGGTCTTCCCAGGTCACTGCCGCTACCGCTTCCACGTTTTCCGTTTCCGAGGCGTTGCTGCCGAAAGGCTGGTCGCTGGTGGGGTTTGCCTCGCTAATGTATACACCTACAAACGGCACTGTCACGACAGCAGTGGCCGTGATCGTGGCTGTGCCTGCCTTTGTACTGGAGAGGATGAAGGCGCTTTCGCCGTTGGCGTCGGTGACGCCGCTCGTCTTGTCCAGTGTTCCAAAGGTCGACGCGACGGTGACGGTGATTCCTGCCAACGGCTTGCCCCCCTTTGTCAGCGAAAGAGTGAAATCATGCTGCGGTGCGCCGGGCAGGATGCGCAAGGTGTCGGTGGGCGTCACCGTCAGGGTGATGGCGCCGGGTAGAAAGAGCGGCGGCGGGTTGTTCGGGTCGATGGCCTGTTCGACTTCAGCGACCAGCGCATCGTAGGCGGCGATGACCGCAGCGTCAGTCGCTGCATCGCCGGTGGTGGCGTCCGGCACACGAAGAACGCCGTTGTTGGTGAAATGCCACACGGCCGCCTGGCGCGCCGCCTGCGTGATATTGTTGGTTACATCCGGCGGATAGTTTGTGATCAAATAGATCAGGCGTGGATCGTCCGCCAGGCTGGAATCGCAGAAGGTGGCGTTGTCGGGGATCGGTTTCAGGATGTCGAGGCAGAAGTTGTCGATTTTGGCGGCAGTTTCGGTGACGGTAATCTGGTGCACCGGTGTTCTCTCCTGCAGCAGTCCGTTGTTGACTGTAATGAAAATGGTGATCGTGCCGCCGGCAGGGTCAACGGGCAGTTGCGTCCCGCTCCCCAGGCAGGCGTTGATGTTGGCCGGCTCCTCCTGCTGCACTGTTGTCCACGGCTTGGGTGTTGCTTGCGCGGATTGGTAGCTGCCTGCCCCCAGCAGCGCCGCCAGCAGCGCCGCCATCACCACTATGCGCCGGCAACTCCTTTCATTTCTATTGATTGACATACTGAGTGAACGCCAAACCAAAGATTGCATCGATGATCTCCTAAATGTACAGCGTTGAATGGGTTGGATACAACATGAAACGTGCCGCATCCGGGGAATGTAATGCGGCACGCGTCACTGCGGGTGCAAGGGGGTAAGGGTGGAACAGCGTGCTGCGACAGTCAAAGCTGTCGCAGCACGGCCGGTTCCGCTAAGACTAACGGTTGAGCAGCGGCAGGAACAGCCTTTGCGTTTGACCTTCGGGTTCAGCCGTCGGATCCAGTCCGGTTCCGGTCAGATCCGTGTTGTATTTGAGGCAAACCACATTATCGCCTGCGCGAACGGTCAGAGAGATGGTGGAATTGGGTATTGCCTCCCCCACCGGTTCGCCGTTGACGGTGCAGGCAAAATCGCCCTGCACAAACGGCGTGTCCGGCTCATCCTCGCTGATGACATAGGTCTGGCCAGGGGTCAGATTGTCCCAGAATACGGTCGGTGATTCCTTGGTGGCGACCTGCGCGCTGCCGCCATCCAGCCGGAAAACAAATGCCCAGGTTTCCTCTTTCGTCTCCGTGACAATTTTCGTCAGCGTGATACGAGCCGGCGGCGGTATGAGGGTCGCCGTTGCGGTCGGTGTGGGTGTAATCGGCGTCGCCGTGGGCGTCGCCGTTTCGGTGGGCGTGACCAGAGTTGGCGTCGCCGTCGGTGTGTTGGTCGGCGTCGGCGTAACCAGGGTTGGTGTGGCCGTCGGTGTGTTGGTCGGCGTCGGCGTGACCAGGGTCGGTGTAGCTGTCGGTGTGTTGGTAGGTGTCGGCGTGACCAGGGTCGGTGTAGCTGTCGGTGTGTTGGTTGGCGTCGGCGTGACCAGTGTTGGTGTGGCCGTCGGTGTGTTGGTAGGTGTGTTGGTCGGTGTGTTGGTCGGTGTAGCCGTTGGTGTGTTCGTCGGTGTCGGCGTGACAGTCGGGGGCAACCACTGCTTGCCGGCGGTGGCGGTCAATTTTACGATCTCGCTGGAGGGAACGCCAAACGGCTGCGCTGCCACAGGGGCCTCGCGCACAACATATTGTAACGCTTTGGGCACCGTCACCGTAGTCGAGGCGGTAATGGCGGCTGTGCCTGCCGTCGTGCTGCTGATGACGAACGCCGCTTCGCCATTGGCGTTGGTCGTCCCCGTCGTCTGATTCAATGTACCGAAGCTGGCGCTGACCTGCACGGTGAAACCGGCCAGGGGCACACCGCCCTTGGTCAGCTTGACGGTGAATGGGTGTGCGCTCTGCGCCGGCAACTGGTTGACTGCGGTCGCTGGGCTGATGGTCAGCGCCAGCGGGCCGGGGTTAAAGATCGCCGGCGGATTATTGGGGTCGATAGTGTTGACATCCGCTAAGATTGCGTTGTACAAAGCCAGCACCTGTGCATCGATGGCCGCATTGCTGGTTGTCGAGTTGGCCGTATCTAGGACAGCGCCATTGGTGAAATGCCAGACCGCCGCCTGGCGCGCCGCCTGGACAACGTTGTTGGTGGCGTCGGGAGGATACTTGGCGATCAGATAGGCAAGGCGCACGTCGCTTACTTCCGCCAGAAGACAGACATCAATGCCCGATAGGCGAGGCTCGGCGGCGTCAATGCAGTAGCCGTCCACCACTCTGCCGTCGGGAAAGGTAATGCGCTGGATGGAAGTGGGCAGGCTCTCAAAGATGATGCCATTGCCCATGCGCACCTGGATTGCCCCTCCCGCCGGGTCGATGTTTACGGCCAGGCCAGGATCATTACAGGGCGCCTGTGGCTGCGCGGGCGGCGCAGCATAGGTGACTTGTGTGGACAAAACGGCTGCCAGCAGCGCCAACAGCAGCGCGGCCGCAATTTGCGACGCCTTCTTTGACATACGACTGAGCACTTGTACCATTATTGTTTCCTCCCAATATCCATTTTCGTCAACAGGTTGCGCGCGGGGGATATGCTCAGCGAATCGTCATAGTATCACACGCGCATTGCTTGGTAAATTCACTTTAATTTGTACTGTTTGTGCAGTTTTATAGAGTTTTGTATAACTGTCTATATTCTACAGGAATAATGGCAAGTAATGGCTTACATATTCCTTTCAGCTTTGGCGGCAATTGCCCGCTAGTGCTGCGATATTTGGGCTTTCGTCCGTCACCCCTGGTATATTGAGGACAACAAACTGCGCATTGAACAGGAAAGGATACCCGCCATGACCATCCAGGATTATTTTGGTGCTAAGGCTACGTTCGACACCGGCAGCGGTCAAGCTGTCATTTACCGGCTCGCCGCGCTGGAAGAGCAGGGCTACAATGTGCAGCGCCTGCCGTTTTCGATTCGCATCCTGCTGGAAGCCGCGCTGCGCCAGGCTGACGGCTTTGAAATTACCAAAGAAGCGATCGACACCATCGCCCGCTGGGAGCCGCAGAGCACCGGCAAGGTCGAAATCCCCTTCAAACCAGCGCGCGTGGTGCTGCAGGACTTCACCGGCGTGCCCAGTGTGGTGGATCTGGCTGCGCTGCGCAATGCCATGGATCGCATGGGCGGCGACCCCAAACGGGTGAACCCGCTGGTGCCGGTGGACCTGGTGGTAGACCATTCGGTGCAGGTGGATCAGTTCGGCAGCGTGCTGGCGCTCCACTACAATGCCGAGCGCGAATTTGAGCGCAATCGCGAACGCTATGAGTTCCTCAAGTGGGGGCAGGAAGCTTTTGACAACTTCCGAGTTGTGCCGCCCGCCACGGGGATTGTGCACCAGGTCAATCTGGAATATCTCGCCTCGGTCGTACAACTGCGCACCGTAAACGGCGACGGGATGCCGGCAGCCTATCCCGATTCGTTGGTCGGCACCGACAGCCACACGACAATGATCAATGGTCTGGGGGTGTTGGGCTGGGGTGTGGGCGGCATTGAAGCCGAGTCGGTCATGCTCAACCAGCCCATGTACTTTTTGCTGCCGGAAGTGATTGGGTTCAAGCTGATCGGCAAGCTGCCCGAAGGCGCCACCGCCACCGACCTGGTGCTGCGCGTCACGGAAATGCTGCGCCGGAAGGGCGTGGTGGAGAAGTTTGTTGAGTTTTACGGCCCCGGCCTGAACGCCCTGACCCTGGCCGACCGCGCCACTATCGCCAATATGGCCCCCGAATACGGCGCCACCATCGGCTTCTTCCCGGTGGATGATGAGACCCTGCGCTACCTGGTCGGCACTGGCCGCAGCGAAGAACAGGTCGAACTGGTCTCGCGCTACTGCCGCGAGCAGATGCTTTTCCGCACTGACGAGACGCCTGATCCGGAGTTCAGCGCCACGCTGGAGCTGGATATGAGCACGGTCAAGCCGGCCTTGGCCGGCCCCAAGCGCCCGCAGGATCGCGTGGACTTGGATGGCATGAAAGCCATGTGGACCACTGCCCTCATGGCGCCGGTCGGCTCGCGCGGCTTTGGCTTGAGCGAGGAAAAGGTGCTCAAGAGCGTGCCTGTCAGCTATGCCGGACGCCAGTTTGATCTGAAACAGGGCGACGTCGTCATTGCCGCCATTACCTCATGCACCAACACCAGCAACCCCAGCGTTATGGTGGCCGCCGGTCTGCTGGCCAAAAAGGCGGTTGAACGGGGGCTGGATGTCAAGCCGTGGGTGAAGTCGAGCATGGCGCCCGGCTCCAAGGTGGTGACCCGCTACTTGGATGAGGCGGGGCTGACCCCCTACTTGGAAGCGTTGAATTTCCACACCGTCGGCTACGGCTGCACCACCTGCATCGGCAACAGCGGCCCGCTGCCGGAACCGATCAGCAGCGCCATTCAACAAGGCGACCTGGTGGCTGCTGCCGTGCTTTCGGGCAATCGCAACTTTGAAGGGCGCATCAGCCCCGATGTACGCGCCAATTTCCTGGCCTCGCCGCCGCTGGTCGTCGCCTATGCAATTGCCGGTACGGTCAATATTGACCTGACGCGCGAGCCGCTCGGCCTTGACCCCAACGGCAACCCGGTCTTTTTGGCGGATGTCTGGCCCAGCCAGGCCGATGTGCGCACTACCATGAACCGTGCGCTCAAGCCGGAGATGTTCCGCGAGCAGTATGCCAATGTCTTCACCGGCAATGAAGAGTTTAACGCCGTCAAGGTGACGGGCGGTGAACTCTTTCCCTGGAACCTGAGCAGCACCTATATCAAGGAGCCGCCCTTCTTCCGCATCAGCAAAGAGGCGCTGCCGGTGCAGCCCATCGTGGGCGCGCGTGTGCTGGCCATGATGCCCGACAGCACGACGACTGACCATATCAGCCCTGCCGGCAACATTGCCAAGGGCAGCCCAGCCGCCAAGTATCTGGAAGAGCGCAATGTGCCGCGCAACGAATGGAACAGCTACGGCAGCCGGCGCGGCAACCACGAGGTGATGATGCGCGGCACCTACGCCAACATCCGCATCAAAAACCAGATGCTGCCCGGCGTCGAAGGCGGCGTCACCCGCCATGTACCCAGCGGCGAGATTCTGCCGATCTGGGAGGCCGCCGAGCGCTATCTGCAGACCAACACGCCGCTGATCGTGCTGGCGGGCAAGGAGTACGGCACCGGCTCCAGCCGCGATTGGGCGGCCAAGGGGGTGCAGCTGCAGGGTGTGCGCGCCGTGATCGCCGAAAGCTTTGAGCGCATCCACCGCTCCAACCTGGTGGGCATGGGCGTGCTGCCGCTGCAGTTCCTGCCCGGCGAAAGCGCCAAGAGTCTGGGGCTGACCGGTTATGAGCGCTATGATATTCTCGGCCTGAGCGACGACATGACCCCGAGGCAGTTGTATCAGGTCACCGCCCAACGTGACGACGGCAGCAGCGTCTCCTTCCAGGTGATGAGCCGCGTCGATACACCGGTGGAAGTCAACTATTACAAGAACGGCGGCATTTTGCAGACCGTGCTGCGCCGCATGGCCGCCGAGCAGCCGGCCATTCAATAGACTAATTGGGTGCTGACATGAATCAATTTCAATTATCCGGCTGGGACCTCTCAGCGCTGCTGCCCAGCGCAGATAGCGGGCAGGTGGACCAGGGACAGGTGGAGCAGCGGCTGAACCAGCTTGAACAGGATGTGGCCGCCTTCGAAGGCTGGCGTGCACGCTTAGCCGGCGGCGATCCTGGCGGCGATCTGACTGTCGCCGATCTACACACGCTTGTGGCGCAATACGAGTCGATCACGGCGCAAGCCTATGTTTTGGGCGCCTACGGCAGCCTCTGGTTCTCCGCCGACACGCAGTCGTCCGCCGCCATCACCTATCAGAACCGCATGCAGCAGGCATTGACGGCAATCCAGAATCGTCTGCTCTTTTTTGACCTGTGGTGGAAGGCGCTGGATGACGACGCCGCGGCCGCGTTGCTGCCGGATGCCGATTCCGCTCCCGACTATCGTTTTTATCTGGAAGATCTGCGCCGCACCAAGCCCTACACGCTGGACGAGAAATCCGAGCAGTTGATCAATCTCAAAGATGCGGACGGGATGTCGGCGCTGATCACTCTCTACACCATGCTGACCAGCCGGCTGGAGTTTGTGTTGACGGTGGACGGCGAGAAGCAGACGCTGACGCGCGATGCGTTGATGGCCAATGTCTACTCACCCGACCCCGATCGGCGGGCAGCGGCCTATCAGGAACTCTATCGAGTCTACGCCCAGGAGGCTCCCATCCTGGCGCAGATTTACGCCAATCGGGTGCGCGACTGGTACAACGAGCAGGTGACGGTGCGCGGCTATCAGTCGCCCATCACCGTGCGCAACGTCGCCAACGACATTCCCGACGACGCCGTGGCAGCGCTGCTGGCTGTCTGCCGGCGCAATGCGGATGTCTTTCAGCGCTATTTCAAACGCAAAGCGAAGTGGCTGGGGCTGGAAAAGCTGCGCCGCTACGACATCTATGCACCGCTGGCGGCTTCGGACTCCACCGTCGAGTACAGCGAGGCGGTGGAGATGGTGCTCGACACCTTTGGCCGGTTTGACCCGCAGGTGGCGGCGCAGGCGCGGCGCGTCTTTGACCAGAACCACATCGACAGCGAGGTGCGCAAGGGCAAACGCGGCGGCGCCTTCTGCGCCACAGTGCTGCCGGCGCAGACGCCCTGGGTGCTGGTCAACTATACGGGCAAAGTACGCGATGTGGCCACCATCGCCCACGAACTGGGCCACGCCATCCACAGCATGGCGGCGGAGAAGCATTCGCTGCTCACCCAGCACCCATCGCTGCCGCTGGCCGAGACGGCTTCGGTCTTTGCCGAGATGCTGCTGACCGAGCGCTTGCTGGCCGAGCAGCCGGACCCGCTGGTGCGGCGCGAACTGCTGGCCGCTTCTCTGGACGATATGTACGCCACTGTTCTGCGCCAGGCCTATTTCGTCATCTTTGAGCAAGAGGCGCACGCTGCCGTGCTCAACAACGCCACGCCCGAAGAGATCAACGCGCTCTATCGCAAGCTGCTGGATGAGCAGTTTGGCGACAGCGTCGAGGTGGGGGAAGAGTTCCAGCACGAATGGGTGAGCATCCCGCACATCTACAACACGCCTTTTTATTGCTACGCCTACAGCTTCGGCCAACTGCTGGTGTTGGCGCTGTACCGCCGTTATCAGCAGGAGGGCGACGCCTTTAAGCCCGGCTATCTCAAGCTGCTGGCCTATGGCGGCTCGGCCCATCCTGTGGATGTTCTGGCCGAAGCTAATGTGGACCCGGCGGACCCGGCTTTCTGGCAGGGTGGCTTTGATGTGATCCGCGACATGATCGACGAATTAGAGGCGATTGAGGCCTGAATGGCCGCACCTGTCTATCTGGTCGGCGTCGATGTCGGCGGCACGACCGTCAGCACCCAGCTTGTGGATGAGCGGCTGCGGCCTATCCATGCGACGACTGTAGCCACCGACACCAGCAGCCCGGACGCGACCCTGGAAAGCATTGCTTTGGGGATCGAGCAGACGATCCGAGAGGCCGCCCCCGCCGGAACTCTAGGCGCGATTGGGTTGGGCGTGCCGGGTCAGGTGGATGCGGCCAACGGCGTCTCACGCATGGCGGTCAATCTGTACTGGTATGATTATCCGGTGGCGGCGCGCCTGCAGGCGAAATTCGGCGCACCGGTGCGGCTGGAAAATGACGTGCGGGCGGCGGCGCTGGGCGTCTACCAGTTTGACAACCCGGCGCAGCATCAGGATTTGGTCTACGTCAGCATCGGCACGGGTGTGGCGGCAGGTGTCGTGCTGGGGGGGCGGCTTGTGCGCGGGCGCAATGGGCTGGCGGGTGAAATCGGCCATTTTATTGTCGAGCCGGATGGCCCTCTCTGCAACTGTGGCGTGCATGGCTGTCTGGAAACGCTCGTCTCCGCTACGGCCGTGATCCGGCTGGCGCGTGCGGCAGTTGCCGCCGGAGAAGAGAGCACGCTGGCGGATTGCCGCCCGCTCACCGCCAAGTCGGTCTATGACGCCGCCGCTGCGGGCGACCCGGTGGCCCAGCGCATTACGGCCGGCGTGGGTGCAAGGTTGGGCATTGCCCTGCGCAATGTGGTCATGGCCTACGACCCTGAATGTATTGTGCTGGGCGGGGGCGTCACCCAAGCCGGGGAGCGCTATCTGCAGCCGATCCTGGCGGAGTGGGAACGGCAGCGCGCAAGCTCTGCCCTGGCGCGCGCCATGCTCACAGCGGCCAAACTGCGCATTGCCGACCCCACGCGCAACATGGGTGCCTGGGGTGCAGTCGCTCTGGCCGCGCGCACGCTGCGCGCGTAATTTCAGCCTGTACTTCAGCCTGCCTGCCGCAGCCAAGAGGGGAACACCAGATGCTCTACATTCACAACGCCACCCTTTACACGCCTGACGAGACGATTGAACAGGGCGCAGTGCTAATCGACGGGCAGCGCATCGCCGCCTGCGGGCGCCGCGCCGACGTGGAGCGATCTGCCGGCGCCGGGCTGCAAGAGGCGGAGAGGCTGGATGCCGGGGGTGCGCTGCTGGCGCCCGGTTTTATCGACCTGCAAATCAACGGCGCGTTCGGCGACGACTTCACGGTGGCGCCCGACACCATCTGGCGCGTGGCGGCGGGGCTGCCGCGCTGGGGGGTGACGGCCTTTTTGCCCACCATCATCACGGCGCCGCTCTCGCAGGTTGGCCAGGCGCAGGAGGTGCTGGCGGGGGGGCCGCCCGCCGGCTGGAGCGGCAGTATTCCGCTGGGGCTGCACTGCGAGGGGCCGTTTCTCAATCCGCACAAAAAAGGCGCGCACAACCCGGAGCATTTGTGCCTGCCCACATTGGCGGCGGTGGCGGACTGGTCGCCGGCGCAGCATGTGCGGCTGGTGACGCTGGCCCCCGAACTGCCCGGTGCGCTGCCGGTGATTGCGGCGCTGGCGGCGCGCGGGGTGCTGGTCAGCAGCGGCCACTCGCTGGCGACTTATGCGGAGGCGCAGGCGGCCTTTGCGGCGGGCGCCCGCTACGGCACCCATCTTTTCAACGCCATGCCCACGCTCGAACACCGCGAGCCGGGGCTGCCGGGTGCGCTGCTGACGACGGCGGGGCAGACCATCGGCATCATCCCCGACGGTGTGCACACACATCCGGCGATTGTGGCGCTGGCCTGGCGGCTGAAGGGGGCGCGGGGGCTGACCGTCGTGACGGATGCGATGGCGGCGCTGGGCATGGGCGCCGGTCTCTATCTCCTGGGCGACCAGGAAGTCACCGTCAGCGAGCGCGACGCCCGTCTGCCTTCCGGTACGCTGGCGGGCAGCATCCTCAGCATGGATGAGGCTTTGCGCCGCCTGATCGAGTACACCGGCTGCACCCGCAACGAGGCGCTGGCGACCATGACCAGCACACCGGCGGATCTGCTGGGACTGGGCGCCGAGCGCGGGCGCATCCGGCCGGGAGCTTACGCCGATCTCGTCATGCTGACGCCGGAGCTGCAGGTGGCAATGACATGGGTGGAAGGCGAGATCGTTTATCGCACATGACGCAAAGCGCGTTGTGCGCTATAATGCGGCCAACCACCACCCGTTTTAGCCAAGTCAAATTAAGTCAAGCTAAGTCAGCTAAGATAGTATAGGATAAGGGAGCGGAGGAACAGCATGTTGCTCGAACAATCCCATCTCTACCAAGAGATCTATGAGCAGCCGGCCGTATTGGCCCAGTTGATCCGGCGTGAGCATCAGGTCATCAAGCGTCTGGCCGCCGCCATCCAAGCCCGCCAGGTGGACTATGTCGTCATCGCCGCGCGCGGCACGAGCGACAACGCCGGCCGCTACGCCCAATATCTGTTTGGCGCGGTCAACCAGTTGGTCGTTGCGCTGGCTACGCCCAGCCTGTTCTCGATCTACAAGCAGCCGCCGCGCTTCGGCAACGCGCTCGTCATCGGCATCAGCCAGAGCGGCAAAAGCCCGGACATTGTGTCGGTGCTGGCCGAAGCCCGCCGCCAGGGCGCATTGACGGCGGCGATCACCAACTTCCCCGATTCCGACCTGGGTCGCCAGACGGAACATGTGATCACCCTGCACGCCGGTGAGGAGAAATCCATCGCCGCCACCAAGACCTACACGGCTTCGCTGGGCGCCATTGCCGCCCTCAGCGCCGAACTGGCGCAGCAGACGGCCATGCAAGAGGCGCTGGAAGCCATGCCCGACGCAGTTGCGGCGACATTCAAGCTGTCGGATGAGATCGGGCAGATTGTGGAGCGCTACCGCTACATGAATGAATGTGTGGTGCTGGGCCGCGGCTTCAACTATGCGACGGCCTTTGAACTGGCGCTCAAGCTGAAGGAACTGACCTATACCATCGCTGAGCCTTACAGCAGCGCCGATTTTATGCACGGCCCGCTAGCGTTGATCGAGCACGGCTTCCCGGCCATCGTCATCGCCCCTTCCGGCGTGGTGCTGCCCGAAATGCAGGAATTTATCCAGACCCTTCAGCAGCGCGAGGCGGAAATCATTGCCGTCAGCGACGACCCGGCTACGCTGCGGATGGCGCGTGTGCCGCTGGAACTGCCGCATGGCGTCCCCGAATGGCTTTCGCCCATCGTGTCGATTGTACCCGGCCAATTGTTTGCGCTGCATCTGGCCAAGGTGCGCGACTTTGACCCAGACCACCCGCGCGGGCTGCGCAAGGTGACGGAGACGCGGTAGGGGAGGAGAGATCAACGCAGAGGCGCCTCTGCGTTAAAATCATTTACCCTCTCCCCGCCAGAATCTTGCGCCGGTACTCTTCATCCAGCCGCTTGTCGATGCGTTCGGCTTCTTCCTCCGGCATATAGTGGGGGCCGCCCAGGGCATAGGTCCCCAGCAGAATCTTGGACCATTTATCCGCCATGCGCATGATGTTGAGCGCTTCCTGCGCCGTCTGGCCGATGGCGGTGATGCCGTGGTTGACCATGAGCAGCAGCTTGGGGTTGCTGCCGTGCGCATCTTGATAGCGGCGCAGTTCATTACGGATAGCGTGGCCCAGATAGAAGCCTGGGTCCACATAGGGCACGACCGCGGGATAGCGGCCGCAGACGACGATGCCATCGGGGAACATGGGGCGCTTGTAGGGATCAGCGCCCAGCTTGCTGCACAGGATCGAGTTGGCCGACACCGGGTGCGCGTGCGCGATCCATTTGGCGCCCCCCTCGGCCAGCAGCACGGCGTGCATAAAGGTCTCAGTGGAAGGGCGTTTGTGCGCCGGATCGACCAGCACATCGGCCAGTGCGGCGCCCACTTCAATCTCGTTCATCTGCGGGCGATCGACATACGCCAGGACCGCGTCCAGGCGTATGTGGCTGAAGCTGGCGGCGTTGGCCGTCGACAACGACGTGCCTGAGGCTTTGATCCAAAAGGTGCCGTCGCCCACGCCCGCACTGGTGTTGCCTTCGCCCAAAATGGCGAGGCCGCGATCCTCACGGCCTACTTCCAGCGAGAGAGTAATCAATTGTTCAAGTATCGTATCAGCAGACATTTTTTGTGGCTCCTTGCCTGAAAAGAAAGTTTCCTCCCCATTCTACTCCATATTGATTGGGCAAACAAGGCGATTCGTAAGTGATGTGAAACGGCTTTGGCGTTGTTGCGCAATTCGTACAGAAGGCGTATACTGGCAAAAGCTTCAAAGTGCTGCCCAGATCAGTCCCAACTTCACCTCTATGCAAAGCAACCCTATGGCGGAGCAACGCCCGGTGCTCAGTGGGCACAATATCTCCAAATCGTTTGGCGGGGTCAAGGCGCTGCAAGGTGTGGAGTTTGCCGCTTATCCCGGCGAAGTCCATGCGCTGCTAGGTGAAAACGGCGCCGGCAAATCCACCCTGATCAAATGCTTCACCGGCGTCTACCAGCCCGATGAGGGTGAACTGCTGGTGAATGAGCGGCCTGTGCAGTTTGCTGACCCACGCGATGCGCGGCAGATAGGGATCGCCGCCATCTATCAAGAGCCAAGCCTTTTTCCCGATCTGGACATCACGGAAAACATTTTTGTCGGGCGCCAGTTGACCGCCGGCGGCGGGCGGGTGGCCTGGGGCAAGATGGTGCAGGAGGCGCGCACCCTGCTGGCTACGTTGGGCGTGCATCTCGACCCCGGCGCTAAGGCGCGCTTTCTCAGCGTGGCTGAGCAGCAGATGGTCGAAATCGCGCGGGCATTGTCGATCAACGCCAAGATTTTGATCATGGATGAGCCGACCTCTTCGCTGACGCTGGCGGAGGTGGCCGAACTGTTCCGCATCGTCCGTCAACTGCGCGCAGCCGGCACGGCGGTGATTTTTATATCGCACCGGCTGGAAGAACTGTTCGAGGTGGCGGACCGCGTCACCATTTTGCGCGATGGGCGCTATGTCGGGACACAGTCGCTGGCCAATGTCACGACTGCGCAGTTGATTGAAATGATGGTCGGGCGCACGCTGGCCGATCTGTTCCCCAAACAGGCGGTGGCGCCGGGTGAAGTGCTGCTTGCTGTGGAAAAGCTCAGCCTGGCCGGTGTCTTTAACGACATCTCCTTCCAAGTGCGCGCCGGCGAGATCGTGGGGCTGGCTGGGCTGGTGGGGGCCGGGCGGACGGATGTGGCGCAGGCGATCTTCGGCATCGTGCAGGCCAGCGCGGGTGTGGTGAAGGTGAACGGGCAGCCGGTCGCCATGCGTGACCCGCAGACGGCGATGGCGCTGGGGCTGGCGTATGTGCCTGAGGACCGCCAGCACCACGGCCTGCTGCTGCCCATGAGCATCGCGCAGAATATCACCCTGCCCAACCTGCCCCACTTTGCCCGCCTGGGCTGGCTCAACCAGCGCAGCGAGCGCCAGGAGGCAGTGGCCGCCGCCGATCAGTTGGAAGTCAAACGCAGCAGCGTGACGCAAAAGGTCAATGAACTCTCCGGCGGCAACCAGCAGAAGGTGGTGCTGGCCAAATGGCTGGCCACCAACCCGCGTATTCTCATCCTGGACGAGCCAACGCGTGGGATTGATGTCGGCACCAAGAGCGCGGTGCACGCGTTGATGAGCCAACTGGCCGCCCAGGGCATTGCCATCCTGATGATCTCGTCCGAACTGCCTGAGATCTTGGGCATGAGCGACCGCGTTCTGGTCATGCGCGAGGGGCGCTTGACCGGCCATTTTGCCCGCGCCGAGGCCACGCAGGAAAAAATCATGCAGGCCGCCACCGTGGGACAAGCGCTGGACGCCGTCCCTGCCGTTATTGCATAGGAAACAAGCTGTGGCCGCACAAACGACCTCCAATTCATCTCCCAAACAAAGCTGGCTGTTGACGCTGGTGCGTCTGCGCGAACTGGGCATTGTTCTTTTTATCGTGCTGCTGGTGGCGGCGGTCAGTATCCGCAGCCCCTATTTTTTTAGCGTCGAAAACTTCCGCGACATCCTGCTCAACATCTCCATCCTGGCTATCGTCGCCCTGGCGCAGGCAATGGTCATCATCACCGGCGGCATTGATCTGTCGGTCAGCTCGACCATTGGGCTGGTGGCGATGATGATCGCCTTTGTGGTGGCGCGGCTGGCGGGCTTCCCCCCCTGGCTGGCGCTGCCGTTGGGCATGATGTTGGGCGCCGTGCTGGGCAGCGTCAACGGGCTGCTGATCGCCGGCGGCGGGCTGCCGCCCATCATCGCTACCCTGGGCACCTACAGCATCTACCGCGGCCTGGTCTTTTTCTACAGCGGCGGCTCCTGGATCAATGCCTTTGAACTGCCGGCCAGCTTTAAGGAGATTGCCAAGGGCACGCCGTTGGGGGTTCCCAACCTGATTCTGTTTGCGCTGGTGATTGTGTTGGCCGTCTACTATTTCCTCAACTACACACGGCTGGGCCGCGATATTTACGCCGTCGGCAGCAATAAACTGGCGGCGCAGATGGCGGGCGTGCGCGTCAGCCGCACGATTTTTATGGTCTATCTCATCTCCGGAGTGTTGGCGGGGCTGGCCGGCGTGCTGTGGGCCTCGCGCTTCGAGTCGGCGCAGACCAATACCGCCCTCGGCTTTGAGCTGCAGACGGTGGCCGCGGCGGTGGTCGGCGGCGTCAGCGTGCTGGGGGGCAGCGGCACCGTCCCCGGCGTCATTCTGGGCGCTTTTCTGCTGGGCATCATCAACAACGCGCTGACCCTCGTGCGTATCTCGCCTTTCTGGCAGCTTGCCGCGCAGGGTCTGCTGATTCTGCTGGCGGTGGTGGTTGACTTTACCATCTCGCGCCGGCTGCAGCGGCTGGTTGCCGTCAGGAGGCGCGCATGACCGCCGAAACACGCGCAGGTACACCGCGCCCGGTTTCCCCCCGCAGCCGCAGCGGTTTCGCATTTCTGCTGCGCTGGGAATGGATGCTGGTTCTGCTGATTGTTTTGGTCACGGTTGGCAACACGCTGCTTTCGCCTTACTTCCTGCAGACGGCCAACCTGATGCGCGCCTCCTCCGACTTTATGGAGCTGGGGCTGATGATGCTGGCGATGGTGTTTGTCATCATCTCCAACAACATTGACCTTTCCGTCGCCTCGACACTGGGCATGACCGCCTCGTTTATGGGGTGGCTGTTTAATGCCGGCTGGAATATCTGGGCCGCCGCCGGCGCGGCGCTGCTGCTGGGCACGGCGGCCGGTGCGTTTAACGGGCTGCTCATCAGTCGTTTGCGGCTGCCCTCGCTGGTGGTGACATTGGGCACCTTTGCCTTCTACCGAGGGCTGGCCTATGCCCTGCTGGGTGACGAAGCCGCCCGCGGCTATCCCGACGCCTTTAACTTTCTTGGCCAGGGGCGCTTGTTTGACTTTCGCCTGCCCTTTGCCGTCGTGCTCTTTGCCGTGCTGGCTCTGCTCTTTGGGCTGGTTCTGCACAAATCCATCTTTGGCCGCCAAGTTTACGCCATCGGCAACAATGAAGACGCTGCCCGCTTTGCCGGTGTGCCTGCCCAGCGTATCAAGCTGCTCATCTTCACCGCCTCCGGCTTTATGGCGGCATTGGCCGGGCTGGTGCTGGCCGCACGCTTCGGCTCCACGCGGCCCGACATCGGCACCGGGCTGGAACTCGACGTCATCACCGCCACCGTGTTGGGTGGCATCAGCATCAACGGCGGGCGCGGCACCATGCCGGGGGCCGTGCTTTCGCTGATCTTGATCGGGCTGCTGCGCTACGGCATGAGCCTGCTCAACATGCAGGGACAAGTGCAGAGCGTCGTGATCGGCCTGCTGTTGATCGTATCGATCCTGCTGCCCAATCTGACGCGTGCGGCGGCGCAGCACAAGGGACGGCTAAACGCTGCGCTGCTGTGGAAGGTGGCCGCCGTTGTCGTGGTGGGGGCGCTGTTTCTGGCCTTTTTTTTCTGGTCGCGCGCCCTGATTGCGGCCTGATTCCTTTGTAATATCAGCAACTTGCAGGCTGACAAGCCTGCCGCGAGAAGGAGCAATTGCCCATATGTCTGACCATCAAGCCGACCATCAAGCCGCCTATGACCTCCTGGCCGCCCAACTGGACAAAGCCGGCCTGGATGTGGAATCCATCAAGAACACACTGAAGCAGCAGCGGATTGAGACGCCCAGTTGGGGCTACGCCAACAGCGGCACGCGTTTCAAAGCCTTTGCCTGGCCCGGGGCGGCGACAACCACAGCGCAAAAGCTGGATGACGCCGCCATGGTGCACAAGATGACCGGTGTGGCGCCGACCGTTGCCATTCACATCCCCTGGGACAAGCCGGCGGATGAAGATTATGCCGCCATGAGCCAGTATGCGCAGGCGCGGGGGATTCACATCGGTGCGGTCAACCCCAATGTGTTTCAGGATGATGAGTACAAGCTTGGCTCCTTCGGCAACCCCGACCCCGGCATCCAGGAGCGGGCGCTGGACCATGTGATCGAGTGCTGCGAGATCATGCGCAAGGTGGACAGCGACATCCTCAGCCTGTGGTTTGCCGACGGCACCAACTTTGCCGGACAGGACAATCTGCCGGCGCGCAAGCGCCGCTTTGAACGCCATCTGGCCACCGTTTACGGCCACCTGCCGGCCGGCAGCCGCATGTTGATCGAGTATAAGTTCTTTGAACCGGCCTTCTACAGCACCGACATCCCCGATTGGGGGACAGCCTATCTATTGAGCCAAAAATTGGGCGAGCAGGCCCAGGTACTGGTGGACTTGGGCCACCACGCGCAAGGCGTCAACATCGAGCAGATTGTGGCCGTGTTGCTGGACGAGGGCAAGCTGGGCGGTTTCCATTTCAACAATCGCAAATATGCCGACGACGATCTGATCGTGGGCAGCGTCAACCCGTTTGAGCTGTTTCTGATCTATCATGAGCTGGTGGCGGCGGAACTCAGCAGCGATGCGCGGCTGCGTGACACGGCGCAGCGGGTCGCCTATATGCTGGACGAATCGCACAGCATTGAAGGCAAACTGCTGTCGTCGATCCTGGCGGTGATGAACTGCCAGGAAGCCTACGCCAAGGCGCTGTGCGTCTCTCGCCCGCAGTTGGCGGAGCTGCAGCAGGCAGGCGAGGTTCTGCTGGCCCACAAGCTGCTCAGCGACGCCAATCGCATCGACGTGCGCCCGCTGCTGGCGCAGGTGCGTGCGGAACTGGACGCGCCGGTTGACCCGATTGCGGCCTATCTGGCCTCCGGCTATGAAGAGAAGATTCGCCAAGAACGCGGTCTTGCCGCCACCAGCGGCGGTTTTCAGTAGGGGAAACGGCGCCGCGGCAGGCCAAGGGGAAACCGGCGATCTGTCGGTGATCTGTCGGGGCGCTTCTTGCCATATCTCATGTATTGTTTGCTTAGGAGGATTGTCATGTCCAAGAAAATTTTGATCGTATTGGTGCTGTTCACCATGCTGCTCTCGGCCTGTACTGCGGTGGCGCCTGCCGCACCCAGCGCTGCCACCGAAGCCGCCGCCACCGAAGCCGCTGCTGCGCCTGACGCCGCCGCGCCTGCCGGCGGCAACACCTATATCCTGGTGCCCAAGAATCTGGGCAACCCCTATTTTGACGCCGGCAACAAGGGCGCGCAGGAAGCTGCCGGCGAACTGGGCGTGACTGTGCTCTATCAAGGTTCCAGCACAGCCGACGCCACCGAGCAGATTCAGTTGATCAACTCGCTGATCGCGCAGCAGGTCAACGGCCTGGCCATCTCCGCCAACGACTCCGACGCGCTGGTCCCGGCGGGCAAGGAAGCGATGGCTGCTGGCATCCCGGTCGTCAGTTGGGATTCCGCAATTGCGCCGGATGGCCGCAACCTGCACATCAACCAGGCTGACGCCGAAGGCATTGGCCGCACGCAGATCAAGATGATTTCCGACATTATCGGCGGCAAGGGCAAGGTTGCTATCTTGAGCGCCACGTCGACGGCCCCCAACCAGAACGAGTGGATCAAGTGGATGGAAGATGAACTGTCCAAGCCCGAATATGCCGATATCGAGCTGGTGGCCACCGTGTATGGCGACGATGAAGACGAGAAGAGCTACAACGAAGCAATGGGTTTGATGAAGACCTATCCTGACCTGGTTGGCATCATCTCCCCCACCTCGGTGGGTATTGCCGCTGCCGGGCGCGCCGTCACGGACAGCGATAAGGTGGGCCAGGTTTTTGTCACCGGTCTGGGCACGCCCAACCAGCTGCGCGAGTATGTCAAGAGCGGCGCCATCCCACAGTTTGCGCTGTGGAGTCCGGTCGATTTGGGCTACTTGGCGATCTATACCACGGACGCCCTCGCCACCGGCAAAATCACGGGCGAACCTGGTGATAGCTTTAGCGCCGGTAGATTGGGCGACTACACCGTTGCTGAGGACAAGACCGTCCTCCTCGGCCCGCCCACCGTCTTTGACGCCAACAATATCGATGACTTTGACTTCTAGACAGGTTTTTCGCTGACCAGAGCGCTGTACGTTGCCGCTCAGCAAAAAATGCATTTGTCCTTACCAAAGCCTGAGCTTCGCCCTGAAGCTCAGGCTTTCTTTGCCCTCGTTTGCCCTCCTATCCTTCTACGGCTGCCCGCCTGGGCCAATTGTCAGCAGTTTGTAACCGAAACTCTATCCAGGTCTATTCGCAAAAAGGGCTAACTTGGTTACAATGCGGATGGTGAAACAGGTCCTCTACAGCGCTTTCTTGGGGAATTTCTTTAGATAAAGGGTTTACAATCCATGCACCTTCCTTCCGCCCATACGGTTCCGCGTCCACTCCAGTGGGCAGGGCTTCTGCTTTTTCTGCTGGTTCCCCTGCTGGTGATGAGCTTCCCAGCGCGCGGCGCCACGGATGCGATCAGCCTGCAGTTGGTGGCGTCCAACTTTGACCAGCCGGTTTATGTCACCCATGCCGGGGACGGCAGCGGACGGCTGTTTGTGGTGGAGAAGACTGGGCGCATCAAAATTATCCAGAACGGGCAAGTGCTGCCGACGCCCTTTCTTGATATTCATACCATTGTCGGCACGGAATCGGAGGCTGGGCTGCTCAGCATCTCTTTCCCCAGCGACTTTGCTCAAAGCGGCTACTTTTTCGTTTATTACAACCATATCAACAAAAATTTAGTCCCCGACACTACCGGTGAGGGCAACGGCGGCAACGATACGGTGGTGGCTCGTTTTCGTCTGGTGAGCGGCGATCCCAACCGCGCCGACCCGGCCAGTGAGGAACGCATCCTGCTGGTCAACCAACCATTTGTGAACCACAAGGGCGGCATGACGGCCTTTGGCCCGGACGGATATCTCTATATCGGGTTGGGGGACGGCGGCAGCGGCGGCGACCCCAACAATGCCGGCCAACGGCTGAACACCTTGCTGGGCAAGCTGCTGCGCATTTCGGTCGGCGCCACGGGAACCTATTCCATTCCAGCGGACAACCCCTTTGTCAACACAGCCGGCGCGCGCGGCGAGATTTGGGACTACGGTCTGCGCAACCCCTGGCGCTGGAGCTTTGATCGCGCCACTAACGATTTGCTGATCGCCGATGTGGGCCAGAACCAATATGAAGAGGTCGATGTCCATCCTGCCGGTGTGGGCGGTGGCCTCAATTTCGGCTGGCGCTGCTATGAGGGCAACACCGTTTACAACCAGTCCCAGCCCTGCAACGGGCCGTTTACCGCCCCGATTGTGGTGTACGATCATTCGGAAGGCAATTCCATCACCGGCGGCTATGTCTATCGCGGCTCAGCCTATCCCAGCCTGGTGGGCCGGTACTTTTTCGCCGATTACGGCACCGGCAAGATTTGGAGCACGGCCAGGAGCGGCGGCAGTTGGTCTGCTAAGCAGCTTTTGCTGGACACAAGCTACGGCATCAGCTCCTTTGGCGAAGACCAGGCCGGCGAACTGTATGTCGTCGATCTGAATGGCGCCGCCGTCTACCGGCTGACGGACGATACACCGCTGCCGACCGCCACCCAGACGGCAGCCCCCACCAACACGGCCACCGCCACACCGACCATAACGCCCACACCGCCCAATACGCCGCTGCCGGGCACAGCAACCTGGACGCCGACCGCCACCCCCACCGCGACCACGCCGGCCACGGCCACGCCGACGGCGACCGCCACCGTAGAAGGCGCTGCACCGACGGCCACGGCCACGCTGGTGGCGGATGCGGATTTTGTCCTGCCCGGTACGCAGCCGGGCACGCTGGTAGACTCGATCGTCGACCCCACTACCTGCCAGACCTGCCATACGGACCCGATTTACAAAGCCTGGCGCGGCAGCATGATGAGCCAGGCCGGGCGCGACCCGCTCTTCTGGGCCGCGCTGCATGTGGCGGAAGAGGATGTGCCCGGTTCGGGCGACTACTGCTTGCGCTGCCACGCGCCCAAGGGCTGGTTTGAAGGGCGCAGCCATCCTGCCGATGGTTCGGCGCTTCTGCCGCAGGATATCAAGGCTGGGGTTGCCTGCGAGGTCTGCCATCGGGCCGTCTCACCGGCGCCGAGCAGCAACAGCAGCGACCAGGCCGCGCAGCGCGACGCCACCATCCGCTCTTTGCTGGCGCAGGCTCCGTCGCCCGACCATCTCGGCAGCGCCATGCTGATCCTCGACCCCGAAGACAACCGGCGCGGCCCCTTTGCCTTTGAAAACCCGCCGCCGCACCCCAAAGCAACCTGGCGCACCGATCTGCTGGGGCAGAACGGCGACCCGGTGGCTGAGGCGACGCTGTGCGGAACTTGTCATAATCTCGACAACCCGGCGCTCTCGTGGGATGCCGCCCGCAACCAATATTGGCCTAATGCCGAAGACGCGCCGCCGCCTTCCGTGGCGCGCGATGCGATGTTCCCGGTGGAACGCACCTACGATGAGTGGCTCAACAGCGACTATGCCACGGCGGACGGCGTCTTTGCGCCGCGGTTTGCCGGCAACAAGCTCGACGGCATTGTCCGCACCTGCCAGGATTGTCATATGACCCGCTCGATCGGCTATGCCGTCTCCCCTGACCAGTTTGAGGATGCTGTCCTGCGCGACTGTGGGCTGAACGGCTGTCTGCCGGCGCATGTGCTGGTGGGCGGCAACACGTGGGTCCCGCAGCTGCTGCAGGATGCGCGCTGGCGGCTGGCGGCGCTGGACGATGCGGAGGCGCTCAACGAGACGGTTGTGCAGGCACGCGCCATGCTGCAGAAGTCGGCTTCTCTCTCGGTCAGCATCGCTCAGAACGGGGCGGGCAAACAGGCGATTGTGCGGGTAGTGAACGAGAGCGGGCACAAGCTGCCCACCGGCTATGCCGAAGGCCGCCGCATGTGGATTGCGCTGCAAGCCTTTGACGCCGCCGGCAGCCCCGTCTACGCCAGCGGCGTCTACGATCCGGCCACGGGGGTTCTCGCCGCCGATCCTGCCCTCAAGGTCTACGAGATCAAACAGGGGCTGACGCCTGAACTGGCGGCGGCGCTGGGCAAAGAGGCGGGGGAGAGCTTCCACTTTGTGCTCAACAACACCACCGTCAAGGACAACCGCATCCCGCCGCGCGGCTATACGGTGGCGGCTTACAACCGGCCCGGTATGATGCCGGTGGGCGCCACCTATGCGGACGGCCAGTACTGGGATGAGACGGTCTACTCCTTGCCACCTAGCGCCGTGCGCGTCGTCGCCTACCTGGCCTATCAGACCTCCTCCAAGGAGTATATCGATTTTCTGCGCAGCAAGGGTGGCGCCGATGGTGCGGCGCTGGGTGCGCTGTGGGATACGCTGAAAAGCCCGCCGGAATTGATCGCCCAAGCCGAAGCCGTGGCCGGCAGCGGCAACCAGCCGCCGGCGGTGGCGGACGACACATTTGAGGCTGCGCCGGGTCAGACGACGCTGCTCGATGTGCTGGCCAATGACAGCGACCCCGACGGCGATCTGCTGGTGTTGGTGGCGGTGGACGCGCCCAGCCATGGCAAGGCCTCCATTGTGGACAACAAAATCGCTTATCTGCCCGAACCTGGTTTTGCTGGGCCGGTGGAACTGACCTATACGGTGCGCGACGCTGCCGACAATGAACGCAGCGGGCGCGTCACCGTCAATGTGCCGGGACGGCTCTACTTGCCTGCCGCCGGCAAGTAGCAGGCAGGTAGAGCCGTCCTGGCTCCCGCAACTCGCTTGTGTTCCGGCATGGCAGCCGCCACGCCGGAGCAGAACAGATAGAAAGGATGGACAAAGTATGGGTTACCAAAGGCTGTATCGTCTGCGCACTGTGCTGTTGGCCTTGATCCTGCCGGCGCTGCTGCTCCTTTTTATCATGTGGCTGCCGGTGAAAGCCGACAGTGGTCTGCAGCTGGTGAAAGTGGTCGATGGTCTCTCGCAGCCCGTTTATGTCACCCATGCTGGGGACGGCAGCGGGCGGCTGTTTGTGGTCGAACAAGACGGTGTCATCCGCATCATCAAGGACGGGCAACTGCTGCCGGATGCGTTTTTGGACATCCGCGACCGCGTGAAGAACCAAGGGGAGGCGGGGCTGTTGAGCGTAGCCTTTCCTGCCAACTATGCCCAGAACGGCTACTTTTTTGTCTACTACAACCATGACGGCGAACTAGCTCCGCCTGAACCCAGCGACAACGGCAACAACGGCGGCTTTGACAGTGTGGTGGCGCGTTTTCGGGTAACAGCCGACCCCGACCGCGCTGATGCGGCCAGCGAGGAGCGCATCCTTGTGCGCAGCCAGCCGTATACGAATCACAACGGCGGGCTGATTGCGTTTGGGGCGGACGGCTATCTCTACATCGGGCTGGGCGACGGCGGCAGCGGCGGCGACCCGCAGAACCAGGCGCAGAACACGTCCAGCCTGCTGGGCAAGCTGCTGCGCGTGCAGGTGGGGGCGAGCGGGACCTATACCGTGCCCAGCGACAATCCATTTGCCGGCGCGGCCCCGGCCAAGGGCGAAATCTGGCATTATGGGCTGCGCAATCCGTGGCGCTGGAGTTTTGACCGCGCCACCGGCGACCTGTTGATCGGGGATGTGGGGCAGAACGCGTTTGAAGAGGTGGACTACGCCGCCGCCGGGCAAAGCGGCCTCAATTTCGGCTGGCGCTGTAAAGAAGGCTTTGCCGACTACAACACGAAACCGGCTTGCACGGGAACACTCACTGACCCTATCACGGCCTACGGTCGCACCTTGGGCCAGGCAGTCACCGGCGGCTATGTCTACCGTGGCCCGGCCTACCCGGCGCTGAATGGCGTCTACTTCTATGCCGACTACAGCACCGGTCGCATTTGGAGCATGGTGCGGCAGGGCGGGCGCTGGAGTGCACCCAGCGAGGAACTCGACACCAGCTATCTGATCTCCTCGTTTGGCGAAGACGAAGCGGGCGAGCTGTATGTCGTCGATCTGAACGGGGCGGTCTACCGGCTCACGACGGTGCTGACCAATCTCAACGAGCGGCTCTACCTGCCCGCCGTTGCGGCCAACCGCTGATATTCATACGCTGGGCCAGACCTTCAGGAGGTGGCCACCTCCTGAAGGTCTGGTCGCAGGTCGGGCGTGCTTAGAAGCGGATGGCCTTGAACTCTTTCATCTGGTTGGTGATGGCGATTTCCGTGGGCAGGCGCTCCATGCTGGACGCGCCGTAGAAGCCGTCCACGTTCTTGGTGCGCTGCAGCACGTACGCGGCGTCCTCCGGCATGGCGATGGGGCCGCCGTGACAGAGCATGATGACTTCCGGGTTGACGGATTTGGCGGCGTCGGCAATTGCCTGCACGCGCTGCACGGAATCATCCAGCGTCAGCGCCGTGGAAGCGCCGATTGACCCCTTCGTGGTCAGCCCCATATGCGCCACAATGATGTCGGCGCCGGCTTCCGCCATCTGTCTGGCATCGTCTACATTGAAGACATAGGGGGTGGTGACCAGGTCCAGGGCGCGGGCCATGCGGATCATCTCGATCTCCGGCCCGTAGCCCATGCCGGTCTCTTCCAGGTTCTGGCGGAAGTTGCCGTCGATCAGTCCCACGGTGGGGAAATTCTGGACGCCGGCAAAGCCTATTTCCTTCACCTGCTGCAGAAAGCGCTCCATGCGCCGGAAGGGGTCGGTGGCGCAGACGCCGGCCAGCACGGGCGTATCCTCGACAATCGTCAGCACTTCGTTGGCCATGTCCATAACAATGGCGTTGGCGTCGCCGTAGGGCATGAGGCCGGCGAGCGAGCCGCGCCCGGCCATGCGGAAGCGTCCGGAGTTGTAGATGACGATCAAGTCGACGCCGCCGGCTTCTTCAAACTTAGCGCTGATGCCTGTGCCGGCGCCGCCGCCGATAATGGGCACGCCGTCCGTAATGTTTTTGCGCAAACGCTTGAGTACTTCTTGACGAGTAAGGGCCATGATTCAGCTCCCTTTCTGAGATTGGGTTTGAGAAATCAGATCGAGCATCATCTCCACCGCCTTGGCGGCGAATTCAGGATCGTTGATATTGTGATCCAGTGCGACGACGGGGATATCGGGGCGCAAGTCAGCCTTGATGGCGTCGAACATAGCCTGGTCCGCCGCCCGATCCTCAAACAGTTGGCCGTCGCCGTCCAGAATGGAAACGCCGCGCAGGGGGATCAGGAAGGCGACCGGCCCTTTGGCCGCGTTGGCCTTGGCGGCAAAGGTTTCGCCCATGCGCCGGTTTTCTTCTGCATTGGTGCGCATCAGCGTTACGGAAGGGTTCCACTCGTAGAAGAGGCGGCCAGCATCTTTGTACTTCTGGGGTACGGTCTCCATGCCGCCAAAGTTCGCCATATCCACACAGCCGGGCACAATCAGGTGCGGGACGCCCATTTCGCCGGGGGCGCTGAGCCGTTCCGGCCCGGCATCAAAGACGCCGCCGCAGACCGTGTCCGCCCATTCGGTGGTGGTCATGTCCAGCACGGCGTCGACCAGCCCCTCGCGCACGAGCGACTCCATCGTCTTGCCGCCCGCGCCGGTGGCATGAAAGACCAGCACCTCGTAGCCCTGGGCGTCGAGCGCGGCGCGGGCGGCGTCGACTGCTTGTGTGGTGTTGCCGAACATCGAGGCCGCGATGATGGGCTTGCTATCGGTTTCTTCGGGGAGAGTGGCCTCGACCATCCCGGCGATCGCGCCCGCCGCGCGTGTAAAAATGAGGCTGGAAATGCGGTTGATGCCCGCCACGTCGACGATGGACGGGATCATGGTGATGTCTTTGCTGCCGACATAGGCGGAGGTGTCGCCGGAAGCTGCGGTGGAGATGCAGACTTTGGGCAGGCCGATGGGCAGTGCGCGCATGGCGGCGGTGACGACGCTGGTGCCGCCCGTGCCGCCCATGCCGATGATGCCGTCGAAGGGGGTTTCGGCGTAGAGTGCGGCCACTGTGGCCGCGGCGCCTTGGCTCATCACGCGCATAGCGCGCCCGCGATCCTGGCTGCGGCGCAGCTCGTCCAGGTCGCCGCCGCCGGCCGCGGCCACTTCCGCCGCCGGCACATCGATGGGGAAGAGGTCGGTCGCGCCGAGGACGCCCGTATTCATGCTCTTGACCTGGTGTCCATGTTCCAGAATGCGTGCACGCAGATACGCATACTCTACGCCCTTGGTGTCAAAGGCGCCGATCATCAAAATTGTCTTTGCCATAGCTCCTCCGGATTATGCGGGTTGGATGGATGAGGGGTCGCGCCGGGTGTGCAGACATGCAGCGACACGCGACGACTCCTGTCTCGATTGGGCTGCTTGCGCCGTTCGTCAGTCGTCCCGGCCTTCTTCCAGCATCACCGCCTGGCGGTCGCCGGTCGGGTAGGCCACCACCATGCGCGCCGTGACTGCGCCGGGGTTAAAGGCGTCATGCCTGACATTTTGACCAATAAAGATGGCGTCGCCGGCCTTCAAGTAGACGACTTCACTGTCCAGACTGTGGTTCAACTCACCCTCGAGCAGGTAGAGGACTTCCTCACTGTTGGGGTGATAGTGGCGCGGGTTCTTTTGTCCCGATTCAATCTCGACATAGCCAAAGGTAATCTGCGCGCCGTCGATGCGCCCGCCGCTGAAGAGCCATTGGATGCTGCCCCAGTTGAACTGATTGGCCTGGCCGCTGTCCACCGATGCGACGAGTTGGGGCTGAATTTCAGGGTTGGATGTTGGCATGAGTTCTCTCGATTCTCGTTGGAAACTGGATGCGGAGGGGGCGCGTATTGCGTCCGGCAGCGCACGTGTCACTAGCCCTTGATGCCGGACATGACGATGCCTTCAATAAAGTACCGCTGCGCGGCAAAGAACAGCGCAAGCACCGGCAGAACAGTCAAAGTCGAAGCCGCCATAAGATAATGCCAGTCGGTTGTAAACAGCCCCTTGAACGCGGCAAGTCCCAGTGAAATTGTATACTTGTCCGGTGAAGTCAGATAAATCAGCGGCCCCATAAAATCGTTCCAGTGGAACAAGAACAGGAAAATGGCGACAGCCGTCAAGGCGGGGCGAATGAGGGGCAGCACCACGCGCCAGTAGATTCCGAATTCTCCCGCCCCATCAATGCGGGCGGCGTCGGTGAAATCTTTGGGGATCGTGCGGAAAAACTGGCGCAAGAGAAAAATATAGAAGGCGCTGCCGCCAAACCATTCGGGCACGATCAGCGGCAGCGGCGTATCCAGCCACCCCAGATATTTGAAGAGAATGTAGCGTGGGATCATGGTCACGGCCCACGGCAGCATCATAGTGGAGAGCAAGAGGGCGAACATCAACTCGCGGCCGCGAAAGCGCAGGCGCGCAAAGCCGTAGGCGGCCATCGAGCCGGTCAGCAGCGCGCCTACGGAGGCAAACACCACGATCACCATCGTATTCCACAGGTAAAGATGAAACGGGCTGGCGTTGAGCGCTTCCACATAGTTCTGCCAGCGGATCGGATCCGGTATCCATTGCGGCGGATACAGCCAGATTTTGGCCGGCTCTTTGAGCGAACTGGACAGCAGCCAGTAGAAAGGTGCGCTCATAATGAGAGCGCCCACGGTCAAGATCAGCAGAATCAGGCCGCGCCCCAGGGTGCGACGCCATTGTGAGGGCCGCGTGGCCGGTTGGGAGCCAACTAGCGCCTTGTTGATCGGTTTGCGTTGGATCGCTTGCGTCATGGCATTCTCTCCCGATTAAGACCCTTCTTCATAGTAGACCCAACTGGAGCCGCTGCGAAAGACCACCAAAGACAGGGCCAGGATGATGAAGAACAAGACCCAGGCCAAGGCAGAGGCATAGCCCATGTTGAACCAGGAAAAGGCATTGTTGAAGAGGTAGAGGACATAGAAGGTCGTGGCGTAGTTCGGCCCGCCGGCCGTCATGAGGTAGCTGGCGGTGAAAACCTGGAAGGAGCCGATGATCTGGAGGATCAGGTTGAAGAAGATGACGGGTGTCATCAGCGGGATAGTGATATTCCAGAAGCGGCGCATGCTGCCGGCGCCGTCAATCTCAGCCGCCTCGTACAGTTGACCGGGGATGCCGTTCAGCCCCGCTAAATAGATGATCATCACGCTGCCCATCGTCCACAAACTCATCAAGATCAAGGCCGGCAAAGCGGTGTTCGGGTTCTGCAGCCACAATACCTTGTCGAATCCCAGCGAACGCAAGAGCATATTGAGCAGGCCGAACTCCGAATTGAAGATCCAAACCCAAAGCACGGCGTTCGCCACAGCCGGCACAAGGCTGGGCAGATAGTAAAAGGTGCGGAAGAGGGCGATCCCGCGCGTGCGCGTGTTGAGCAGCAGCGCCACGAGAAAGGCCAGAATCAGCGTCAAGGGAACATGAAATGCGGTGTAATAGATGGTCACCCAGAGCGATTTGTAGAAGAGGTCGTCCTGGATCATGTGCGTGAAGTTGCTGAATCCGACAAAGCGGGGCGGCCGGATCAGATCCCAGTCGGTCATGCTGAGCCAGATGGAGTAGATCATGGGGCCGGCCACCCACAGGACTATGCCCAGTACGGCGGGCAGGATAAAGAGCCAGCCCGCGATTTCTTCGCGCTGCACGAGGGAAAGATGCCGGTTGCGCAAACTGTGTAGTGACATGATTGTCGCCCTTTCGCTGCGTAACTGGAACGTGCCGCCGGACGGCTGGTTGGGTGTCCACCCAACCAGCCGTCCGGCGGTTCAGGCCGCCGTTATACTTTTGCTTGTTCTTCTTCCAGCGTCTTGTTCAGGCGCGGCACGAGATCGGTGAGAAGCGCCTCGGCCGTCATTTCTCCCGTCCAAACCTGGCTCAGTTCCTGGGTGAGCATCTCGCCGGCCTTGAGCACGCCAACCACGTTGGGAACCACATGGCCATAGTTCAGCTTGTAATCCGCTTCCAGCGGCAGCCAGTTCTCAGGGTGAACGTCCGGGTTCCACCATTTTTTGACGCCTTCAGGGGTGAGCAGCGTCTGGTGGCTGACGCCCCACAGGCCGAGCCGCACGAGGTGCGCCTGGTATTCATCCATGTTCAGATAGTGAAGCAAGCGCCAGGATTGCTCCGGGTATTGGGTGTCGGCATAGATGCCCGTCCACGAAGAGGCCGCCACTGTTGCCGGATCTTTGATCATAGGCTGCACGCCGACGCCAAAGTCGAAGTCCATTTTGGCGATGTCCTGCAGCGCCCAGTTGCCGTCCTGGATAATGGCGATGCGTCCGGTAGCCAACATTTGCCAGGCGTTCATGCCCATGTCTTGCAGCATTGCGCCCTGGGCAGCGACTTGGTTCTTCAGGCGCAGATCAGCAAAAGCTTGAATGGCATTCACGGCTTCCGGCTGATCTAAAACATATTGCAGCGTGGTCTCGTCGATGACTTTGCCGCCGTTCGAGAAAACGAAATTGTCGTAATGATAATCCGGAACAAAGTAGCCCCACTGTTGAACGTCTTGCACGTCAAAGCCGGCATCACCGGGGTGGTTGCCCTTGCCGTCCGTCGTCAAGGCTGTGGTGTTGGTCAAGAAGGTGTCCCAATCCCATGTGGCAGCGGGGTCGGTGCTGGGCGGCTCGATGCCGGCGTCGGCCAAGGCTGCCGTGTTGTAGAAGAGCATGCGCCACTGAAAGGTGGAGCCAATTGCATACCATTTGCCGTCTACGGTGCTGCGCTTTTCTTCGAAGGGGAAGAAGAAGTCGGGATCACTCATCGTGGCGTCAGTGGTCACCTGGTCTGTGATGTTCAGCAAGGCGCCCTTGACCGCAATATCCGGATAGTAGTTGCCTACCTTGTAGACGTCGGGGGCGTCGCCGGCTGCCAGCATCGTCTGCAGCTTTTCGGGATAGCGCTCCGGCACATGGATGTATTCGACTTTGATATCGGGGTTTTCGGCCATGAACGTCGCCAGGCCGCTTTCGATATTTTCCTTTTCCAACGGGCTGCCCCAGGCCATTTTGCGCAGTGTCACCTGCGTGGCGGCAGGCGCCGCCGCCGCGCCCTCTTGTTCGGTCGCAGCCGGCGCCACCGTTGCGGGCGCGCAGGCTGCCAGCCCTACCGTGGCGACTACGGCGCCGCTAATGCCGGCCAGGCGCAGAAAATCACGTCGAGATACTCTGTTTGCGGTCATGCTGGTTTCCTTTCCTCCATCAGATGTAAGCCGGATCGGACACCGCCGTAGATTGGCGGTGATGGTTCACCTTAAACTAGAGAGAAATGAATCGGCTGAATCCAGGGCTGAACCCTGTCGCAGGCAGACTACTGGACTATCGTAGAGCGCATGTACTGGATGCATTCCTGCATGCCGCCGGTTAAGCTGCCGCCGCTTTCTTCATCCGCGCAAATCCAGCCGTCATACTCAATTGCATGAATCGCAGCCGCGATGGGTGCAAAGTCGATCTTGCCGTGGCCTAAGACGCGCCAATCGCCGTCGGCAAAATCCTTCAGATGAAAATTGTCGATGACGTGACGAAAGTCGCGGATGAGGCCGGCGACGTCTTCCACGCCGGACTTGACAAGGTGCGCCGTGTCCACCGTCAGCCCGACGGCATCTTCGCCCGCCGCCGCAAAAAAGGTTTCGATGTCCTGGCGCAGCATGACCGGCTGCTTGTAGTGATGATGCAAGGAGAGGGCCACGCCCTGCGCCCGCGCCTCTTGACCCATCTCTGCGAAAATATGGGCGAATTCGCGTATGGCCGCGTCGTCTGCCTCCTGCCGCGATAGGTTTTGCACAAAAATGATGCGTTCTGACCCGACGGCGGCGGCGAACCGGATGAGTTTGCGCAGTTTGGCCTGCCCTTCTTCGCTCAAGACGCCCATCGTAATCAGGCCGGAGGCAACGCCCGCATAGCCTCCCCATTTGTCCAGGAATTCTTGGGGTGCATCCACATAGCCCGTGTATTGGTTTGCCTTCAACTGCAGCCCTGCATAGCCGGCAGATCCAAATTGTGTAAACAGTTCCTGCTGCTCACCTGCAGTCGATGTGGGTCTGGAAAAAGCGAATTTCATGCCAGGACTCCCTTCTGGAAGGTGACGGCTTGATTGGTGTCGGCAGAGCGATAAGCGCCCTCTAACATGGCAATCGTTTTCAGGTTATCGCGCCCGCTGTTGGACGGTTCGGCGCCGTTTTCGAGCGCAATCAGCAGATCGTCCAGCCCTCGAAAGGCGGAGGCGGGTTTCATATTGCCGCGGTAGGGATTTTCCCATTCTTGGACGGGGGCTGGGTTCTGTGGCAGGTAGAGCGCGCTGCCCTCGTAGCGCAGAACCAGCGCGCCTTTTTCCCCGATCACCACGGTTTCAGCCCGGCGCATAGGCGAGGAGAAACTCTGCACGTAGGAGACCATCACGCCATTTTGAAAGAGAATCTGGGTCAAGGCGTCCGTTTCGCCTACGCAGTCGATCGCCGGCGAAGAACGGGTGTAACAAAGAATCGACTGCGGGTCGTCTTGCACAATCCAGCGAAAACCGTCAAACCAATGGACACCCATGACGGAAAGGGCATGGCGTGGGTTGGAAATACGCCAGCCTTTGTCCTGGCGGAAGGAGATATCTTGATGCGCGATCGAAACGATTTTGCCGATGCGCCCCTCGCTGATCAGCCGGCGGGCATGATCGTAGGGGAAGTGATAGCGAAAGTTCTGGTCGACAGCCAGCTTGACGCCTGCCTCAGCACAGATGTCGACCATCTCTTTGGCCTCGGCGTAGCTGTCCGCCAGGGGCTTTTCTACAAAGATATGCTTGCCGGCCTTTGCCAGGGTTTTGATCACCTCAAGGCGTACAGGGGTGGGTGTACAGACAACGCCGACTTCCCACTGCGCATCTGCGATCAGGGCCTGCACCGAATCAAACGCCTGCGCAAAGCCGTATTCTTGCTGCGCCTGCCGCACCCGTTCCGGATCGATGTCGCAGGCGGCTGCGATGGCAAGCCGTTCGGGGTGGGCAATATAGCCATCAAAATGCATGCGCGATACGCCCCCACAGCCGATCACCGCAATCCTGAATTGCTTCATGGCGAACCCTTACCCTTTCTATATTTTTTGCTGTGTTTTGCTAGACGACTTCGGTTTGGGAGCAATTTGCCTGCGGGGGTTTATCAGGCACTACCTGGTTACGTTTGTGCGAAAATTATCTTTACCCGAAGCTGAACCGCTGCCGGTCAAAGCGTTTCGGCCTTCAGTTCTTCTCGCTCCAGTTCTTCTTGTTCCAGCTCTTTTAGCTGGCCCACAACGGTGCGGCGTACATCGTCGATATGTTCTTCCATCAAGCGCGCGGCTGCGTCGGCATCATGCGCTTCCAGCGCGGCCAGGATCAGCGGGCGCTCGCGCAGGGTGCGCTGCACCAGGTCTGGGTTGCGGTTTGCCAGTGTGCGCACCATGCGCACTTGAGCGCTGAGCCGGTCCAGCGTGTGCAGCAGCGTTTCATTCTGGGCCGCCTGGGCGAAAAACTGATGGAAACGGCGGTCCGCTTCGGCGAAGGCCTCCATGTCACCAGCATCGAGCGCTGCGAACACGGCTTCCAGGATGGCGCGCAGCCGGTCGGTGTCTTCCAGCGACAGCTTGGGCATCGCCAGGCGAACTGCGAGTGATTCCAGCGACTTGCGCACCAGGTAGAGGTCATTCACCTGTTTCGCCGTAAACGTGCGCACGAAATTGCCGCGGTAAGGCTGGTATTCCGCCAGCCCCTCCTTTACCAACTGGGCAATTGCTTCGCGCAGCGGCGTTCGGCTTACGCCTAACTGCTCGGCCAGGAATCGTTCATCCAATTGGGCGCCGAGCGCAATTTCGCCCCGCAGCAGCATTTCTTGTAACCGCTGATAGACCCGCTGATTGAGCGGGTGGTGGGTGAGTTTCGTCATCCGAAAAACCGCCGCGGCAATGCTACCGCATGTAAAAGCTTAAGAGTGCGCATTTCACAGGTTTGGAAGAAGCCAACACTGAGAGCGCTGAATTGATTAAAGTTGAATCGGTAGACGCAGTATACCAGACTCTTTCAGAATATACAATATGCAATATTTTGGTAGATTCGCAGCCGCGATTGGCGTCTATAGGGAAATTTCCCGCCCAAAAATTCACTATTGACAATCGGCTGGAGTGCGGTATAATCCTGATAAAGCGCATTATCAAGTTGATAATGCGTTTTATCGTTCCGTCGTTCCAATTAACTTCTGTTCCAGCCTTACTGATGCGCACCTATAAACGTCCACGCATGACTGATGTCGCGCTCCTGGCCGGGGTTTCGCCCGCCACGGTCTCGCTTGTCATCAACAACCGGCTGAGCGGTAATGTGCGGATCCCGCCGGACACGCAGCAGCGGGTGCTGGCGGCTGCCCGGTCGCTTGGCTATGTCGCCAACCCGGTGGCGCAAAGCCTGGCCGGGGCGCGCAACCGGCTGCTGGGCGTCTTTACCTTTGACGCCATCTTCCCCGTGCAGTTTCGCGATTTCTACTATCCGTTTCTGGTGGGCGTCGAGCACGCCGCCGAAGAGCTGGATTTTGACCTGGTTCTGTTTACCAGCACCAGCACGCGCGACGGGCGGCGCCATCTCTACCGCCAGGGCGTCAACCGTCTGCGTCTGGCCGACGGCGCCGTGCTGCTGGGCAGCGAGGAGGACAAGGAGGAGGTGCAGCGGCTGGTTGAGGAACAGTATCCGTTTGTCTTTATTGGCCGCCGCGACCTGCCGCACGGGCGGATTTCTTACTCGGCTGCCGACTATGCCGCCGCCACGCAGGAGATGATGGACTATCTGTTTGACTTGGGCCATCGCCGTATTGCCTATCTGGGGGCGCCGGTCGTCACCGAATCCGCGCTGGACCGGCGGCGCGGATTTCAAGAAGCCTATCGCCAGCGGGCGATCCCCTTGGACCCGCAGTGGATCTGGCTGCACGCCGAGCGGAATCTGACTGCGGTGTTGGGGACATTTCTCAAGCAAGGCATTACCGCAGTCGTGGCGGAGACAGGCCCCTTTGCGCCGCTGATCGTGCAGAGCTGCCACGAGCTGGGCGTCAAGCTGCCGCAGGATCTCTCACTGGCCTTTCTGGGCGACTTGTCTGACGAGCTGCCGTGGGAGTTGGAGGCGACGACCTTTGCCATCCCACGCCAGGAGATGGGCGCTGCTGCTGTCAAACTGCTGGCCGAACTGCTGGCGCAGAAGGATGTAACGGCTGTGCGCCAGGTGACGCTGCCCTGCCGTCTGTCGCTGGGCAATTCCTGCACCGGCCCGCGCACGGCAGCGGTGGCGGGAGTGGATTTGCTGGGCAGGGCTGCATAAAGGCCCTTCTACTACTTTTTGGCTGTTCTTGCTTTAGACGATTCCGGCTCCATTTCTGATTTTGTTTCCGATTCCGTTTCTGTCGAGTGTAAAGGAGAAGCTGATGTCTCATCGCAATGGGTCGCTTTCACGCCGCGACATGTTGAAATTTATGGGTCTGGCTGCGGCCGGCACAACCCTCGCCGCCTGCGTTGCGCCGGCCGCACCCGCCGCCACCACGGGCGGGGAAGCGGCTGCCGCCCCGGCGCAGGCCACCACTGTCGTGCGCTTCTGGAACGTCTGGGGCGCCGCGCGCGAAGATCTGATGAATCAGATTATTGCCCGCTTTGAAGAAGCCAACCCCGGCATCACCGTGCAGAATCTGGTGCAGCCCTTTGAACGGCGCGAGGAAAATTTGTTCACCGCTCTGGCCAGCGGCGACCCGCCCGAAGTGCTGATGGCCTCACGCGCCGAGGTGCTCAAGTTTGCCGATGATGGCCTGATCGCCCCCATCACCGACTATGTTACGCAGAATAACCTTGATCTCACCACCTTTTATGCTTCCGAGATCGGGAATTTCTACTGGAAAGACCAACTCTATTCCATGCCCATGCCCACCGGCGGCGGCGTGAGCGGCCTGACGCTGGTCAACTACGATATGATTACCGCCGCCGGCAACGAGCCGTCCGTGCCGCAAACCTGGACGCAGTTGGAAGAGATGGCCAAGGCCTATACCAAGCTGGATGACAAGGGCATCGTGCAGATCGGCGCCGACGTTGGATCGACTTCAGCCGAATTCTTTGCCTGGCTCTATTGCAACAATGGCCGCATCTACAGCGATGATCTGCGCACGATTGAATTCGGCAACGAGGCGGGTGTGCAGACGCTGGATTGGATGGTGAACTTCACCAACAACATCAACGGCGGCGTGCAGAATGTTACCGACTTCTTCGCCGGGCCGGGTGAAGCCACCGAAGCGCAGCCCTGGTACAACGACGTGCAGTTGATCAATTTCCCCAACGTATCGATCTTCTTCCACATGCAGACCTATAAGCCTGATATGGCATGGGACATGGGGCTGCGCCCGTACAACGCCGACAACGCAGCTGCCAAGTCGCAGGGTCTCTCCGGCGAGCAGTTTGCCTGGGGCTATGTCGTGCCGAAGGCCGTCACCGGCGCCACCCAGGATGCCGCCTTCAAGTGGCTGCAGGAGATCACCTACGAGCCGGACAGCGCGGGCTGGTTTGTCGAGCAGCAGGGGCGCCCCTCACCCATCAAAGCGGTCAATGACCAACAGTCCTTCTATGATGTGAACCCGCACTGGGACAAGGTGTTGATGTCGCTGGCCAGCGATATTTCGGTGGCGATTCTGCCCGTGCACGCGCGCGTGCGTGATATTGCCAACCAGGGGGTGCAGGCGGCCATGTTTGGCGATGCAAGCGCGGCCGACGCCCTGGCGACTGCGACCGAACAGGCGCAGGCTGTGGTTGACGAATACTGGGCCGATCAGGCATGAGTGCGCAGGTTGAGAGCGGGGGGCGGGCCGTCAGCGCCCGCCCCCCGCGGCGCTGGTGGCGGCGCAAAGGCATGATCGGCTACGTCTTCATCGCGCCGTGGCTGGTCGCTTTTGTGGCGTTTGAGGCGCTGCCAATTATCTCCGGCCTGTATCACAGCTTTACCGATTGGTCCGCCACCGGCAAGGCGGAGAAGTGGGTCGGCCTGGCCAACTACAATGAAGCGCTGACGCGCGACCCGCTCTTCTGGAAGGCGGTCAGCAACTCACTCTACTTTATCGGCCTCAGTGTGCCGCTGGGCATCATCGTGGCCTTTGCTCTGGCCATGCTGCTCAATTCCAAAATCGGCGGCACCGGCGCCTATCGCACGATCTACTATCTGCCTTCGGTGGTGCCTACCGTGGCGGCGGTGATCGTGTGGACCTTTATCTTTGAGACGCGGCGCGGCATCCTCAACTTTTTTCTCGAGCTGCTGGGGCTGCCGGCCATTCGCTGGCTGAGCGACCCCAACTGGGCAATGCCGGCGCTAATCATTATGAGTCTGTGGGGCATTGGGGCCAGCATGGTGATCTTTCTGGCCGGCCTGCAGGGTATCCCGCAGGAGCTGTATGAGGCTGCCGAGGTGGATGGAGCCGGCAGTTGGCATAACCTGTGGAGCATCACCGTGCCGCTGATGACGCCCACCATCTTCTTCAACCTGATCATGGGGCTGGTGGCTGCCTTTCAAGCCTTCAACAACGCCTTTATCATGACCGGCGGCGGCCCTAACAACGCCACCCTGTTGTATATGCTTCACCTGTACAACAATGCGTTTCGCTACTTTCGCATGGGTTATGCGTCGGCGATGGCCGTTCTGCTCTTTATCGTCGTCTTTAGCGTGACGGTGGTGGTCTATCGCTCCTCGAACCGCTGGGTCTATTACAGTTAGGGCAAAGGCTGGATTTTTATGGCCGTTCGCAAAACACGCACGCGCATTGTCAGCCATGGGCTGCTGCATTTGATCCTGATTGCCGGCTCGCTGATCATGCTGATTCCGCTGGTGTGGACTGTCTCGACCTCGCTCAAGACGCCGCAGCAGATCGCCATCTGGCCGCCGGAATGGATTCCGAACCCGGTGCAGTGGAGCAACTATCGCGATGTTTTTGCCATTGCGCCGGTCACGCTCTGGCTGCGCAACTCGCTGGTGCTGGTGGCGGCGGAGGTGCTCGGCTCGGTCGTCACCTGTTCCTTTGTCGCCTATGGCTTTGCGCGGGTGCGTTTTCCGGGGCGTTCGGCGCTCTTTCTGCTGCTGCTGAGCACGTTGATGGTGCCCTATATCGTGCGTCTGATCCCGCTCTATGTCATCTATAACCAGATCGGCTGGATCAACACCTTTCTACCCGTCACGGTGCCGCAGCTTCTGGGCCGCAACGCCTTTTTTATTTTTCTGCTGCGCCAGTTCTTTATGGGTATTCCTGAAGAACTCTCCGACGCTGCTCGCATCGACGGCTGCAGCGAGGTCGGCATCTGGTGGCGTATTGTGATGCCGCTCTCCAAGCCGGCGCTGGCGGCGGTGGCTATCTTTGCCTTCCGCGATGCGTGGGACAACTTCCTGGCTCCGCTGGTCTATATGGCAGGGCGGCCCGACCTGCGCCCGCTGGCAGTCGGCCTCTACACGCTGCGCGGCGGCGCCGGTCAGCTGCCCGATACACACTACCTGATGGCCTTGTCCACCTTGATGATTATTCCCATGCTCGTCATGTTTGCCGCCGGGCAGCGCTACTTTATCCAAGGTGTCACGCTGACGGGCATCAAAGGTTGATCCGCCGCCCATTTACAGTAGTAAACCAAAGCCATAAATCAAAGCAAGGAAACTGGTATGCTGGAAAAACAGACCGATGTTCTGATCGTCGGCGCAGGGTTGGGGGGTGTGGCCGCTGCACTGGCCGCCTTGCGTCTGGGCCGCCGCGTGATCTTGAGCGAAGAAACCCACTGGATCGGCGGGCAGTTGACTGCGCAAGCGGTGCCGCCGGACGAACATCCGTGGATTGAATCGACCGGCTGCACAGCCTCGTATCGTCTGCTGCGCGAGAAAATTCGCGCGTATTACCGCCGCAACTATCCGCTGACGGCTGAGGCGCGCGACAATGTGCATTTGAATCCCGGACGCGGCAATGTCAGCCCGCTCTGTCACGAGCCGCGCGTGGCACTGGCCGCCATGTTGGAAATGCTCGCCCCCTACCAGTCCGCCCGCCAACTGGAGCTTCTGCTGCGCTATCGCCCGATTGCGGCTGAAGTGGACGGCGACACGGTGACGGCGGTGACGCTGGCCAGCGAGGAGAGCGGTGGCGAGACTGGTTACGAGACCAGGGACAAGAACGGGGACGAGATCATTGTCCGCGCCCCCTACATTATCGACGCCACCGAACTGGGCGACCTGCTCGAATTGGCCAATGTCGAACATCGCATCGGGGCCGAGAGCCAGGCGCAGACCGGCGAGCTGCACGCCCTGCCCGGCGAGGCGGATCCGCTCGACCAGCAGGCTGTCACCTGGTGCTTTGCCGTAGACCATCTGCCCGGCGAAGATCACACGATTGAGCGACCGGCGCATTACGGCTTCTGGCGCGAGTACCAGGCGGACTTCTGGCCGGGTAAGCAGTTGGGCTGGCTCGATGTGCACCCCATTACGCTGGAAACCCGCCACCGCGCCATCTTTGACGGCGACACCGACCGCGTCAACGGCAGCGATTTCTGGCACTACCGGCGCATCCTTTATCGTAAGCACCATCTCGACGGCGCGTTTGCCTCCGACGTCACCCTGGTCAACTGGCCGCAGATCGACTATTGGCTTGGCCCGCTGTTGGGCGTTTCGCCCGAACAAAAGGAGCACAATCTCGCCGCCTGCCGCCAACTCAGCCTTTCGTTTCTATACTGGATGCAGACGGAAGCGCCCCGCCATGACAGCGGGTACGGCTATCCGGGTCTGCGGCTGCGCGGCGACATTGTCGGCAGCGGCGATGGGCTGGCGCAGTATGTCTATGTGCGTGAGGCGCGCCGCATCCTGGCCGAGTTTACCGTGGTGGAAGAGCAGGTGGGCGTGGAGCAGCGGCAGGCGCAGGGGCTGCAGCAGGCCGAGACATTTGCCGACAGCGTGGGCGTGGGCAGCTATCGCATTGACCTGCACCCCAGCACCGGCTTGCGCACCTATGTAGACATCAGCAGCTTCCCCTTCCAGATTCCGTTAGGCGCGCTCATCCCGCAGCGGGTGGAGAATTTGCTGCCGGCCTGCAAGAATCTGGGGGTTACGCACATCACCAACGGCTGTTACCGGCTGCATCCGGTGGAATGGAATATCGGCGAGGCCGCCGGTGCGCTGGCCGCCTACTGCCTCAACCGTAACCTCACGCCGCGCCAGGTGCGCAACACCCCTGCCCATCTAGCCGATTTCCAGCGGCTGTTGGCGGATCAGTTGGGGTTTGTGCTGGCGTGGCCGTCCTACGCGGCGATTACGCCACGGTAAACACAAGCCGCACCGCCTACATACCTGCTCCTCGCTCGGTGCCCTATGCTTGGGTTGACCTTCAACGGGATGCGCCGAGCCTGGAGCAACGGTAGGCGAGAAGACGTGCGAGGCTCAGTCCACTGCGTTCGAAGTGGATGAAGTGGCGGGGACTGAGCCAGGCACGCTGTATGTGACAAAAGTCCTCGCTGCACCACAGCCGGCATGGTAGCCTGAACAGCAGTGTGCTGATTTTGCTGTTGGCAGGGTAACTTTATGCAACCAAACCGTTCTCTCGCTCCTTTTCTGCTGGTTTCGTTCTTCAGCCTGGCGCTGGCCGCCACGACTGGTGTGCTGCTGCGTTTTGGCCTGGTCTATGGCATGCCGGACTGGGCGCAGAATTTTGTTGCTGTCCGCCACGCCCACAGCCATTTGATGTATTTCGGCTGGGTCACGCTGACGCTGATGGTCTTGATCTGGCAGGCGCTGCCCGGCTATACCGTCAAGCCGCTGTCGCGCATGGTTTATTGGCAGTTGTCTGCTTCCGCACTGATGGCGCTGCTCAGCTACCCGGCTTTCTGGCAGAACGGGTATGGCCTTACCCGCGTCGGTTCCGCCAATCTGCCGCTGGGCGCAATGGTTTCCACCTGGAATGGCCTTACCTGGTTCTGGTTTGTCTGGCTCTATGTGCGCGCCACGCACGGCCTGCAGCCGCGCCCGCTGCCGGTGCAGCTATGGGACTGGGCGATACTGCTGCTGCTGCTGGCCTCGCTGGGGGCCGTTGGCCTGGTGGGCACGGTTTTTGGTGATGTGGCCAGCCCTTTTCTTCAGCAGTTGTTTCTGCATCAATTTCTCGATCTTTTTGCCGCCGGCTGGTTCAACTTAGCTGTACTCGGTGCGCTTTGGGCCGTCTTGGAGAGACAGCGCGCACTGCCGCGCTGGCTGCCGACAATGAGCCTGGCGCTGCTGCTGGCGCCCACGTTCCTGCTCGGTGTTTCGCCCATCCTGCTGCCGCCGCACCTTTTTTGGGTAGCGGCCGTGGCCAATGCGGGAGCGGCGGCGCTGCTGTTCGTTCACCTCGTGCGCTATCTGCGCCGGCCGGCTGCCGACTTGCGCCGCCTGCCTGGCCTGCATCTGCTCGCTTTCGGCGCCTTGTTGGTGCTGATCCTCACCGCCTATCTGCTTTTGATTCCGGGTGTGTGGGAGGGGAGCGCCGCTGGGCCGCTGCGTATTTTCTATCTGCATGATCTTTTGCTCGCTTGGGTTAGTACGCTGCTGCTGATTCTGATTGATGGCCAGTTTGCCCCGGCGGCGCAGCGGCGTCTGCGTTTGGTGGCCTATGCGTTATGGGAGGCAGGTGTGGCTGTCATGCTGGCGGCGCTGCTGGGGCTGGGCTTTACGCGCCTGCTGCCCGTTTCCGCCCGCACCTTGCTGGAGATTGCGGCTTGGGCCAGTGTGCCGGTTGCGGCTGCGGCCCTTCTGCTGTGGGCACTGGCCATGTGGGCGCAGTTCCGTGCGCCCCAGCCGTCGCTCTCTGCGCTGCAGGAACACAAAGGTTTGCAAACCGAACTGCCGGTCGTGCAATCGAAATAATTTTGATTTCCCGCTATCTGCTTGCGAAAGTGCTGTCAAATCCGGAATCAGACGTTTGACAGGTGGTTTCTTCCATGTTAGGATGCAGGCAGCCCAAAGAGTAAGACCAGAGCAAGACCTCAGTTGTCGTCCGTTTGTGTTGCAGATTTTATAACCAATTGCCTTGCAGTGCAGTGCCGGTCTCTTTTCCCGGCGGTATGGCTTGTGATGGGACATCCGTTTGCCGCGGCGTGGCATCCCCCCTTTATGCAGCGGCTAAGCGTTTGCTTTACAATCTCCACTCACTTCTTGTTTACAGCATGACAGGAGAAATTCCAGATGAGAAAACGAATGCAGTTGTTGATCGGCACGATGGTGATTCTGGCCATGGTGCTCAGCGCCTGTGCCGTCCCGGTGGCAGCGCCGGCGACAGGCGACGCCGCCGCGGCTCCAGCCGCCAGTGACGCCGCGGCCGGTGCGAAACAAACGTTGACTGTTTTTCTGCAGTGCTACTACGACCCCAACGTCGAGGCAGACACTGCTGCGGTAGCCGAGGAACTAGTCGCCGAGTATGAAACGCTCCATCCCGATGTAGACATCCAACTTGTGCCCAATCTGCCCGCGGGCCAGGACGTTGAGACTTACCTGACTGCACGCATGGCTGCCACTGAGTCACCCGACATTATGTGGCAGCAGTTCAACACGCGCAATCAGCGCGGCGACACATGGTGGGTTCCGCTGAACGATATTTTTGAAATGCCTAACCCATACATTGAGGCCGGGCAGCCCGGCAGCGAACGCTGGGCCGATTCCTTCCAGGATTATGTATTGAACCAGACACGCGCCGCTGACAGCAACTGGTACCAAGCCTCGCTTGACTGGGTTGAGACCGGCTACTACTACAACAAGGAAATCTTCGCCGCCGCCGGCGTCGACCCCGCCAACTGGAACAGCTGGGGTGACTTTGTGGCCGATATGACGAAGATCAAGGAGACGCAGAAAGTCGATGCGCTGGGCGCCTTTGTCAAGCAGCAGGGCTGGTCAAACTGGTGGTGGGCCGACGACATTTTCCTCACGGTCGCTTGGGCAGACGCCGCGCCCGACCTGTACATGGAAAAGTACAACGACTCCAGCCGCCCCTGGCGCCAGATGACGCCTGAAGAGATTGCTAAGGCAATTATCGACGGCAAGCTGACGGCAACCGACCCGCGCATGGACGATTACCTGCGCATGAGCAAGGAGTTCATCTCCATTCTACCCGCCGACTACAACGGCATTGCCTCGCTCGACGATCTGGACGTGCCGTTCTTCTCCGGCGCCCTGGCCTCCATCTGGACCGGCACCTGGAAGAACAAGCTCTACACGGCGCAAATTCCGTTTGACTACGGAATCACCTATCTGCCGCCGTTTACGACCGAAGACGCCGCCGGCGCGCAGAACACTGCCTACCGGGTGGGCGGCCCTTCGAGCTGCGGCCAGTACGGCATTGCCAAGTCGGCAGCCGATGCCGGCAAGTTGGACCTGGCCACCGACTTCCTCATGTTTATTGCTGCACCGCAGAATTTCGAGCGGCTGGCGGTGAGTTATGGCGGCTATATCCCGATGGTCAAAGGCGCCGACGCCGGCGAGGTGATGGCGAACTTCACCGACATTTCCGCACTGCCCGAACGCCTGATGAGTGATCCGCCCGACCGCCTTGGTCCGGAGAATGGCGACGCCTGGTCGCAGGCCATGCAGGCCTTCTTCCTGGGCCAGACCGATGAGGCCCAAACCAAAGAGGTGCTCCAGAAGCTGTGGATGGACGGCGCGATGAAGCAGTGTGCCGATCAGCAGTACGATTGGTGCCCCGCCCAGTAAGCCACGTCTGTTTGTCTTCCACTCTGGGTGCGGGTTGTATAGCCCGCACCCAGGGTCTACTTCACCGAGAGGCGTCCATGGCAACCGGTTCACTTGCGACGACCACCACCGAGAAGCGGCGGCGTAAACGATCGAGCGGTATCCCTGTTTTTGTGCCACTGCTGTTCTTGCTGCCCGCCATCCTGTTGTTGATCGCCTTCCGCTATATCCCAGCGTTTTCAGCGGTCTATCACTCTTTCACCGACTGGACGGGCACCAACAATGCCGCGTTTGTCGGGCTGGCGCAGTATCAGACACTTTTAGCCGACCCGGTCTTTTGGACATCTCTGCGCAACGTCCTGCTCTATACATTTGGCCGTACAGTGCTGACCACCGTCATGGCGTTTCTCGCCGCCGAGTTGGTCTACAATCTGCGCAATCGCCAGTCGCAGTGGCTGTGGCGCGTCACCTTTACCCTGCCGATGGTCATTCCCGGCACGGTGGTGCTGCTGATCTGGCGCCAGATATACGCCGCACGTCTGGGCCTGCTTAACGAATCTTTGCGTGCGCTGGGCCTAGAACAATGGGCGCAGCCCTGGTTGGGGCAGACCAACACGGCGCTGCTGGCAATCATTATGATCGGTTTCCCGCTGGTATCCGGCTTTTCCTTCCTGGTGATCTCGTCTGCTCTCATGGAGCTATCCAGCGAAATTAATGAGGCGTCACTGCTCGACGGCTGCAGCCCGCTGCGCCGTATCTTTGCCATCGACATTCCCAGCATTATCGGCCCTTCGGTGCTGGTCATCATTCTGGGCATCAACGCCGGCCTGCAGGAATTTGCGCCGATGCTGATCATCACCAGCGGCGGGCCAGCCAATGCCACGCAGACGCCGGGGCTGTACCTATACCAGATCGCTTTCACCTACGGCAAGTTTGGGTATGCCACGGCGATTGGCACTGTGCTGATGATTCTCACGTTGGGTTTCAGCTATTTTATATTGCGTGCTCGTTACCGGGGGGCCACCGATGTCGAAGTCCAATAGCTTACCTGCTGCGTCTGCTGTACGTGCTCGCCGCCGATCACGCGGCTGGCACCGCGACTGGCCGCTTAACCTGGCGCTGCTGGCTCTCGCCCTCCTGACCTACCTGCCTTTTGCCATGATGTTGCAGCAGTCCTTCAAGGACAACCGCCAGTACTTTACCTCGTTCTGGCTGCCCACTTTCCCCCTGCACTTCGAGAACTATACCAAGGCGTTCCCAATCATCTATAACACGGTGATTAACACCGTGATCTACGCCATTCCCACCCTCCTGCTGGTGTTGACGATCTCCGGACTGGCCGGCTTTGCCTTTGCCCGCTACAATTTTCGGGGCAAGGATTTCCTGTTTATGGCCATGCTGCTGCTGATCATGCTGCCCGGCATCCTGCTGGTCATCCCCATGTTCGTGCAGATCGTCGATATAGGGTGGACCAACACGCTGCAGGCGATGGTGCTGCCCTGGGCCGCGGTGCAGATTCCCTTTGGCATGTACCTGATGCGCACATTTTTTGAGACGCTGCCGCGCGAGTACTTTGAGGCTGCTCGCATAGACGGCGCTTCGGAGTCACAACTCTTTTTGCGCATTGCCCTGCCGCTGGCTCTGCCCGCCTTCAGTACACTTGGCATCCTGACCTTGCTCTTCACCTGGAACGACATTATCTGGCCGCTGATCGTGCTGCTCGACACCACGCGCTACCCAATCTCCATTGGCGTGCTGTCTTTCTCCAATTCGCAGTCGACCAACTACGGCGTTACCTTTGCCGGTTACGTGCTGGCTTCGCTGCCGCTGATCGTCATTTTTAGCTTCACCGTCCGCCGCTTTATGGCGGGCCTGCAAGGTGGCTATCGCTAACATTGCTTATCATTGCCTGTTTTCTTTTCTGAGCCTGATTCCAATTCGGAGATTCCAACGTGACCAGCCAATCGAATCCGACTTTTTCGTCCGCCGCGCAGTGGGTTTGGGGTGCGGATGATGCCGGCGCCGGCAACAACTGGCGCTATTTTCGCGCCACCTGTGATGCACCCGCCGCGATCGTGCGGGCGACGCTGCTTATTACCGCTGATTCTTCTTATGAACTGCATCTTAACGGCGGCTTTGTAGGCCGCGGGCCGGTGCGCGGCTTTCCCTTTGCCTATTTTTACGATGTCTATGATGTGACGCCGCTGCTGCAGCCGGGCCGGAACACGCTGGCTGTCCTGGCGCGTTTTTTGGGCGACCATACGATGACTTATATTCGGGGGGCAGCCGGTCTGCTGGCCGAATTGGTGGTGGAAACGGCAGACGGCCAGGTGATCCCCTGCAGCTGCGACTGGCGCACGACTCCTTGCGCGGCTTTTAACGCAGCCGCGCCGCGTATCTCGGTGCAGCTTGGCTTTGAAGAACAGTACGATGCCCGCCGCGAGTTGACCGGCTGGCAGGCGCCCGGCTACGACGACAGCGGCTGGCAGGCGGCGACCGTGGTTGGTCCGGTTGGCTGTGAACCCTGGATATCCCTTTCGCCGCGCACGATCCCCTTTCTGACCGAAGATGCGATGTCGCCGGTGGAAGTCAAGGCCGCCGAACTGGCGCGCGTGCGCTCTGGGGTGATCTGGAATCTTGATGTGCGCGATCTGGCCAACACCGTGCGCACCGGTCTGCGCAGCGCCCCTTACGGCGAGCGCGGCTGGATCATGGCCACTGAAATCCATGCGCCGCACGCCTGCACGCTCCAGGTTCATCTGTTCCCCAACTACGAAGAGATCAATTTCCGTGTCAATGATGATACGCATGGTCGCGGCGAGGTGGCTGATGGGCAGTACGGCCCATTTACCATTTCTCTCCACGCCGGCCCCAACCTGTGCATGATCCGCAGCGCCGAATGGCCCTCTTTGCTGTTCGAGTGCGATGAACCGCTCACTTTCTCCGCCGAGCGGCTGCTGCCCGGCGCCGCCTGGCTCTTCATCGGCCCCATGAACGAGTTTGGGGATGACTTTGCGCGCAGTTGGCAAGTCGATCGTCTCGATGACCTGCCCGCCGGCGCGCCGCGCGCCGCCATACCCGCCGGCGCCAACAAGCAGGATATTTTTGCCCTCACCGCCAGCCAGCATTTTTACGCCGCGGAAGGGGGCTTCTGCGCCTACGAGATTACCCGCGCCACCCCGCGCCCGCCGCTGCCTGGAGCGCACCTGCAGATCGACGCCCCCCAGGCTTTGCTCGCCGACACCGCGGACTGGACGACCATCCAGCCCCAGCCCGATGGCGATGTGCACCTGGTAATCGACTTCGGCAAGGAGACCATCGGCTATTTTGAGTTTGATCTGGATGCGCCGGCGGGCGCCATCCTGGACGGCAATGCCTTTGAAGGCATTGATGACGGCGGCATTTTCTGGACGATGAACACGCGCAGCAGCTTTCGCTATATCTGCCGCGAAGGACGCCAGCAGTTTCGCTCGCACGAGCGCCGCGGCTTCCGCTATCTCTCCCTCACGCTGCGCGCCTTTGACCGCCCGCTGCGCATCCGCCACATCGCAAACTATGCCGCCACCTACCCGGTGGCGCATGTGGGCCATTTTGCCTGTTCCGACGATACACTCAACAAGATTTGGGAAGTGGGCGCCTACACTGTCCAGCTTTGCATGCTCGACACCTATGTCGACTGCCCCACCTATGAACAGGTCTACTGGGTGGGCGACGCCCGCAACAGCGCCCTAGTCAATGCCGTGGCCTTCGGGGCATTTGACCTCACCGACCGCTGTGTACGGCTGACCGGCCAGTCGTTATCGTCTGAACTCAAAATGGTCAAGCCTCCCTTCCTGGAAGAGATGCGCACCCATATCACCACATCGCATGTCGTCAGCGGCTGGTTTGACGAGATCCCCATGTGGAGTTTTCTCTGGGTGTGGATGGCCTGGGAGCAGTACAACTTGACCGGTGATCGCGCTGCGCTGGCTGACTACTATGGCGATGTAAGCGAGTGCTTGCGGCGCTGCACAGGCTTTCTCTCCCCACGCGACCTGTTTGATATCCCTGAAGTCTGGAATCTAGTGGATTGGGCCGCGCAGGATTTGGAACGCGATGGTGAGGTGATCGCCAATACGGTGCTGATGGCGCAGGCGCTCGATTGCGCCGCACACATGGCCGAAGCGCTGGACAAAGCCGGTGAGGCCGGCGAACATCGCACGCTCGCCGTCCGTCTGCGCGCGGCGGTCAATCGCTATGGCTGGTCGGAGCAGGTTCAGGGCTATGTGGACACCGTGCGCGATGAAGCCGGCTACGCCACCTATCGGGCGCGGCGTGAAGCGGTGGGCGTGCCGGTCGAGCCGTATGCCGATTATTACAAAAAGATGCGCATCAGCGAGCCGACCAACACCTTGGCGCTGCTGTGCAACAGCGTGCCGGCCGAACGCAGCGAGGCTGTGCTGGCGTACGTGCTGGCCGCCAAGCAGGGGAAGTTTGTCGGCAGCAGCCCGGCGATGGCGCGTTACGGCAAAACCGAAGAGATTGTGCCGGTGGGCAGTCCCTGGTTTCTGTTCTTTACGCTGGAAACGCTCTTCCAGGCTGGTTACAGTGACGATGCCCTCGAGTTGCTGCGGGCGCAGTGGAAGCGCATGTTGGACAAAGGCGCAACTACCTTCTGGGAGACCTTTCCCGGCCACATCGGCGGCGGTCACTGGAGCCGCAGCCTTTGCCACGGCTGGTCGGCGGCGCCCGCCTACTTCCTTTCGACCAAAGTGCTCGGTGTGACCCCGTCCGCTCCCGGCTATGCCCGCATCCGCATCGCCCCCCAGCCCTGGAATCTGCGCTGGGCGCGAGGCGTGGTTCCCACCCCGCGCGGGCCGGTCAGCGTGGCCTGGCAGGTGGATGAGGCCGGCAGGCTGCAGATTGAATACAGCGCCCCTGACGGCTGCGAGGTGGATGTCGTCTTGCCGGCTACAGGCTGATTTATAGGCTGATTCATGCGCGGAGAGAGCGCCGGGCAGCAGGCCCGGCGCTC
>JBBRBX010000009.1:0-74406 GCA_038205395.1 Caldilineales bacterium
CCCTTGCCGTTGACTTGCCGCCCTTCTTCTCGTACACTTCCCATCAGAGATGACCTCCTGTTCTTCGGTTCCACATAAACCTGTTCTACAGGATGTCATCTCTTTTTCCAAACTCTTCCACCGAAAGCTGCAACACTACCCTTGCGGTGCTGGGCTTGCAGGCAATCTTTTTTGTAGGCGTTATTGTCTGGTCGCTGCTGAGCAGCGACTGGGTGAGCGGCTGGCGCTGGGAGTGGCTGGACCTGAAGCTGGAGATCGCCGCCCTGGCCGCCGCGCACTATGTCATCATTTTTGTCCCGCTGGCGCTGCTGGCGGGTGCGGCCATCGTGCTCGTCTGGCTGCGTCCACATGCCGGCTGGCTCTTTGCCATGGCCGTGCAGTGCGTCGTGCTTTTTCTGAGCCTGGAGATCTACTTTATTGAGCGCGCCGACGACATTATTGACCTGCCTGTCCTTTATCTCATGATGTTTGGTGCTGTCCTGATTGTCATCTTTCTCAACTCGCCGGAAGGGCGTCTGCTGCTGGTGCGCAGCACCTCGCCGCGGGAGCAGGCGCATGGCGAAACAAGAACGTGAGTGGGCCGACACTGTGATGGGGCAGACACTGTGACTGAGGACGAACGCGTGGCGCTTTTGCGCGCGTATGAGCCAATCATCAAATTTACGCGCGGCGAGCAGTTTTTCCCCATGGATGCCGAAGTATATATCAACTGCTGCAGCCTGTGGATCAAACGCCCGCACGAAGAGCCGCGCCAGTTGATCCCCGCCGGGCAGTTGACGATCGCGCTGCTGGCCGAGCCATATCAGGATGAAGTAGGGGCTGTACGCTATCTCCAGTTCACTGAGCCGCTTAAGGCGACGGCCATGGCTGCCAAGGCGCTGCGCCGTGCAGGACATGACACGCCGCTCTTTGACGCCGGCACGGGCCGGCTGGCGCGCGTGGGCTATGCCTCACGCCTCATCGACGCCCTCTTTTCGGTTTCACTGCTGGCGCGCGGGCGTGTGCCGGGCGACCTGGCTACGGCCGCGGCCGAAGAATACAGCAGCCTGCTCAACGACGACGACCGCCACATCTATCATGGCCGCGTGGTGGAAGAGAACGGCTGGATCGTGCTGCAGTACTGGTTTTTTTATCTCTACAACAACTGGCGTTCCGGCTTCAATGGGGCCAACGACCATGAGGCGGACTGGGAAATGATGTGCGTCTATCTGGCGCATGACAACCAGGATGTGCTGCGCCCGGAATGGGTGGCGTTTGCCTCACACGACTATTCCGGCGATGACCTGCGCCGCCGCTGGGATGATCCCGAACTGCAGAAGGTGGGTGACCATCCTCTGCTGTTTGCAGGCGCCGGCTCACACAGCAGCTATTTCAGCGCCGGGGAATATCTGACTGAACTGGAGCTTAACTTTCTGACGCCGGTATCGCGTGTCCTCCGTTTTGTGCGCAGCCGCTGGCGATCGCTGACGGCGACGAGCGACCCCGACGAACTGCCTGGAGATGAGGATGCCGGTTCGAATGTTATGGCCATCCCCTTTGTGGATTATGCGCGCGGCGATGGCTTTGCCGTCGGCCCCCGCCAGGTGGAGGAGTGGAGCCGGCCCTGTGTGATCGACGAGAGCACGGGTTGGGTACGCGCCTATCGTGGGCTGTGGGGGCTGTATACGCAGGATCCGTTTGCCGGCGAGGATGCGCCTGCCGGCCCCATGTACAACCGCGACGGCACTGTGCGCCGCGTCTGGTTCGACCCTTCCGGCTGGGCGGGACTGGAGAAGGTGCCGCCGCGCGCAAAGATGGCGGCCACAGTAGAGGCGCAGAAGGTGACGCTGCGCCGGCGACAGGCGGAGCTGCGCCGCCAGGTGGAGGAGAAACTGCCGCTGCTGCGCGGGCTGGATGTGCAGGCGGCCGCCATGCGCGACCAGCCTCACCTGCGGCGCACCTACAGCGAGGTGCGGGCGCAGATGGATAGTCTAGCGCAGGCCATCGCACAGGATCGCGATGAGATTGTGGCGGGCGATGTGCTGTACGAGTCGTTGGAGCGTTACGCCGCCGGCCTCAGCAGCGGGCTGCTGGGTGACCCGCGCGCGCATATTCGCCGCCCGCACAAGCCCGCCCAGCGCACCGATCTGTGGGCAGGACGCGTAGCTGAACTGTGGGCGGCCGTGAGTGTGACGGTGCTGCTGCTGGCTTTTGTTGTGCTTTTTGTCGTCAAACCCAGCGTCCTGCCCTTTTGGATGGCCACCATCATTGCGCTGTTCGCTTTTATTGAGGCGGGGCTGCGTGGGGCCTTTACGCGCACCGTCGGCAGCTTTGCGGTCGGGCTGGCTGCTGTCGCCGGTCTGGTGCTGCTGTATGAATTTTTCTGGTGGGTAATTGGGGTGCTGGTGCTGGCGCTGGCCGTCTACATCTTGGTCGACAATCTGCGCGAACTGACGCGCCCGCAGCGTGCGGCGCCGGTGCGGCGGCGGCGCATCAACCCTCCATCCTCGTAAAGAACATCTCGCACAATTCGACGATGTCGTCGGGGCTGGCCAGCCAGCGCCAATCCATCACCGTCAGCACTTCGGTGTCCACCACGCCCGGCGTGGTGCGGATCCAGCTCATGACATAGCCGGTGATGGCGGAAATGTTTTTGCCGACGACCAGCATCATGAGGTCGGCGCTGTCGCTGTGGTAGCAGTTGAGCAGCCAGACGCGCCGCACTTGGGGATGGGCCGGCAGGTCGAGCAGTCCCTGGAAGCAGCGGCGATCCATGCCGGGCCGCACGTCGATCATCACGTTGGCCGCCACCATGTTGTTGGTGGTGATCTCCATTTCCAGATCGATCAGGCAGTCGATGTCGGCGCGCCCGCCAAAGCTGAGCACGGTGCTGGTCTCCCGCACCCCTTCCACGCAGCGCACGACATCCAGCATAAAGTTGTTGAAGGCGACCAGATCGTGCACCAGGCAGGTGAAGCGAAAGTCGGCGCGCTGCCGCAGCCAGTTGATCCAGAGCGGGCGCACGCCGTCGCCGCGATACTGGCGCAGGTTGTAGAGCAACTGCTCGCGCGCCACCTCATCCTTGCCGCTGACGATGTCGGCATCAATGATGGCCAGTGCGTGCTGGTTGCGCGGCGTTTTGGCTTCTTCGTTGGGTGGGAACGGCTGTTCAGTGCTCATGCCGTGCAGTGTACTCACAAAGCGGACGGCAAGCAAATAGGCTAGGCAGGAAAGGGCGGGCCAACTCAGGGATTCATCGCACTGCCCCTCTCCCTCTTGGCGTTGGCCGCCGGCATGACATAGAATGGACGGATATTTTATGAGAGGAACGATTGATCTATGCCGTCCACCCCACCTATTGCCGCCGGCACCGCGGCCCCACCTTTTGCACTGCATGCGCTTGGCTCGGGCCGCACAGTCGCCTCGACGACGATGACGGCGCCTCTGCTGTTGGTGTTTCATGACCAGAATACGGTCGCACAGGTGCAGGCAATGCAGGAAACACTGCGCAGCCACTATACTGACGCCACTCGCCTGCAGATCGCCAGCGTCGTCAACATGAAGTCGGTGCCGGCCTTTTTGCGCAGCACAGCCGAGTCGGTGATGAAAAGCATCTATAGCAAAGCCGCTGCCGCCATGCCGCCCGGTATGGACGCCGGCGATTATGTGATCATCCTGCTCGATTGGGACGGCAGCGTCTCGCGCGCCTATGGCGCCCACAAGATCAGCCAGCAGCCACGCCTGGTCCTACTCGACCAGCAGGCAATCGTGCACGGCGTGCACCAGGATGTGGAAATCCGCCAACCGGCCTTGGCGATGGTCGAAAGACTGCTGGGGCCGCCGCCTATGGGGGCCTAGGTGAGCGGCAGCGACAGGATGGCTGTGCGGGCTGTGACGCAACCACTATGACCGGACCACTATGACCCGACGCGAATGGTTGGTGCTGCTCGCCATCACCCTGCTGGCGGGCGCGCTGCGCTTCTATCAACTAGGCGTTGTGCCGCCGGGGCCGCAGTTTGATGAGGCGTTCAACGCCCTTGACGCGCAGTTGGTGCTGGCGGGCAACCGCCCGCTCTTTCTACCCGCCAATGGCGGGCGCGAAGTCGTCTACACTTATCTGCAGGCCGCCGCCGGTGCATTGTGGGGGCTTAATCTCTACACGCTGCGCCTGATTTCCGCTCTGGCGGGGACATTGACGATTCCCGCTCTCTACCTGCTGGTGCGCGGCCTTTTCCGGCGCGGCGGGCGCACGCTGGCCACGCTGACGGCGCTGGCGCTGGCAGTCTCCTACTGGCATATTCACTTCAGCCACTATGGAATCCGCGTGATCCTGATGCCGCTGCTGCTCTGTGGCGTCTTTGGGCTGTTCTGGCTGGGGATGCACGGCAGCCGTTCGCGCACGCGCCTGGTGGCCGTGCTGGCGGCCGGCGTACTGGCCGGGCTGAGCGTGTGGGCCAACCCCACCGGCCGCTTCACCCCTTTTGTTGTAGGGGCGTATGTGCTGTGGCTGCTCTGGCGCTATCCGGCGCGGCGGCGGCGGCGGCTCGACAGCCCGCTCGGCGGGCTGCTGCTCTTCGGCGCCGCCTCCCTGGTCGTCTTTCTGCCTCTGGGGCTGGAGTTCTGGAACCATCCGGAGTTCTTCACCGGCCATGCCGCCGAGGTCTCCATTTTTGCCGAGCGCGTAAGCGGGGATTCTCCCTGGTCGAAGCTGCTCGAGAATATTCTGCATGTGCTGGGCATGTTCAGCTTTAACGGCGACCTGGAATGGACGCACGGCATCGCTGACCGCCCTATTTTTGACTGGTTTATGGCTGTACCCTTCTATATCGGCGTGGTGCTGTGGGCGCTCCGTCTGCTGGGCAAAGGACGCCCACAACCTGACCCCGACCGAGATGCTTTGGCGCTGCTGGCGATCTGGGCGGCTGTCATGCTGGCGCCTTCGGTGTTGAGTGACGCGGCTCCCAACTACTCGCGCACTCTGCCTGCCATCCCCCCCGTGATGCTGACGGCTGGGTTGGGGTTGAGCTGGATTGTAACGCGGCCTGTGCTGCGTCCCTACTGGGGGCCGGCTCTGGCTGGCGGGCTGCTGGCCGCCGGCATGACCGTCACTGCCTATGACTATTTTGTGCGCTTCCCTACCTTCCCCGAAGTCTACTATCTCTACGATGCGGATAAGGCCGATGCGGTGGCGTGGATGGAAGCGCAGGCGGATGCGGGCAGCGCCGTCTATCTGTCGCCGCTGTGGTCTACCCATGCCACCGTCGCCTTTCTGCGCAGCGGCCGCATTGAGTCGCTGGACGCCACCGACGCGCTCGTGCTGCCGCCGCCCGGTATGGGCGCTGTTTATGCCTGGCCGGCGGAACAAGAGGGGATGGCGGCCGGCATCGCCCGCCGTTTTGATGTGCCCGTCACGATTATCGACGACAAGTATGGCCGCCCGCTGTTGGCGACCGTCAGCATCAGCCCGGCGCAGGCAGCGCAGTGGCCCAACGACCTGGCTCCCGAACAGACGGTGGAGGCGCGCTTTGAAGATGCGCCCACGCTGTTGGGGGTCAACGTGCGGCCTGGCGGGCGCGACCTGCTGCTCTTCTGGCGCGCCGAAGCCAAGGTCTGGCGCGACCTGACCTCCTTTGTGCATCTGACCGGTGAGCAGGGCGAACTGCTCGGTCAGGCGGATAAGACGCCGGGCGACGGCACCTACCACACGCAGTATTGGAGTGCGGGCGACCGCGTAATTCAGTGGTACACGCCGGAACTGCTCGACGCCTGCGCCGGCGGTGAGTTGGTGCAGGTCGAGGCCGGCTGGTATGAGTACGCCGCCGATAACGCGCGCCGCCCGCGCCTCGATGCCGCCGGCGACAGCGCGGTGGCCGGTGAATACCGCCTGCCGTTTATTTCCGTGCCGCGCGACCAACTGCAGCCGGCGGAAGTGCGCAGCATTCCCCTAGCGCTGGACGGGCTGACGTTGGAGGGCTACACGCTGACAGGCGCCGTCCAGCCGGGCCAGGCCGTGACGCTTGATCTGGTGCTGGACGGCGGTGAGCAGCATGCTGAGACTGAACTTGCCCTCAGCCTGCGCCCGGCCACAGGAGAAGGGGCGCAGCCGGAGGCCGCGCCTGTTCCCTTGTGGATGGGAGAACTTGCCCCACGCGTGCGCTGGGCGGCAAATGAAGTGCTCTGCCGCCGTCTGCGCGCCGAACTGCCTGCGCAACTAGCGCCGGGACACTATCTGCTGTACTTGACGACAAGTGATTATGATCAGCCGTTTGCTGAAATAAATATAGCGGCGTCCGCTCCCTGAGCGCCGCCCATATGGTATACTATGCACCTATGAAAGCATTCCGTGTCATGGGCCGGACGTTTAAGGCCACCTATGAAGAGTTGTTTCTGATCGTGGGGATCAGCGTGGCGTGGTGGGTGGGGACCCTGCTGGTTGTGACTGCGCCGATGACCACCGCCGGTGTGCAAAATGTCACCAATCGCATCGCCAATTATAAGCGATCCGATTTTGATTTCTTCTGGAGCGGCGCCCGCAGCCGGATCGCCAGGGGTGTACTCTTATTTCTGCTGCTGATTGCAGGGCCGCCGCTGCTGGTCTTTAGCATCATCTTCTATTTTAACTATCAAGGATGGCTGGTGATCCTCGGCGTCGTCATGGCCTGGGTGCTGCTGCTGTTCTTGATGGGTGGCCAATATTTTTTTCCACTCTTCTGGCAGCAAACTGAGCCGGATCTCAAGCTGGTAATCCGCAACGGGCTGCTGCTCTCTGTGCGCCATCCATTCTACTCGTTCTTGATGCTGCTGTTTCAACTGCTGTTGATCGCCTTGAGCTTTACCCTGGTGGTGCCGGTTGTGCTGCTGATGCCAGGTATGATTGCGCTCAGCCAGAACCTGGCCCTGGTTGGCCTGCTGCAAGAGATGGATATGGCTCCCCAGCCACCGGAAATGTCCGGAACCTAAAAAACCGGCGCCTGAAAAAAAAACGCACGCTTACCCAATGGGTGGTTTGCCGCAAAAGATGAATATACTGCCCAACCTTTCCCTTGCGCCGCGATTGGTTTCCGTCGCTGAGATGCAGGCAATTGAAAAAGCCAGCGATGCGCGCGGCCATTCCTTTGCGGCGATGATGGAGCGCGCTGGGCGCGCGGTGGCCGAGACAATCCTGGCGCGCTATGGTACACAGTCCATTCTCGTGCTGGTCGGCCCCGGCAACAACGGCGGCGACGGGCTGGTGTGTGCACGCCATCTGCAGGAGGCGGGCGCGCCGGTGTGCGTCTACCTTTGGAAGCGCGTGCAGGAAACCGGCTCTGGTCCCGACGAGCATTGGGCGCGCCTGCTGATGTTGGGCGTGCCCATGCAGCGCGCCGAAGAGGACAGTGGCTTCGTCATGCTGCAGGAGTGGCTGGGCCAAAGCGCCATTGTGGTGGATGCGCTGCTGGGGACGGGCGCCGCCCGACCCATTGAAGGGCTGCTGGCCGATCTGCTGGCGGCTGCCGCGGCGACCGCCAGCACGCAAAAGCAGACGGTCGTTGCTGTCGACTGCGCCAGCGGTCTCAACTGCGATACAGGCGCGCTCAGCCCCCATGCGCTGGCCCCGCAGCTTACCGTCACCTTTGGCTTTGCCAAGCTGGGCCATTATCAATTTCCCGGCGCCGGCGCGGTGGGGGATTTGGTGGTCGCCGATATTGGGCTGCCTGCCGATTTAGCCGCGGCCCTGCCCACCTTTTTGATTACACCGGAACTAGTGCGGGAGTGGCTGCCCAAACGCCCGCGTGTGAGTCACAAGGGCACATTCGGCAAAGTGCTGCTGGCGGTCGGCAGCGAATCGTATCCAGGCGCAGCTTACCTGAGCAGCGCCGCCGCCGCACGTGCGGGAGCCGGTCTCGTCACCGGTGCCGTCCCGCGCTCCATCTGGTCGCTGGTTGCTGCGCGGCTGCCCGAACCTACCTGGCTGCTGCTGCCTGTACAGAGCAGCGGCCCTCTGGCCGGTCAACTGGAGCCGTCGGCAGGCGCCACGCTGGCCGCCGGCGCGCTGGACTATGACGCCCTGGTCTTAGGCTGCGGGCTGGGCAACAACAAGGCGACGCGACGATTTGTTGATCAACTGCTGCGCCACCCGCTGCCCGCCACGCTGATCGACGCCGATGGCCTCAATTGTCTGGCCGGTCTGCAGGATTGGCCGGCGCGTCTGCCTGCCCAGTGTGTGTTGACCCCGCACCCGGCCGAGATGGCGCGCCTGTGCGGAAGCGAAGTCGGCGAAGTCGTGGCGAAACGCTGGACACTGGCGCGCGAGCAGGCAGCCGTCTGGCGCTGCACGCTGTTGGTGAAAGGTCCCTACACCGTCGTCGCCGAGCCGGAGGGGCGGCTGGCGGTGCTGCCTGTTGCCACGGCCGCGCTGGCCACCGCCGGCAGCGGCGATATCCTTTCCGGCATCATCGGCAGTCTGCTGGCGCAGGGGCTTGACCCGTTTACCGCCGCCTGCTGCGGGGCCTGGCTGCATGGCGCGGCTGGTCTGCGCTGCGAGCAGGAAATTGGGGTGGCCGGCGTCATCGCCTCGGATCTGTTGGCGCGCCTGCCTGCCGTTTTACGCACGCTGCACCAGCCGGACACTGCACCAGCCGGACACTGAGTAGACATAATTTTGGGGAGAAAACGATGAGCGCCCATCCATCCGTATTGACCGCCGCCAATACGCGTATTGTCGTCGACACCTCCAGCAACGTGCCGGAGGAACTGCTGGCACGGCATCGCATGTTGGAGGTGCCGACGCTGGTCATGTTTGGCGATGAGTCGTACCAGAACAAGTATGAACTGAGCGAGGCGGATTTTTACACCAAGCTCGCCGCCGCCAAAGTGCCGCCGACCACCAGCCAGCCGCCGCCAGCGCTTTTTGCCGCCGCCTATCGCAAAGCGTTTGACGAAGGCGCCGAGCATATCGTGCTGATCACCATCTCTGTTAAGCTGTCCGGCACCTTTCGCGCTGCGCAGATGGCGGCGCAGGAGTTTGACGCCGGGCGCTTTACATTGTGGGATTCCAACAGCGTCAGCATGGGCAGCGGCTGGCAAGCCATTCTTGCCGCGCGCATGATCGAGGCGACCATTGACTATGATCTGTTTTTGCAGCGCATGGGTCAACTGCGCAGCGATACGCTTGGCTATGTCGCCTTGGAGACGCTAAAATATGTGGCGCGCAGCGGGCGGGTCAGCAATCTGCAGGCGGGGATCGGCGATTTGCTCCAAGTCAAGCCGATTCTGGAGCTGCGCGATGGCGGCGCCGATGTCTGCGCCCGTGTGCGTGGACGCAAAAAGTCGTTCCAAGAGGTCATCGGCCGCCTGCATGCCTTTTTCGGGGAGCGGCCGATCTATGCCGGGATGCTGCACGCCAATGCGCTGGCTGACGCCGAGCAACTGCTCGAAGACGCCCGCCGCACACTCAACATCCAGGAAGTCTTTTTCAGCGACATTGGGCCGGCCGTTGCGGCGATGGCCGGCCCCGGTGTCGCCGGCCTGGCGGGTTGCCCAGCAGATGTATAATCTAGATGGACAGCAGGCAGTAAACGCTCAGATCTGTACGCAGACAAGTACTCAGACCAACGCTACGACGCCTGCCCACTCTCAGCGGTGCACGTGTCAACGATATGCAGCCAAGAGGTGTATGTGATGATGAATATAGCCTTAGATGCAATGGGCGGCGATCATGCGCCGGAGGCGATTGTGGCCGGCGCCGTCGAAGCCGCCAAAGCCTACGGCATCACCATTTCCCTAGTCGGCAAGCCGGATGTGTTGGAGGCGGAACTGAAGAAGCACAGCATCGCCGGGCTTAGTCTGCCCATCGTGCCTGCCTCGCAGGTAATCGAGATGGACGACAAACCCGCGCAGGCGGTGCGCTCCAAGCATGACAGTTCGATGGTGGTGGCCTGCAAGATGGTCAAGCGCGGGGAAGCACAAGCCTTTGTCACGGCCGGCAACACCGGCGGCGCCATGACGGCCGGCATCCTGCATATGGGACGCATCCGCGGCATTGCGCGCCCGGCGCTGATCGGCCCCTTCCCAACCATCAAAGGGATGACGCTGATTCTGGACATGGGCGCCAACGCCGATCTGCGTCCTGAACATATCCAACAGTTCGCCATTATGGGGTCGCTCTATTCGCAGGCAATCATCGGTGTGGAAAATCCCAGCGTGCGTATCCTTTCTAACGGCGAGGAAGCGGGCAAGGGCAACCAGTTGGTGATTGCTTCGACCAAGCTGCTCGAACAGACGCCGGGACTTAACTTCAAGGGCAACATTGAAAGCAAAGAAGTGCCGACCGGGCTGTCGGACGTGGTTGTGACCGACGGCTTCACCGGCAACATTTTCGTCAAGACGGCTGAGACGACGGCGCGGCTGATGAACGATGTGATCACCGAGGAGATCAAGAAGAGTCCCATCGCCATGCTGGGGGCGCTGATGGCCAAAAGGTCGCTACAGCGGGTGCGCGAGCGGATGGACGACAGCCACTACGGCGGGGCCGTCCTGTTGGGCTTGAGCGGCCTCGTCATTGTCGCCCACGGGCGCAGCAACCCGACCGCCATCCGTCACTCAATTCGTGTGGCCAAGCAGGCCATCGAGCAGGATATTTTGGGCAAGATTCAAATTGGAATTGAAAACTCCGCCACCCTCACCGGTATGCACTTTGCCGGCGGCGGCGCCGGTGAGCCGGACATGGGCGTAAATCCGCAGCCACTCAATCCACATGAAAGTACATGAAAGCTAGGGGCAATGAAGGTTTATCGTAATCTCAAAGAAATTAACCGCAAAGAAAGCATTGGGCGGCGTTTTACGCTGACCGGAATGGGTATTCTTGCGCTGGGCTTTGTTGCCAGCTTGATTCCCACCTGGTATGCGCCGGATGCACCACTGCAGCCGGGTGTAATCGGGCTGCTGCAGCAGTACTGGTCGTGGATTAGCTTCGGCGCATTGTTTTTAGGCTTTTTGTGCGCCAGCATCGGCAGCTACTATATTAACCGCTATGCCCGGCGGCGTTGGCCTGGCGGCCGTTTTGTGGAACGGCCTGACCAAGTGCTGGAACGCAACATGAAGGGGCTGGACGACAAGTTTGCCTTCTTTTCGCAGAGTCTGCCGGCCGCCTATGTACTGGCTGGGCCGAATGGGCTGACCATTTTTGCCTTGCGCAGCGACAAGGGCCGCGTCATTGTCGAAGGCGACAAGTGGCGCGAACCCTTCAGCCTGACGCGCTTTTTCACCTTCTTTGCGCGTGAAGGCGTCGGCAGCCCCGATCGCGAGATCGAGGAGCAAAAGACCCGTCTGCGCAAGCTGCTGGCGCAAGCCGCTAATCAGCCAGCAGCCGAACCGGCCCCCGCACCCGTGCCGCCGGCCGCCGGTGCAGCCGCCGCGCCCCTGGCGCGACAGACTAACCTGGCGGATGTGCCGATAGATGGAGCGGTCGTCTTTCTAAACCCCCAGATTGAACTGCAATTGACTGACCCGGTAATCCCCGTGCTGCGGCCCGATCAAGTGAAGGACTATGTGCGAGGGCGCGTCAAGGAGGCCAAGGTGGCCAACGCCACCCAACGCGCGCTGCTGGACCATCTGGCGCAAAATGCCGTCTACCAGGTCGAGCAAAGCGAGTAACGCGGCAGGAAAGCAGATGCCGGCCCCCAGACCGGCGTCCGCCCTTTTCTTTATCCATGTTCGCCGATGCCATGATAGCGGTAGGCCGGGTAATGTCCTGTACATTTGGCTGCCGACAGGCACACAATTGCCGTTATGCCGGCGACGCCCATGATGATCATCAGCTTTATACGCTGCCACTTTTCCAAAAACATGCAAAGCTCCTTTTCTGCCGCTGCCCAAGCCAGCAGCGGCGGCATTGTTTTGTTTCGCAAACCTATAATAGCACGCCATGACGCAGCGCGCCATAGATCCTGGTCTAGTGTATAGGGTCACGCAGCCGCTGAGTTCTGAAATTTGTATTCTCAAGGAAAGGCAAAGGAAGCAGGTATGGTGCGTCTGTCCGTCTGTATTGAAATGTATTGGCCCGAACTGCCATTTGCGCAGCGCGTGGAGCGGGTGGCGGCCGCCGGTTTGACGGCAATCGAATTTTGGGACTACAGTAACAAGGATCTGCCCTCCATCCAGGCGGCGGCGCAGGCGAGCGGTGTGGCGGTGGCCGGCTTTGTCAGCGAACCCGGCTTTGCCCTCACCGGCTCCACGCCGGCGGAGGTGCATGTGCAGGGCGTCCAGCGCGCGGCGCAGGTGGCGGCGATGTTGGGCGCGTCGCGGCTGATCGTGACGGCGGGCAACAGCGTGGCGGGCGAAAGCTTCGAGACCACCCGCCGCCGCGTGCTGCGTAAGCTCAAGCTGATGGCCGTCGCCGCCCAACAGGCAGGCGTCACCCTCTGTCTGGAGCCGCTCAATGTGCACGACGACCATCCCGGCTATTGGCTGACCACTATGGCGCAGGCCGCCGACCTGGTTGAAGAGGTTGATCTGCCCAGCCTCAAGATTCTCTACGATATCTACCACCAGCAGATTACAGAAGGCAGCATTATCGCCAATCTGCGCAAATACCGCAGCCACATCGGCCATATCCATGTGGCAGGTGCACCAGGGCGCGGCAATCTTGTAGGCGGCGACCTGGACTATCGCGCGATTTTTGCCGCCATCGATGCTATTGGCTATCCAGGGTATGTTGGGTTGGAGTTCCGTCCCGACGGCGACGTGCAGGCTGCGCTCGCCGAAGCGATGGCGCTTACGCGGCCCCTCTAGCCACGTTTAGGAAACGACGCTTTCATGTTGGTTCTGCACGCACACTGGCAGCCGCCGGCTGCCGCCGAAGACAACGGCGCCATGCTCTTTTGGATGGAGAGCAGCGACCCACCCGCTGCTGAAGCCGGCCCCGCGGCGCCGCAGGGAGTGGGGCGGCAGCCCCGCCGCAAGAGCAAGCCCGCTGCTGCCGCAGCGAACCCCTTCTGTGCACCGGCCGCGCAAAGCGAAGGGACGCTGCGCACGCTGGGTTGGACGGGCGGCGGCAAGAGCGGACAGGCGCTGCTGCTGCTGCCGGCGATCGGCAGCCTGCCGCGCCCCTCGCCGCAGTTGGTCTATGATTGGCCGCTCGATCTGCGCAAGACGGCCAGGCTGCGCCGCTGGCAGGTAGAGGGGCTGCTGCTGCCGCCGGCGGCGGCTGTGGCCGTCCTGCTTGCCCTGCCCAGCGACGCCGACCTGCCGCCTTCGCTGCGTGTGGCTGACGATGCCCGCTACTGGGCGACAGCCACCAGCCTGGTGCTCGAAGCCATCGCTCAGCAGAAGCTGCTGCCGGCGCTGGAAGCAGTCGATGTCGACGCCGGCCACTATCGCGCCCGCTGGCTGCCGGTGTTGGATGGCCCGCGCGATGGCCCACGGCTGGCGCAGTTGGCGGCGCAGATGCCGCCCGTCTGCCGCGCAGGCTGCGCCAGCGCCGCCGAGGCCCCCCAGCCGCGGGCTTTGCTCGATTCCTTTCTCAACAGCAGCGCCGGAGCACTGGCGCGCATCTGGAGCCGTGGCGCCGCCCCCAACTCCCAGGCGGCGGCTGATCTGCCGGCGGGGGCGTGGCTGCAGGCGCTTTTTGCTGATTCGCCGCGCCTGGCCGGCTCACCTGCGGCACTGGCCCGCCTCTATGCCAGCTACCAGGCATGGCTGCGGTCGCTGCATATGGCGGGCGACAGCCATGTGCGCGTGGCCTTTCGCTTGGAGGCCCCGCCGCAGCAGGCCAACGGCGAGGGTGAGTGGCAACTGCATTTTATGCTCCAGGCGCGCGATGACCCCAGCCTGCTGGTCCCGGCTGAGATGGCCTGGCAAAGCAGCAGTACGGTGCTGCACGCCCTGGGACGCACCTTTACCAATCCGCAGGAAAAGCTGCTGGCCGGGCTGGGCTACGCTGCACGCATCTTCGAGCCGCTGCGGCGCAGCCTGCAGACCGGCAAGCCGACCTCCGCCCTGTTGGCGACCAGTGAAGCCTACGCCTTTCTGCGCACGGCCGCCCCGCTGCTGGAAGAGGGCGGTTTCGGTGTGCTGGTGCCGCCCTGGTGGAACAAGCCCGGCGCCCGCCTGGGCGTGCGGCTGCGTATGAGCGCTGTCAAGGGCGCCGGCCCCGAAGCGGTGGCCAACGGCCGCTTGAGCCTGGACAAGCTGGTCAATTACCGCTGGGAGGTTTCTCTGGGGGAAGCGTCGCTCACGCGCAGCGAGTTTGACGCCCTGGTGGCGCTCAAGTCGCCGCTGGTGCAGATGCGCGGCCAGTGGGTGCAGCTCGATCCTGACCAGATCGAGTCGGCCATCCGCTTCTGGCAGCGGCTGGAGTCCGGCGGTGTTTTGAGCCTGGCAGATGCGGTGCAGTTGGGGCTTGACGGCGCGCCCATCGATGGGCTGGATGTGCAGGAAGTGACCTATGAAGGCTGGCTGGCGGAGTGGATGGCGCATCTGACCGGCGGCGAACAGTTGGCGGTGCTGCCGCAGCCGGTTCAACTTCTGGGCCAACTGCGCCCCTACCAGCAGTACGGCTATTCGTGGCTTGACTTCTTGCGCCGCTGGCGGCTGGGCGCCTGCCTGGCCGACGACATGGGGCTGGGCAAGACGATCCAGACGCTGGCTATGCTGCTGCGCGTGCAGGAAGATGAGGGGCGGCTGCCCGGCCCAGTGCTGCTGGTGGCCCCGACTTCGGTGGTCACCAACTGGGCGCGCGAGGTGGCTACCTTTGCGCCGGCCTTGCGCACGCTAGTGCATCAGGGCGCGCACCGCCTGCGCGAAGAGGCGCTGCTGGCGGCGTTGGGCGAGACCGATCTGCTGTTGAGCAGCTATGCCGTTGTGCGCCGCGACGCCCCCACGCTCAGCCAGGTCAACTGGTTTGGCGTGGTGTTGGATGAGGCGCAGAACATCAAGAATGCCGACACGCGCCAGGCCCAGGTGCTGCGCAAGCTGCCTGCCACCTTCCGCCTGGCGCTGACCGGCACGCCTGTGGAGAACCGCCTCTCCGAGTTGTGGTCGATCATGCACTTTCTCAACCCCGGTTATCTCGGCTCGCGCCAGCTGTTTCGCCGCCAGTTTGCGCTGCCCATCGAGCGCAGCAGCGACGCCGAAGCCGCCGACCGGCTGCGCCGGCTGGTTTCCCCCTTTATTTTACGCCGGCTCAAAACCGACCCCACTGTCATTCGCGACCTGCCGGAAAAGCAGGAGAGCAAGGTCTACTGCTTCTTGTCGCCCGAACAGGCAACGCTCTACGAGGTCGTGGTGCGCGAACAACTGCAGCAGATCGACGGCGCCGGCAATGAGATGGCGCGGCGCGGCCAGGTGCTCGCCATGCTGACCAAGCTCAAGCAAATCTGCAACCACCCGGCGCAGTTTCTGCACCAGATTGGGGAGGGCAACAGCCCCGGCGCTGAGGAACAGCGCAGCGGCAAACTGGCGCGCCTGGTGGAACTGCTGGATGAGGTGATCAGCGCCGGCGACCGCGCCTTGATTTTTACGCAGTACGCCGAAATGGGCGCTCTGCTCAAGAGTTATCTCCAGAGCCGGCTAGGGGTGGCCACCCAGTTTCTGCATGGCGGCACACCCTCGGCCCAGCGCACAGAGATGGTGCGCCGTTTTCAGGAAGAGGCGGATGGCCCACCCATCTTTATCCTCTCGCTCAAAGCCGGCGGCGTCGGGCTGAACCTGACGCGCGCCAATCATGTCTTTCACTTTGACCGCTGGTGGAACCCGGCGGTGGAGAATCAGGCCACCGACCGCGCCTTTCGCATCGGCCAGAAGCGCAATGTGCAGGTGCACAAGTTTGTCTGCACCGGCACATTGGAAGAGAAGATCGACGAGATGATCGAAGGCAAGCAGGCGCTGGCGGCCAGCGTGCTCGGCAGCGGCGAGCAGTGGCTGACGGAGCTTTCGACGGCGCAACTGCGCGAAATGGTGATGCTGCGCCGCGATGAGTTGGAACAGGAGACCGTATGAAGTATCGCTACCACCGCCCGCATGGCTACGTAGAGCCGATCCGGCGCGAGGACGGCATCCGCGCCCGCAGCCAGCGCGGTGCGTTCGCCAAGAATTGGTGGGCGGCGCGCTGGATTGAAGCGCTGGAGCGGGTGGTCAATCCTGGCCGTCTGAGCCGTGGGCGCACCTATGCGCGCGGGGGACAGGTGCTTTCGCTGGATGAGCGCAATGGTGCGGTGCACGCGCGCGTGCAAGGCACGCGGCCCACACCCTACAAAGTGACGATCAAGCTGCGGCGCTTGAGTGCGGAGCAGTGGGAGCGCGTCATTGACGCCCTGGCCGGCCAGGCGCTCTTTACGGCACAGTTGCTGGCCGGCGAGATGCCGCAGGCAATCGACGAAGTCTTTGCCGCCGCCGGCTGCAGCCTTTTTCCCACCAGCGCCGACGAGTTGAAGACCGACTGTTCCTGCCCCGATTGGGCCAACCCCTGCAAACATGTGGCTGCCGCCCATTATATTTTGGGCGAACAATTGGACGAGGATCCCTTTCTGCTCTTCCGGCTGCGCGGGCGCAGCCAGGAGCAGGTGTTGAGTGCCCTGCGCGCACGGCGCAGTGATGTGCCGCTGCTGGCCGAGGAGCCGGAGGCATATGCCGTTGAGGCCGCCGCTCCGCCGCTTAATGCCAACCTGGATACCTTCTGGCGCATCGGCGGGATGGCGGCGGCAGAGGACGCTGCGTCCAGTGCAGCGCCGATTGTGATCGCAATCAAGCCGCCCGCTACTCCCATGCCGCTGCTCAAGCGGCTGGGGCAGCCTTCGTTTTTAGATGAAAATCTGGAACAACTGCTCACGCCCGCCTATCGCGCCATGCAGCAGGCGGCGCTGGCCGCGGCCTTTGAGGAAGAGGGCTAACCCGCCTCCTCGCCCCCGATTTCCACATCCACCGTCATGCCCCAGCGTAAATCCGCCGGCAAGTTGTCGAGCGTAATCGTCACGGTGTAGACAACATCACCACCGACCACATTCGCCTGTGGGGCAATGGCGGCCACGCGGCCGGCAATCTGCTCGTTGGATGCCTGCACCAGCACTTTGACCGGCTGGTCTACCGCCACGCGTGCGATGTCTTGCTCGCTGAGGTCGGTCGTCTCCACCTGCAAACCGGCGAGATCGGCCAGCGTCAGCACCACCTGACCCGGCTGCACCATCTCGCCGGCGCTGATAGCAAGCGAGGTCAGCGTGCCGGCGAATGGGGCGCGGATGTCGTTGGCCGCCCGCGTGGCGCCGGCGCGCAGCAGCGCAGCTTCGGCTTCGGTGATGGCCACTGCCGCCACCGCCAGCGTCTGCCGGCGGGCGCCGGCGCGCAGCAGATCAAGCTCCGCCTGCGCCGAACGCACCTGCGCCTCGGCCTCCGCAATCTGGCCGGCGCTGGCGGGGGTCAACAGCCGGTCGAGCGTAGCCTGCGCCTGCTGCACCTGTGCGCGACCGGCCGCCACAGCATCCGCCTCCGGCCCGGCGTAGAGCAGGTCATAGCGCCCTTTCGCCGCTTCATAGTTGTTAGTTGCCAACTGCAGGTCGCGGCTTTGCGGCAGCATACCCACATCGCCCCGATCCTTGACCTGGTCATAGGCCGACTGCGCCTGGCGCAGCGAGGCTTCCGCATTGGAGAGCGCCGCCAGCGCCTCGATTCGTTCGCCCTGGCGCGGTCCGGCGGAAAGCTGCTGCAGCGCGGCTTGCGCGGCGGCCACGGAGGCACGCGCTGCGTTCACTTCGCTATCACTGGCGGGTGTTGACAACTGTTCCAGCCGCGCCTGCGCCGCCTGTACACGCGCCTCGGCGGCGGCAACCTCCTGTGTCCGTGGTCCGGCTTGCATCTCATCGAGGTTGGCCTGGGCGCGGAAGAGCGCAGCTTGCGCTTCCACCACACCGGCATCGGCGGACGTGGCGTCGAGTGCGGCGAGCAGATCGCCCGCCTGCACCCGGTCCCCCACCGCGGCGGCCACCGTGCGCACCTGCCCGGCGCTGGGGAAGCTGAGTTCCGCTTCCTGCGCCGGAACCACCTTGCCCGCTGCCCGCACCGCACTGCCCGCGCTGCGCACAATCGCCGGCAGCGGGGTGGTGGCGGGCGTCGGCGTGGGCGCGGGCGGCTGGCTGCAGCTGGCGCTCATCAATACAACCAACAACAGCTCCAAAAGACGAGCACGCATGTCTAGGCCCTTATCGTTTCCGGTTGCAGAATAGTTGACGCAGGCTGCCCACTGCCATTGCTGCCGTTGCTGGCATCGACGACGCGGCCATCCAGCAGCCGCACCACACGCCGCGCATACTTCATCACACGCGGGTCATGCGTGGCAAAGACAAAGGCGGTGCCTGTCTGCTCGTTGAGCAGCTGCATGATTTCCATCGCCTGCTCGCCGTTAGCCGTGTCCAGATTGGCCGTCGGCTCATCCGCCAGTATCAGCAGCGGGCGCGAGGCGAGCGCCCGCGCAATTGCCACACGCTGCTGCTCGCCGCCGCTCATCTGGTCGGGGCGGTGGTGGATTCGTTCGCCCAGCCCGACCGACTCCAGCATCTCCAGCACGCGCGTGCGGCGCTCTTTGGCCGCCACATTGTTCAACAGCAGCGGGAGTTCGACGTTTTCATAGGCGTCGAGCACCGGCACCAGGGCAAAAAACTGGAAGACAAAGCCGATTTCCTCGCGGCGCAGGTCAGCGCGCTGCGCACCGTTCAAGCGCGTCACATCCTTGCCGTTGATGCGCACCGAACCGCTGTCGGGGCGGTCCAGACAGCCCATCAACTGCAAAAGCGTGGTTTTGCCGGAGCCGGACGGGCCGACCAGGGCCGTAAATTCGCCCGCTTCGATAGTGAGGCTGACGCCATCTAGGGCGCGCGTTTCGACTTCACCGATTTTGTAACGTCGGGAGGCATTTTCGACTTCAATAACAGCCATTTCAATCTCCTTATATAGTATGCAGCGCCTGCACCGGCTCTAAACGGGCCGCTATCCAGGCAGGATAGAGGGAAGCCAGCAGAATCACGACTAACGTGCCCAACGACAGCCCAGCCACTGTGGCGGGCACAAACATGGCGTACATCGTGTTGCCGATGGCGATGTTGCCCACAGCGGAGGCGGATGCGTCGCCGATGTAGATGCCGTTGTTGCTCAGATAGGCCACGGCGGCGCTGCCCAGCAGTACGCCCAGTACAATGCCGACCAGCCCCAGCACGGCGGCCTCATATAGGAACATTTGCATGATCTGCCGGCCCTTCATCCCCAGCGCAGCCAGGATGCCCATCTCCCGCACCCGCTCAAAAACAGACATGAGCAGCGTATTGGAGATGACCACTGCCACCACCAGCATTACGATGAGGTCCAAGATGACATAGAACGACATCGCTGTATCCATCGTCTGTAAGAAGCTCTGATTCAACTGCCGCCACGTCAGCGTCGCTACACCGGGGGCAACCAGCGCGGCTGCTACGGCCTCGGCATCCTCTTGCTGATGCAGCACGATCGTCACAGCGCTCACCCGCCCATTGGTGTTGGTCACCGCCTGGGCTTTGTCCAGCGGCATAAAGACCGAGCTTGTGTCGTAGGCGACGGCGCCGGTGCTGAACAGCCCGCGCACGGTAAAGATACCCTCCTGCGGCTGGCCGTCGGCGTCGATCAGCGTCAGGCTGGCGTTATCCCCCACCTGCACGCCCAGGCTGTCTGCCGCGCGTTTGCCCAGCAGGATGCCGCTGCGGTCGTCCGCCGCCAAGTACTCGCCCGCCACCATGCCGTTACGTATGGGCGCATAAAATTCCGAGGTCGTCTCGATGCCGTAGACCTGCAAGTTGGCCGACTCCTCCGGCGTGTTGAGAATGCCCGCCGCCCACAACACGGGCGCGGCTGCAGCCACCTGCGGCAGTTCCTGCGCGCGCGCCGCCAATTCTTCGCCGTTGGCCAGCAGATCCTCCCACTGCAGGCTCAGCTTGTTGTCTTCATACGACTCGCTGCGCATCTGCACGTGTCCCGTCCTCAGGCGGATAGTGTTTTGCAGAGCGCTGTCCAACATGCCTGCAATCAGGCCGTTGATGGCAATCAGCAGCGCCAGCCCCAACCCCGCGGCCACCAGCGTAAAGAAGGTGCGGCGCCGGTTGCGTCCCAGGTCGCGATAGGCAATTGTCCACAGTTTTCCAAGTCCCATTCAACCATCCTCCATTCTAAATCTAGATATGGTGCAGCGCCGCCGCCGGCTCTTTGCGCGCAGCCTGCCAGGCAGGAAAGAGCGCGGCCAGGGTTGCAATCAAGGTGACGGCCACCCAACGCCAGGCGACATCAAAAAAGGTGATCGACGGATAGAGGCGGCTGCCCATCAGGGCAGTCATCTCGCCCATCCCGGAAGCATAGGATAGATCAAAGCCGACCTGGCCCACTGCCCAGACCACTGCCCAGCCCAGGATGCCGCCAATCAGCCCGCCGCCGGCCCCGATCATCGCGCCTTCGAGTAAGAACAATCCCATGATCTGCCGGCTCTTCATCCCCAGCGCCGCCAGTACACCCATCTCGCGTGTGCGTTCAAAAACCGCCATCAGCATCAGATTGAGGATGCCGATGCCGGCGATCATCAGCACGACAAGACCAAAGATATTAGTGAAGACGCTCTTCATGGCCAACGTCTCGCCGATCTCCGGATTCAAGGTCATCCACGAATCCACCTCATAATTGGGCAGTGCGGCTGCATACTGCGGCAGAACCGTGTTTTCCTGGCCCACAGTGTCGAGCAGAACGGCTACTTCGGTGGCCTGATCGCGCAGCCCGTAGAGACTTTGCGCTTCAGGCAGGGTGATAAAGACCAGCCCCTTCTCAGCGTCCGCCATCCCCAGATCAAAGATGCCAACCACCGTCATGCTGCGCTGACGCATATTCTCCTGTTTGGAGCGGCCCACCAGCGTCACACGGTCGCCCGCCGTCACCTTCAGTTCGTCAGCCAGCCCCTGGCCGATGACGACGGCATCGCCCTCGTTCTCCAGCAAAAAGCGGCCCGCCGTGATGTTCTCCGCTTGCAGGCTGTGCGGTTCTTCCACTGCCGGCTCAATGGCTGTGATCTTGACTGGGAATGAGCCGGCGCGTGTGCTGACCAGCCCGCCGGTGCTGATACGCTTGGCCACGGAGACGACGCCCGGCTCCGCCTGCAAAGTGGCGACCACGGCATCCGGATTCTCCAGCGGCAGCAGCGGCAGCCGGTCGGCCTTAGGACGGAAACCGGGCGCATGCACCTGCACGTTGCCGCCATACAGCCGCACTGAGTTGCCGTAAATCCCCTGGTCGGAGCCGCGGATCATGCCCTCGATAAAGAGCATCAGAATCAGCCCCAGGACGATGGCGCTGGCCGCAATCGCCGTGCGCCGCCAGTTGCGCCACATGTTGTGCCACGCCATCTTGAAAAATTCACCCATTGTACATCCTCACCTTTCTCCTACTTTTAATCCGCCTCAACACCTGCCGCGCTGAGGATCTGCGGCTGTGGCGCTGGGTACGCTTCCTGTGCCTGACGCCGCCCGCTGCCCATTCCTTGTTCGAGCAAGTCTACTGCTGTCGTAAAAATCGCCTTTACTGCGGGCAGATCGAATAGATTTTCCTCTTCCGGCTTCAGCACAATGGCGCCGCTTGTCACCTGGTCCAGCAAGTAGCGGCTGACACTGCTCATGGCGCCTTCAAAGACAATCGCCGCCACTTTCACATCCACGTCGGGCGCAATATCGCCTTGCTGCTGGCCCACCTCGACCAGGCGCTGATAGAAAACCTGTGTCGCCTCACGGGCGCTGAGATCAAAGGCTTTGGGAAAGAAATTGGCGTTCGCTGCGCGCACAGCAATTTTGCTCAACTGCGGATGCGCCAGTTGCACGGCTACACCCGCTTCCGCCATCCAGCGCAGATAGGCAAAGATGCCAACGTGGTTGGGGTCAGGGCGATCCAGCGACAGCACCTCTTTTTTGGCTTCCACCATCAGGTCCAACAGATAAGTGTACAGGTCTTCCTTATCTTTGAAATATTGATAGAAGCTGCCTTTGGCAATGCCCGCTCGCGCCACGATGCGCGAGATCGACACACTTTCGTAGTCATTCTCTGCAAACTCGTCGATAACCACCTGCAAAATCTGCTGCCGTTTTTCCTCCGGCAAATTAAAAAAGGTCTGCTGTGGCACTCGCTACGTGCTCCTCATTTGTACTTCTTTTTCTAAAGTGACTGCTGCGTCACATGACTAATCGGTCATATGACTGGTTGGTCACATTATTACATAGGCTGATTTGGTTGTCAATAGCCCACATCCATTGAATTTTTGGCCGAAGCGAAGCGCCTTGTTTGTCAACCTGCGCTGTTTGCATTGCTCTGGGGGTTTGTCTTTCCAGGATGGCTGGCAGATAATCGAACAGGAGCAACGACATGAACCTGGCCAACACAATTACACTGGCACGGCTTCCTTTATTGATTGTGGTTGTAGTGATCTTTTTTGTCGGTACAGCCACCTGGCGGCTGGTTTCCGTACCGCTGGTGCTGCTGTTGATCGCGATGGACGCCATTGACGGCATTGTGGCTCGCCAGCGCGATGAAGTGACGCTGTTGGGCAGCGTGCTCGACATTGCCGCCGACCGCGCGGTGGAAATTATTCTGTGGGTGATGTACGCCAACTTGGGGCTGATCTCGTGGATCATCCCGGTCACGGTGATCATTCGCGGCGCCTTGACTGATTCGATTCGTGAGGCGGGCTATGCGCGCGGCGCATCCGCGTTTGGCTCCATGCGCACCAGTTGGGGACAGTGGATTGTGGCAGGGCGGCCTATGCGGGCGGCCTATGGGTTGATCAAGGCGCTGTCGTTTGTCCTGCTGGCGGCAACGCTGGCGCTGCAAAGCCTGCATTCCATCTGGATGGAGCCGGTGTGGATGCTGGGCGTCGTCACCAGTTGGATTGCGCTGGTCTTTTGCATCGTGCGCGGCGTGCCGGTGGTGGTCGAGGCGTTTACAGCGGTTAAGTAGCAGGACAGGATAGCAGGATCAAGTAGCAGGAGAGAAGTCAGGGTGTGGGAGCAGATTCAAAAAGGGTGGATCATTTTTCGGCGGCGGCTGCGCGAGCAGGGGTTGTGGATCACGCTGCAGTGGGCGTTCGGTCGCGGCGTGCCCAAGCTGACCGGTGTGCCGCTGGCCCTCAACAGCCGCATCACGCCTGCCGTCTGGGTGGGGCCGCAGTTCAACCAGCGCGGCAAGCGCTATCTGGAACGGCGCGGGGTGACGGGGACGGTCAATCTGCGGGTGGAGTTTGACGATGCGGCCAACGGGCTGGCGTTTGCCGACTACTGTTATCTGCCCACGGTGGATGACGACTGCCCATCGCCGGAACATCTGCAAAAAGGGGTGGACTTTATCCGCACCGTGGCGGCGGATGGCGGCCAGGTCTACATTCACTGCAAGGCCGGCGTGGGTCGCGCCCCCACACTGGCCGCCGCTTACTTTATCGCCGAGGGCAGCAGCGTAGACGAAGCGTTGGCTCTCATCCGCCGCCGCCGCCCCTTTATCGTCATCACGCCCCCGCAGATGGAGTCGCTGCACCGTTACGCGCAGGCGATCTCTGCCCATCAGGTGCGCGGCTGAGGAAAAAAGGCTGCGCAAACGAAACCGGCGCGCACTGCACAGGAGCCGTCCCTAAATCCGCTCGAAATAGCGCCGCCGCTCCCAATCGGTCACGGCATTGTCAAAGGCGGCCTGTTCAATGCGCAGGGCGTGGGCGTAATGCTCGACGACCTCGGCGCCCAGGACACGCCGGGTGAACTCGTTGGCGGCAAAGAGCGCAGTCGCCTCACGCAGGGTGGCCGGCACGCGCGGCAGTTCCTGCGCCTGATACACATCACCGCTGAAGATGGCGGGTGGCTCGATGCGGTTGCGAATGCCGTCCAGCCCGCTGGCCAGCGCAGCGGTATAGACCAGATAGGGGTTGCAGTCGGCGCCGGGAATACGCGACTCGATGCGCAGGCTGCTGCCGCTGCCCACCACACGAAAGCCCGCCGTGCGGTTGTCATGGCTCCAGGCGATGCGCGTGGGCGCCCATGAACCGGTCTGGTAGCGTTTGTATGAGTTGACCGTCGGCGCATAAAAAACCATCAGTTCCGGCACATGCTGCAGCCAGCCGCCCAGAAACCAACGGAAGATGGCAGATGCCTGGATTGGGCCGGCCGGTTCGTCGCCGCGAAAGGCATTCTCTTCTCCCTGCCACAGGCTGAGATGGATGTGGCTGCTGGAGCCGGCGCCGTTAGCCGCCGGTTTGGCCATAAAGGTGACGCTAATCCCCTGCTGGTCGGCCACTTCTTTGAGACACTGTTTGTAGAGGGTGTGGCGGTCGGCCATGCTGAGGATGTCGGCGTAGCGCACATTAAGTTCATGCTGCCCCAGCCCCCATTCGCCTTTGGAGTTCTCGACCGGGATGCCAGACTGCTTGAGATGGCGGCGCACGGCGGCATTGAAGGATTCCTCGCGGCTGCCCTGCAGCATGTGGTAATCTTCGATATACCAGCCCACTGGTTCCAGATCGTGATAGTTGCGCCGCGCCGCCTCCTGGTAGCTCTGGCGGAAGAGGTAGTACTCCAACTCCGAGGCGGCCTGTGCCGTGTAGCCAAGGGCGGCAGCCGCCTCAATCTGGCGGCGCAGCATTGTGCGCGGCGCAACGCTGACCAACTGGTGGCCGGCTTCCTCCTCCACATCACATAGCACCAGCGCCGACTTGTCAAGCCAGCGTGCCAGGCGCAGCGTCGCTAAGTCAGGCACAAGATGGAAATCGCCATAGCCCTGTTCCCAGTTGGCATAGCGGAAGCCGGGCGACGGCTCCATTTCCATATCGGCGGTCAGCAAATAGTTGCAGGCGTGCGTGCCTGCCGCTGCAATGTCGGTCACAAAAAACTCGGCGTCAAAACGCTTGCCCATCAAGCGGCCAAGGTGGTCGCTGAACATCACCAGTACCGTTTCGACGGCTCCGCTCTGCGCCAGGCGCGCCAGTTCGTCAAGCGTCAGCATCCCGGAAACTGCCATGCCCCCTCCTGGTCTGAAAAAAGCTGGTGTGAAAATCAGTACGGTCCTGGGGTTGCGGCGCCTGCCGGGGCGCCTCCCGGCGGCGCGGCCTGCTTGACTGCCTGCACGACGCGCCGCGCCTCCGTTTCCAGAAAAGCGGCGTCGGTCTGCACAGTGACGAACTGGAAGCCGAGGTCAATCATACGTCGCGCATAGGCGGCGGAGCCGGTGTGCAGCCCAGCGACCTTGCCATGGCGGCGGGCGGCGGCCAGCACGCTCTCCAGCGCATCCAGCATAACTGGGTCGCTTTGGTCGATGCGCTGCGTCCGTCCCAGCGCCAGGCTGAGATCGGCGGGGCCGACATATAAGGCGTCCACCCCTGGCACCGCGGCGATGGCGTCGACATTCGCCAGCCCGTCTGCCGTCTCGATCATGGGGATGGCCAGGATGGTGCTGTTGGCCTGTTCGGCGTAGTCGTCCCCTGCATAGAGCATGGCACGCTTGGGGCCATAGCTGCGGATGCCTTCCGGCGGATAGCGGCAGGCGGCGACAAAGGCGGCGGCTTCCTGCGCGCTGCCGATCATGGGGCAGATGATGCCGTAGGCGCCGGCGTCGAGCAGCTTCATGATGGCCCCCGGCTCGTTCCAGGCCACGCGCGCCAGCGGGATGCACGCCGTGGTGGAGATGGCCTGCAGCATGGCAATAGCGGCGGCGGTGTCGATCAGCCCGTGCTGCGTGTCGATGGTGAGACAGTCAAAACCAGCGTGCGCCAGCAGTTCGGCGCTGAAGGCGGACGGGATTGAGAGCCAGGCTGTGAGCACGGCTTCCCCGGCCTGCCAGCGGGTGCGAATGGTATTGGTGCGCATAGCGTCCTCAATGGGTGTGTGTGGGCGAACCGACGGCTGGACAGCTTGCCGTTTTAGAGGTGAATTTGTGTGGACTCTAGCACAAGCCGAAAAGGCATGTCAAGCCGCGTTTGTGCGGCCGGCTCTCCAGCGCAATTGGGTAAGCATACAAAGAAAGAGGGGACAGCCTTTGAGCCGGCTGTCCCCCCATGTGCCAATTGTGTCAACCTGTGCAGCAGGTCGCTGCCTGGCTGGCGCTTATTGACCCATCGTCGTGTTGTAGTCGGCGATGGCTTGCGTCACGATGGCGGCGGCATTGTCCAGTGCTTCTTGTGGCGTGGACTGTCCGGCCAGCACCTCCTCAATCGCGGTCTCCACAGTCTGGCGGGCGGTGGGGAAGACGCCGATCAGCGCGCCCTGCGTGACCCGGTTGTTGGGGGCGGCGTGCAGTTGATCGACGGCTGTACCGAATTGGGGATATTTGGCGCGCCATTCAAGTGCTAGCGGCTCATCATAGCCCGCCTTGCGAATGGGGAAATAGCCCGATTCGGTGTGCCAGAAGGCCTGCTGCGGCGGCTCCGACAGGAACTTGATGAAATTCCAGGCGCACTGCTGCTCTTCCATCGGTCGGCCGTTGAGAATCCATAGTGAAGCGCCGCCAATGATGGTGCCGGCGTTTTCAAAGGCGCTCTCGTCCGGGCGGGGCAGCCAGCCGGTGCCCAATTCGAACTTGCCATCGGAGCCTTCGATCATGCCGCGCAGTACAGCGGTGGAATCGATAAACATGGCCGTCTGGCCGGCAAGGAAGGCGTTGCGGGTATCCACCGTCGTGCGCCCATAGTTGCCGAAGTCGCCGGTATCGTACATTCCTTTCCACCATTCCAGAACCCGCACGCCTTCGGGGCTGTTGAAGGTGGCCTCGGTGGCGGCGGCGTCGCGGCCGTTATTGTTGTCCACATACAGCCCACCCGAAACCGCCAGGAACTGTTCGACAAACCAGCCGTAGATGGCAAAGGCGCCGCCGCTGACGGTGACATTGCCCGCATCATCGCGCTGCGTCAGCTTGGCGGCATAGCTGGCCACCTCGTCAAAGGTGCGCGGCGCTGCTTCGGGGTCGAGACCGGCAGCCTTGAACATATCCTTGTTGTAATAGAGCAGCGGCGTTGAGGTGTTGAAGGGCATGGAATATTGCTTGCCGTCAATGGTGTAGTAAGCCAGCACATTCGGTTCAAAGTCCGAGACGTCAAAATTTTCGGCGTCCATGAAGTCCTGCACCGGCGTCGCTACCTTGAGATCGACCATCAAGCGGGTGGCGATGTCGTACAACTGCACCACGGCAGGAATATCGTTGCTCTGCAGCCCGGCACGCAGCTTGTTTAACGAATCATCGTAGCTGCCCTGGTAGGTCGGCTCCACAAAGCAGCTCTCTTGGCTGGCGTTGAAGTCGTCAGCCAGCTTGGGGATGGATTTGCCGCCGATGTCGCCGGCCATGCTGTGCCAGAAGGCAATGCGGGTGGCGCCGGCGGGCGCTTCCTGCATTGCGGCGGTCGCTTCTGCGGTCGCTTCACTGCCGGCAGCCGGCGCAGCCGGAGCCGCCGGCACGCCGGCGCAGGCCGAGAGCAGCATGCTCAGCACCACCAACAGGCTCATCATGACGGATACTTGCTTTTTCACGTTTGGCTCCTTCCACAATCAATTGAGATTCACAGTTGAGATTCACAAAAGTGTAAACCAACAACAACAGATAGAAACAAACCGACGGTTCAACCCTTGACCGCGCCTGCGGTCAAGCCACGAATCAACTGGCGGTTGCCCACGATAAAGAGGATGAACGTGGGCAACAGCACCAGAACCACACCAGCCATCACTGTATTGAACGCAAAGCGTTCTTCATCCTGCAGCAGCGTAATGCCAATCTGCACCGTGCGCATCTGCTGGTCATTGGTGATCAGCAAGGGCCAAAGATATTGATTGTAGGTCTGTAAAAAGCTGTAGACCGCCAGCGTGCCCAGCGCCGGTCGCGCCAGGGGCAGCACAATCGCGGTCAGAAAGCGCAGGCTGCCGCAGCCGTCGATGGTGGCTGCATCCTGCAGTTCACCGGGGATCGTGCGGAAAAACTGGCGCAGCAGAAAGGTGCCGAAGGCAGTCGCCACAAAGGGAATGGTCAGCCCCATATAGCTGTCCGTCCAGCCCAGGCTGCGCACCGTGAGATAATTAGGGATGATGGTAGCTTCCCACGGGATCATGAGGGTGGAGAGAAAGACCAGGAACATGACGTTGCGGCCTTTGAAATCAATAAAGGCAAAGGCGTAGGCGGCCAGGCTGGCGGTCACCAGTTGACCCAGCATAACCAGGCTGGACTGGACAATGCTGTTGAATAGATAGCGCAGGAGGGGGGCCTGCTCCAGCGCGCGCACGAAATTGGTCAACTGCAGCGAGGTCGGCGCCAGCAGCGGCGGGTACGAAGCCACCTGCTGGTCGTCCAACAGGCTGATTGTCAGAGCGGACCAAAGAGGAAAGATGACGATGACCGCCACAAGCGTCAGCAGCAGATAGAGCAGGCTGTCGCGCAGGAGGGGCCGCCATCTGCGGCGCGTTCCCTGATTTCGGCTTTGGGAAGTGCGGTTCTGCGAGATGCCGGTGCTCATTCGTACACCACCCTGCGCTCAATCACGCCGAACTGCACAATCGTCACGATCAGCATAATGGCAAAGAGCACAATCGACTGTGCCGCGGCATAGGCATATTGGCCATTAAAATAGAACTCACGGTAGATGGAGAAGACCAGCACATTGGTGGAGTTGATCGGGCCGCCTTTGGTCAGCACGTGAAATTGGGTGAAGGCCTGAAAGGCCGCCAACAGATCGACCACCAACAGAAAAAAGATGGTGGGCGAGAGCAGGGGCAACGTAATATGCAGGAACTTGGCCCCTCCCGATGCGCCGTCGATCATGGCGCTCTCGTACAGCTCCTCAGGGATACCCTGCATGCCCGCCAGCAAGATCACCGTGTTCAGTCCCAACTGCAGCCAGACTGTGACCAGCGCCACGGACGGCAGCGCCGTGCGCACGTCCGTCAGCCAGGGAACACTCTGCAGTCCCAGCAGGCTGAGAAGATAGTTGAACATGCCCAAGGCGGGATGAAACAGATACAAAAAGATCAACGAAGCGGTCGCCGCCGAGACGGCGATTGTCAGCGAAAAGATCATGCGGAAGAGGCTGATGTTGCGCAGCCGCAGGTTGCCGAGCAACGCCAGTCCCAGCGCCGCCACCAGCGTCGTGGGCACCGTATAGATCACAAAGAGCAGGGTGCGCTGCAAGCTGTTGAGAAACTGCGGGTTCGCCCAGAGGCGCTGGTACTGCGTCAAGCCCACAAATGCTACCGAGCGGCCCAACGGATCGGTTAACTGCGTGCTCAAGATAAAGGAGCGCACGAGCGGGATAAAAACAAAGGCGAGAAAGATCAAGAGAGAGGGGGAGAGGTAGGCCAGCGCCAAAAGAAATTTCCGGATCTGGCGCCGCTGTGCAGGCGAGAGAAGCCGGGCGCGACCTGCGGATTTTTGCGACGCCAACCCCTGGCTGCTATTTACTGTCATCGTCTTGGCTTTCCTTCTGCACTGAAAGAGAGCGAGTGTTGTGCACTGATTGCGGCGAGCACATAAATGGGAGCGAACTTGGATATCCATACTATAGCGGCTTTCGCATTAGGCTGCAAATGACTGATGGGGCCGGCATGGCGGGGTTGCGTAAGCGCAGAACTGCAAATAATGTCTTGTGGTCAAGGTGTGTATGCTCCAAACGTTCGCTTGCCTTGGGAGAGGGAGGGGCTTGCTTTATACTGTGGCGACGCACCGTCTTCTATACCCACTGGGATTTTACGTTTATGGCACAGGATTCGCTTGACCGTTCGTCGCGACGAATTACCGGCACGATTTTTACCACCGAAAGCATCTTTAGCGCCGCCTACTTGTCTGCCGTCACGCTGCTCTCCCTCAATGCCGTTGCCCTCAGCGGGGCCGATCAGATGGCTGGGGTGCCCAGCACAATTGCCTTGCTGGGCCGCGCCGCCATCGCTGTGCCGATCGGGATGCTGATGGACCGCGCCGGACGGCGACCGGCTATGCTGCTCGGTTATCTGTTCGGCGCGCTGGGCTTTGCCGTCAGCGGGCTGGCCGTCGGCTGGTCTTCCTTTGCGCTCCTCTGTCTGGGTGCGGGGCTGGCAGGCGTCGCCAACGGCGTCAGCCAGCAGGCGCGCTATATTGCGGCTGAGGTGTGGCCGGATGAGCGGCGGGCACGCGTGATCGGCACGATCGTCTTTGCAGGCACCGTGGGGGCCATTGGCGGCCCTTTGCTCGTCGGGCCGACCGGCAGCCTGGCCGAATCGTTTGGGCTTAGCGTCTATGCCGGCCCCTATTGGTTCGGCGCCGGCCTGGCCTTGCTGTCGGCGTTGACGATCTTTCTCTTGCTGCGGCCCGACCCCATGCGGCTCAGCCGCACGCGTGAGACGGAACGCCGGCCTGACCCGGCTGCACCGATCAGCGCCCGCCCGCTGCGGCTGATTTTTGCCCTTCCGCTGGTGCAGGTCGCAGTTGCCGCCATGGTTGTGGGCCAGTTGGTGATGACCTTGATCATGGTCATCACGCCTGTGCATATGCACCATCTCAACCACACCACCGGCGAGATTTCGCTAGTCTTTATGGCCCACACCTTGGGCATGTTTGGCTTTGCCGCCGTAACCGGCTGGCTGATCGATCGCCTGGGCAGCCGGCCCATGATCGTCTACGGCGCCGGCCTGCTGGTGGTGGCCAGTTTGCTGGCGCCGGCTGCCGCCAATGTGCTGACGCTTGCCCTGGCGCTGTTTATCTTGGGACTGGGCTGGAACTTCTGTTTTGTCGCCGGTTCCACCCTGCTCTCCAATCAACTGCATTATGACGAACGCGGGCGCGTACAAGGGGCCAATGAACTGCTGATCGCGCTGGCTTCCGGCTCGGGCAGTTTGCTCACCGGCGCCTTTTTTGCCGGCGGTGGTATGCTGCGGGTGGGGGCGGTGGGCCTCTCGCTCACCTTGGTGTTTGGTGTCTTTGCCACCTGGCGCTGGCGCAGCCAACGTATCCTCAGCGCCAACCAAGCCTGAGCGGCGGCACAAAGGAAGAAACGGTATGGCCGGCCACATCACATCGCTGCAGCAGCAAAAGAATAACCTAGAGCGGGTCAGCGTATTCCTGGATGACGAGTTTGCGCTGGGCGTCACGCTCGACACCGCGGCCAGGCTCAGCAAAGGTCAATACCTGAGCGACGCCGACATTGCCGCCTTGCAAAGCAGCGACGAACAGGATCGCACCTACCAGAGCGCGCTGCGTTTTCTGGGCGCCCGCCCGCGCAGCAGTACGGAGGTGCAGCGCAACCTGGAAGAAAAAGGCTTTGCCGCGCAGGCCATCGCTGCGGCTCTGGCGCGGCTGGTGGCGCATGGCTATGTAGACGATGAAGAATTTGCGCGCTACTGGCTGGATAACCGCAGCCGCTTCCGGCCGCGCAGCGCCAAGGCGATCCGCTATGAACTGCGCCAGAAGGGGGTGGAAGCGGCCACCATCGACGCTGCGCTGGAAGGGATGGACGAAGACGAAACCGCCTGGGATGCCGCCACGAGCAAGCTTGACCGCTGGCGCGACCTGCCTCAAGATGAGTTCGAGCAGAAATTGACTGGCTTTCTTGCCCGCCGCGGCTTCAGCTTTGCCACGGCGCGGCGCACCGTGCAGCGCGCCTGGCAGTCAATCCAAGCGAGCGAATAATTAACCCCCAGCGGGCGCGGCAGGAACTGGAGCGCCCGCCCTCAGCCGAATTTGTAAGTGTGATGGTATGAATCCCAAGCCGAAAAAGACGCCCAAAATCAAAGTCCGCACCTGGATGAAAGAAGATATTCCGCGCATTGTGGCCTGCCACCGCGCAACTTACCCCGAATATCCGGAAAGCGCCTACTACAATGAACGTTCCTACGAGATGCAGTTGGCTGCCTTTCCGGAAGGGCAGTTTTTGGCTGAGGCCAATGGCGAGGTCATCGGCTACGCGACTTCCTTGATCGTGCAGCTTGACGATGAAGCGCACTGGTACACCTATGAGGAGATCACGGGGGGCGGCACTTTCAGCACACATGACCCCAGCGGCGACACGCTGTATGGGGCCGACATCGGTGTGCGCCCACAGTGGCGGCGGCATGGCGTTTCGCGCCTGCTCTATGACAAACGCATCGGGTTGATGAAGCGCTACAACCTGCGGCGCATGGTGGCCTACGGGCGGCTGCCTGGCTATACGGACTATGCCGGCAAGATGACAGCCGAGGAGTATGTACAGAAAGCGGTGGCCGGCGAGATCAGCGATCCGTCGCTCTCAGCCCATCTGCGCGCCGGCTATCATGTGCGCCGCGTGCTGCTCGATTTTCTATGGGACAACGCCAGCCTCAACTACTCAACGCTGCTGGAGATGCCCAACTCCAACTTCCAGCCGGAAAAGCGGCGGATTGCCGCCGCCCCGCTGCAGCGGATCGTGCGCCGCATCCGCATCTGCGCCGGGCAGTGGTTTATGCGCCGCATCCAGACCTGGCTCGAATTTGAGCGCACGGTTGATTTTTTTGTCGACACGGCGGACACCTATCATTCGCACTTTCTGGTGCTGCCCGAACTCTTCACCGCACAGCTCTTCTCGCTCATGCCGGCTGACCTGGATTCGCAGCAAGCCGTGCGCCGTCTGGCAAGCATGACGGATCGCTATATCGATCTGTTCACCGCGCAGGCGCAGAAACATGGGTTGTACATCATCGCCGGTTCGCAGCCGGTGCTGCGCGATGGCGATCTGTATAATGTCGCCCATCTCTTCACGCCAACCGGCGATGTCTACACCCAGGATGCGCTGCACATCCCGCCAATCGAGCGCGCGGATTTTGATATTGAACCAGGCGACGACATCCGCGTCTTCGACACGCCGCTGGCCCGGATCGCCATCCAGGTCGGCTATGATGTGGAATTTCCCGAACTGGCGCGGCTGCAAACACTGGCCGGCGCCGAGGTGCTCTTTGTGCCCTACAGCACGGATGAACGCAAGGCCTATGACCGCATCCGCTATACGGCGCAGGCGCGTGCGGTGGAGAATTTTATCTATGTGGTGATTGCCGGCAACACCGGCAACCTGCCGACGACCAAGAACTATCTGATCAACTACGGCCAGGCGGCGGTCTTTACGCCCAGTGACTTTGCCTTTCCTCCCTACGCCACGGCCGGCGAAAGTGAAGCCAACGTCGAAACCGTACTGATCACCGACTTGGACTTGACCGTACTGGCGCAGCAGCGCGATGTCGCCAGCGTGCGCCACCTGTATGACCGGCGCTCCGACCTGTACGATGTGCGCGCCAAGCGTGCCGTCAAGGTAATCCGCACCGAATAAGCCGTCACAATCGTCAATTGCAAGCAAACTGCAATCCTTACCGGCGGCTGTGGTAGAGTACACTGGAAAAAAACTGTTCAACAAGGGAGAAGCGCATTTATGAAAGTGTTGGTGACAGGCGGGGCAGGCTATATCGGCAGCATCGCGGTGGAACAGTTGGTGCAGGCAGGCGAAGAAGTTGTCGTGTTTGATAATCTTTACCAGGGTCACGAGCAGGCGGTGCACCCCAAGGCGCTCTTTGTCAAAGGCGACCTGGCCGACCGTGCGGCGGTGGATGCCGTGATGGCGCAGCACAAGCCCGACGCCATTATGCACTTTGCTTCGCATACGCTGGTGGGTGAGTCGATGGAGAAGCCGTTTCTCTACATCGGCGAGAACATTGTCAACGGGTTGAATCTGCTGCAGAGTGCGGTCGAGCATGGGGTACTGAAGTTTATTCTCTCCTCCACCGCCAATTTGTTTGACAAGCCCGAACGCATGCCGATCGACGAAGCGGAACGCATTGTGCCCGGCAGCCCTTATGGCGAGTCCAAAAACATTTTGGAGCGCATGTTGTACTGGCTGGATCGCACGCAAGGTATGCGGTATGCCTGCCTGCGCTATTTCAACGCCGCCGGCGCCTCAGCGGAGCGCGGCGAGCAGCATGACCCGGAGACGCACATCATTCCTCTGGTGCTGCAGGTGGCGCTGGGGCAGCGCCAGCAGTTCAGTATCTTTGGAGACGACTATCCCACGCCCGATGGCACCTGTGTGCGCGACTACATCCATGTGATCGACCTGGCGCAGGCGCATATCTTGGCGCTGCGCGCCCTGGACGGCGGCAGCCGCACCTATAACCTGGGCAACGGTCGCGGCTTCAGCATTCAGGAGTTGATCGACATGGCGCGTGAGATCACCGGCCACCCGATCCCTACCACCGTGGTGGCGCGCCGCCCTGGCGACCCGGCCATCCTCATCGCCAGCAGCGACAAGATTCGGCGGGAGCTGGGCTGGCAGCCGCAGTACCCCGAACTGCGGGCGATTTTGGAGAGTGCCTGGAAGTGGCACAACGCGCACCCGCACGGATATATGTAAGCCGCCTGTGCATATATGAGAAGACGTGACTCATTCATACGAAGAAGCCCAGCGCCTCGCCCTCGAGGCGCTGGCAGCGGCCTGAGCAGTAAGCGCTGTCATGAGCGTGAACGTGCTAACCAACAACAACGGCGCCGGCGACAGTGATTCCTTTAGCACGCGACAGCGTACACGCATCGCAAAAACAGAACAGGGGACAAGCGTACTGTGGATGATCTGATCGCGCGCATCCAGGCTGTTCTGAATCGCGTTCCAGGCCCCGGCAAACTGCTCTTCGGCAACCTGACTGCCGACCGCGAGTCGTTTCGCTCGCTGGCCGCCTGCCTGCTGGCCATCCTCTGCGTCCACATGACCCCTCCCGTCATCACCCTCGGTTCGCCGCCGATCCAGCAAGGGCTGCGCGACAGCGGCAGCGGTGTCCCCATCCTGGTGGCCGCCAATTATATCCTGCTGGCGATCTTGACGCTGGTCGCCGGCGCAACCGGCGACAGCATAGGGCGCAAACGATTTCTACTGGTTGGGCTGGCGGCAGTTTTGTTTGCGCAACTGGTGGGCATGTTCTGGCTGGGGACGAGCTTCTTTTTCTATGCCAACCTGCTGTTGAATGTGGCCCAGGTGATCATCACGCCGGCATGCATCGCGCTGGCGGCCTACACCTTTGCCCTTGGGGTGCAGCCCTTTGCCTTTGGCGTCATTTTCAGCACCCAGGCCATCGCAGTCGGCGCTTCCTCGCTGTTCTACACCCTGCTGCGACCATGGGGCAATGGCACGATTGTCTTTTTTCTGCCGATTGCGCTGGGGCTGATCGCTTACCGGCTGATCCTGCGCCAGGTGGAGGAGCCAATCCAGGAGGGCAAAATCGAGTGGCGCGAATTGCTGGTCAATCTGGCTTGGGCCGCCGCCGTCTTTCTGGCCGTCTTTGGCCTCGTCGCCTATACCGGCGGGCTGACAAGCCGCAACGCGCTGCTGACGATCGCCGTTGGGCTGGCAGGATTGGTGCTGGTCTATCGCTATTTGTACAAAAGGCTGCGCAAGCGTGGCGAGATCAAGCTTTACAACGTGCGCGGCCTGGGCTTTGCCATCCTTGCGGCCATGACGACGGCAATGGTGCAGGCGCTCCTCTTCTATCAATTCTGGTCCTATTTTGTTGATGTGCGTGGTCTGGGGGCGGTGGCGGCGACGCTGCAATTCGCGCCTTTTGTGATCGGCATGTTAACCGGTACAACGCTGATCGTGCGTCTGTCCACACGCTTCGGCGCGCGCGTGCTAATCACAGCCGGGCTGATCTTGATGGCAATCGCGCTGCTGGCGCTCTCCCGTCTCACGGTGGACACACCCCTGGCGTGGCTGGCCCTGCCCATCCTGCTGACCGGACTGGGGCTGGGCATCGCCGGCCCGGCCCGCACGACTGTGATCCTGAACACCCCGCCCCGCCGTCTGGTCGGAACGGGAGCAGCGATCAACTCTGCCGCCGGGCAGTCCGGCTTTGCCTTGGGCGTCATCTTCTCCAGCCTGCTGATCACGACGCTGGCCGATGGCGCCCTGCGGGCAGAGTTGCCGCCAGACCAACCTGGCGCCGGCGACGCTGGCGCAGATCAACAGCGCTTGGGAAAGCATCTTTGCGCGTGCCATGTCGGGGAATTTCACCCGCCTGCCTCCCGCTGCAGCCCAGTGGGTGACCACCCAATTTGGCCCCGCTTTCACAGCCGGACTGACGGGCACGCTGCTGATCACCGCCGGTCTGGTTGCAGCCGTCGCCGTCTTTATCTTTGTGGGCATGGATCGTAGTCTCAAAGGCAGCCTGATAGAGCCACCGACGACGGCAGCGAACGCTGTCCAAGATGTCTAGCCCGCCCGCCTCGCTCGCCCGCTGCAGGCGATTGTGCAGGCCGCTTGTGGTACACTACCCCTATGGACGAGATTCGGAGCTTTGCGGAGACAGTGCGCGCCAATGTGGCGCGGGTGATCGTCGGCAAGCAGGAGACGATCGACACGCTGATTGTGGCGCTGTTGTGCGAGGGGCATGTTCTGCTGGAGGATGTGCCGGGGGTGGGCAAGACCATGCTGGCGCGCGCGCTGGCCGTTTCGTTGGGGGTGGAGTTCCGCCGCGTGCAGTGTACGCCCGACCTGCTGCCCAGCGACATCACCGGGGTGAGCATCTTCAACCAGGAACTGCACCAGTTCCAGTTTGTGCCGGGGCCAACCTTCACCCATATCCTGCTGGCGGACGAGATCAACCGCGCTACCCCCCGCGCCCAATCTTCCCTGCTGGAAGCCATGGGCGAACGCCAGGTGACGGTGGACGGTGAGACGCGCCCGCTGCCGCGCCCCTTCCTGGTGCTCGCTACACAAAACCCTATCGAGTATGAAGGCACGTTCCCGCTGCCCGAAGCGCAGCTTGACCGCTTTCTATTCAAGCTGCGTCTGGGCTATCTAACGGCGGAGGAAGAGAGCGCCATGCTCATTAACCTGGGCGGCCGCCACCCGATCGAGGGGCTGGCGGCGGTGGTGGATGGCGACGATGTTCCGCGCCTGGCCGAACAGGTGTGGGGTGTGCGTGTGGACGACACGGTGCGCACCTATATCATCGATCTGGTGCAGGCCACGCGCAGACATGGCGACCTGGCCTTGGGCGCCAGCCCGCGCGGCTCGCTGGCCCTCTATCGCGCGGCGCAAGCACGCGCCGCCATGGACGGGCGCAGCTATGTGCTGCCTGACGATGTGCAGGCGCTGGCGCCGCTGGCGCTGCCGCACCGCTGCATTCTGCGCCCCGAAAGCTCTCTGCGCGGACGCACCCCCGGCGATATTGTGGCGGAGATCGTGGCTAAGACGCCGCTGCCGCTGGGCACTGTGGAGCAGTAGAATCATAGAACATAGAAAAGTAGAACGGAAACAGTAAGCGGGGCCGATGCACAATATTTTCTGGGCGCTGATCGTGCTCTTTGCCGTGGCCGCCTTTCTGCGCATGGATTGGGTCTATTACCTCGTCTATGTGGTGGGCGGCGTCTGGGTCTTCAGCCACATCTGGATGCGCCGCTCGCTGGGCCGCGTGCAGTTGGTGCGCGAACTGCCTGCGCGCGCCTTTGCCGGCGAAACGATCGACGCCAGCCTGCATCTCGCCAACCGCAGTTGGCTGCCCTTGCCCTGGCTGCAGATCCAGGAGGCAGTGCCGCTGGACCTCAAAGATCAGCCCGACTATCGTACAGTCGTCAGTGTAGGCGCTCATGCCACCTTTGACCACCCCTACCGGCTGGCGTGCAAGAAGCGCGGCTACTATAAGGTAGGGCCGCTCAATCTGCGCTCCAGTGATCTGTTCGGCTTTGTCGAGGCGCGCTGGGACGAGTCCAATCCACCCACTTTGATCGTCTATCCGCAGGTGGTGCCGCTGGCCCATCTGCGGCTGCCCAGCCGTTCGCCCTTCGGCACGCTGGCCAGCCGCCAGCGGCTGTTGGAGGATCCCGCGCGTATGGCGGGTGTGCGCGCCTACACCGCGGGCGACAGCCTGCGTCGCATCCACTGGAAAGCCTCGGCGCACGCCAACGAACTGCTGGTCAAAAAGCTGCAGCCTTCTATGGCCGTGCCGATAGTTATCCTGCTCGATCTGGATCGGGAATCGTATGGGGTGCGCAGCCTGGTCGGCAGCAGCGAATGGGGAATTACCGTGGCCGCTTCGGTGGCCAGCGCCCTGATCGGCGAGCGCCAGGCGGTGGGGTTGGCGAGCAATGGATTGGATGCTCTGGCGGGCGCCACTGCCGCGCCACTGCCGCAGCGCACGGGGCAAGAGCAGTTGATGACCATCCTCAGCCTGCTGGCGCGCATCCAGGTGCAGGCGGCGGAGATGCGGCTGGCCGAATGGCTGCCACGGCAGACGGCCACTTTGCCTTGGGGCACGACGGTTGTGCTGGTGGCCCCGCAGTTGGATGAGGCTTCATTGTGGGTGCTGCATGGTGTCTTCCGGCGCGGCAGCCGCGTGCTGGTGCTCGTCTGCGCCACGCAACCTGACCTGCGCACCCTGCAGGCGCAAGGTGCACGCCTGGGCGTAGAAGTCCATAGTACTATCTGGGACAGCGATCTGCACGGCCTGGCGGAAAGCAAGCCGTGAGGGCGCAGGTCAGGCTGCGTGGCGTATTCGCTTTGGTCTGCGCAGATAGGATCCGTTTATGCTTCGGCTTCTGAGGCAGTAGGCTGTACACCGGCCATCAGCAGGCCGAGACGCTCAGCGTTGGCTTCCGCGTGCGGCACAATGTCCATCACCCGCCCTTCATAGAGCACGGCGATGCGGTCGGAGAGGGCCAGAATTTCGTCCAGGTCTTCAGAGATGAGCAGCGTAGCGGTGCCCTGCTCGCGCTGCGCCAGCAGCCGTTCGTGGATATACTCAGTGGCGCCGATGTCGACGCCGCGCGTGGGCTGCGCCGCCACCAGCACGGCCGGGTTGCGCGAAAGTTCGCGCGCCAGAATCAGCTTTTGGATATTGCCACCCGACAGACCGCGCACCGGCGTGTCGATGGATGGGGTGCGGATGGCAAATTCGCGCACCAACTGGCGGGCCGTGTCGGCAATTGCGCCAAAGTTGAGAAAAAAGCCGTTGGAATAGGGTGGGCGGGCGTGGCCGTCCAGCATCATGTTCTCGGCCACAGTGAACTCCTGCACAATGCCGTCGCGCATCCGTTCTTCGGGAATATAACCAAGCGCGGCGGCGCTGCGTTTGTTCGGCGACCAGCCGGAAACATCCTGACCCGCCATCTCTACATGTCCGCTCGTGGCGGCACGCAATCCAGCGATAACTTCGGCCAACTCTCGCTGCCCGTTGCCGCTGACGCCGGCGATGCCCAGAATCTCTCCTTCATGCACCTCCAGCGTCACATCCTGCAGCGCCGGTTGGCCGGTCACTCCCAGCACGCTTACGCTGCGCAGCGCCAACTGCACCGCACCCGCTGCTAGTGATTGGTGCGATCGATCGAGCAGCACCTCGCGCCCCACCATCATGCGCGCCAGCGCCGGGCGCGTCACATTTTGGTTGGGCACGCTGCCGGCGTTCCGCCCGGCGCGCAGCACCGTGATGCGGTCGCTGATAGCCAGCACCTCACGCAGCTTGTGGCTGATAAAGACCAGCCCGTGGCCATCCTCAGTCATGTGGCGGAGGGTGACGAAGAGGTCGTCTACCTCCTGCGGTGTAAGCACGGCGGTCGGCTCGTCGAGGATCAGAATGTCGGCCCCACGGTAGAGCGCCTTAAGGATTTCAATGCGCTGGCACTGGCCCACCGCCAGCGTCCACACGGGAGCATGGGGGTCAATATCCATGCGATAGGCGGCGGCCAGTTCGCGGATGCGCGCTTCCACGCGTTCCAGATCGAGCAGCGGGCCACGGCTGGAGGTCAGCCCCAGCGCCACGTTTTCCGTAACCGTCAGCTCGTCCACCAGCATAAAGTGCTGGTGAACCATGCCGATGCCGAGCCGAATGGCGTCGGTGGGGGAGTGAATGCGCACCGGCGCGCCGTCGACCAGAATTTCGCCCTCTTCCGGCTTGTACAGGCCGTAGAGCACCTTCATCAGCGTCGATTTGCCCGCACCGTTTTCGCCTAGCAGCGCATGAACCTCGCCCGCTTGCACGGCGAAGTCAACATGGTCGCACGCCACGACGCCTGGAAAGCGTTTGACGATGCCCTGCATCTGGATCGATTGAATATGTGTGCCGGCCATAGATCTTTCCCGTGAACGCTTGCTGCACACCGCCTGGCTTGAAGCGGTTCCGCCTGCTGCAGCCGGAGAATCTTTTCTCCGGCTGCAGCAGTGGCTAGACGTTACTTGGCTGGGACGATGCTGCCGTCCATGATGCCCTGGGCGGCGGCGTCGACTGCCGTCTGAATCTCACTCAACTGCTCGGCGCTGATCGTGGCGGCGTCGTTGTAGATGGTGGTCTGGCCGCCGTCGTTGAGGGTCATAGTAAAGACCTTGCCACCCAACGTGCCGCTGTTGTGCGAATCGATCATCTCTTTGATGACCTGGGTCCAATCGTAGACCTGGCTCATCACCACAATATCGGGGGCCAACGGCGCCTGGTCGCTCTGGCTGCCGAACCAGAAGACGCCGGCATCCTTGGCGACCTGGACAGCGCCCACAACCTGCTGCGCTGAACCGGTCAGTACGTCGGCGCCGGCTTTGATCTGCGTATTGGCGGCTTCGGCGGCAAGGGCCGTATCGCCAAACGCGCCGGTGTAGGTCACGTTGACCACCGCTTCCGGCTTGGTTGCCTTGACGCCGTCCACAAAGCCGTTGATGTAGAGCTTGGCATCGCCGGCTTCTACGGGGCCGATCACGCCGAGCACGCCTTTGGTGCTCAGCAGCGCGGCGGCCACGCCGTTCAGATAGCCGCCTTCCTGCGCGGCCGGTTCATAGGCAAAGACGTTGGTCAGTCCTTCGTCGGCGCCTGTATTGCTGGTCGTGCCCCAGGCGAAGGAGGTTTCAGGGAAGTCTTTAGCCACTTCAAAGAGAGGTGTGCCGTACTGGGCGCCGTGGGCGATCACCAGATCATAGCCGTCGGTCGCATAGTCGCGGATGGCATTGGCGGCGTCGGCCACCTGGAACATGTTCTCCGTGACGGCGATCTCCAGTGCACTTTCGCCGCCCATCTCCGCCTGCACCGCCATCAGCCCATCATACATGGACTGGCTCCACGAGTAGTCGGTGGTCGTGCTGGGCATGATTAAGGCGATGCGGAACGGCTCACCGCTGGGGGCAGCGCTATCGGCAGCAGCCTCTGTCGCCGCTTCCGCCGGGGCCGCGTCTGTGGCGGCGGCCTCAGCGCCCGCAGCGGGCGCAGCCGGTGCAGCGGCCGGCGCCGCGCAGGCACCCACCAGCAGGGCCAGCACAACGAGCAAACTCAGGACGGAAAGCAATTTTTTCGTCATTGGTAGCAGTCTCCTTTGTCATTCATCTTTTGTGATTCCAGCGCTGAAAACTAGAAATCCAACAAACACAGGCTATTGTCCCCGCTCATAGGGCTTGGTCAGCGCCGCCGGCTGGCGGATCTGGCGCGCCGTGAGCGCAAGCACCACAATGGTGAGCACATAAGGCAGCATAACGGCAAAATCGGGCGAGATTGGCAGCCCCAACACCTGGATCCACAGCTGCAAGGCGTTGACCAGGCTAAAGAGCAGGGCGCCGGCCATGATGCCCAGCGGCCGCCAACTGCCGAAGTAGACCAGCGCCACGGCGATATAGCCCATGCCGTTGGTCATGTTTTCTTGAAAGATGTTGAGAATGCTGATGCTGAGCGACGCCCCGGCCACGCCGGCCATCGCACCCCCCAGGATCACGGTTGTATAGCGCACCCGCGTCACACTTACACCCAGCGAGTCGGCGGCTTCCGGATTCTGGCCTACGGCGCGGATTTTAAGCCCCAAAGTAGTGCGCGTCAGCACAAACCATGTCACCGGCACCAGCAGGAATGCCAGGTAAGTCAGAATGCTGTAGTCGAAAAAGACCTCACCAACAATTGGGATGTCGCTGAGCAGTGGGATGCGCTGGGGCCGGAAGCCGGTTACGCCGGTGGGTGTGCCCACCAGCACCTTCATCAACAGGCTGCTCAACCCCAACCCAAAGAGCGACAGGCCAATACCGCTGATGCCCTGCTCCGCCTGCATGGTCACACTGATCACGGCCATCAGCAGCCCCATCAGTGCACCGGTCAGCAGCGCGACACCCAGACCCAGCCAGGGGTTGCCGGTGTGCAGCACGGTATAGTAGCCGGAGAAGGCGCCCATCAGCATAATGCCTTCGGTGCCCAGGTTGACGACGCCGGAGCGCTGCGCAAACATTTCCCCCAGCGAAGCAAACAGATAGGGTGTGGCCAGACGGATGCCGCTGGTCAGGATGCCGACAATGGCGGTAAGGGTGAATAGTTCATTCATGGCAAGGAGGGCGAACGGTCGGACGCCACGCCGGCGTCATCAAGTCGATTGGCGGCGGAAAGCCCGGCCGGCTCCTCGCTTTGGCGTACGGCCGCTTCGGCGCTGTAGCGGCGCTTGGCGCGGCGTACATAGAGGTCGCTGGCCACCACAAACATGACGACCAGCCCGTTAACTACTGTGATCAGGGCGCTGGGCACTTGGATGGCGCGCTGCATCTTGTCGGCCCCCACCAGCAGCCCACCAAAGAAAAACGAAGCCGGGATCAGCCCCAGCGGGTGAAGTTTGCCGAAGAGGGCAGCCACAATGCCGCTGAAGCCATAGCCGCCGGACATGCCTTCCAACATGCGATGGTGCAGACCGGCCACTTCGACCGCACCCGCCAGACCGGCGAAGGCGCCCCCCAGGATGAGCGAGAGCGCCACATACGAGGGCACATTGATGCCGGCGTAGCGCGCCGCCGATGGATTCAGCCCCACGGTGCGGATGCGATAGCCGATGGTAGTGCGCCAGAGCAGAAAATAGACCAGCACAGCCAGCGCCAGCGCCAGAAAGATGCCGGCATGCAGTTGGGTGCGCGGCACCAGGCGCAGCAGCCAGACTTGTTCAGGCAACGCCTCCGTCTGCGGAATGTGAGTGCCGGCGTCACGCTGCACCGGGTCGAGCAGCGGCCCACGCAGCAGCCAGTTCATCAACTGGAAGGCAATGGCGTTGAGCATCACCGTGCTCAGAATCTCATTGACGTTGAGGCGCGCCTTGAGTACGCCGGCGATGCCGCCCCAGAATGCGCCGGCGGCGGCGCCCGCCAGCAGACAGAGCGGCAGCAAAATCCAGCCGGGCCAACTGCGCAGCGCCAGCCCCAGTGCCGTGGCGCCGAGCGCGCCGATAATCAACTGCCCTTCACCGCCGATGTTGATCACACCGCCGCGAAAGGAGATGCAGATGCCCAGCCCCACCAGCATCAGCGGCGTCGCCTTAGTAAGCGTGGCGGTCAAACCGGCAACGCTGCCGAAGGCGCCGGAGACCAGCGTCCAATAAGCTTCGAGCGGATTTTTACCTAGCCCCCACAGCAGCAGCGCGCCGATGGCAAAGGCCAACAGCACGGCGGCGATAGGCAGGAGCGCCTCTAACAGGCGCGGTAACCAGACGGTGCGACGCATGGGGACATCTGTCCCATCGTGTTGCTTACAAGCGAATAAATTGAGGCAGTACGAACCGGTGTGACAACCAGTATGCACCCAGAATAGCAGAGTGCGCTGTGAGCGTCAATTTGGCAACATGAACTCAAATAGCCGCAAAACATTGTGCGTGATGACGATTGACGGCCAGGCTACACCCTGCCGGCTTATCCTGCCGGCTTATCCTGTCAGCCTACCATGCGCCGCGCGGACTGGATGTTGGGCAAATTCTCGATCTTGGTCAGAATGCGCGTGAGTTGGGAGACATCTTTGATCTCCAACGTGGCGCTGATCACCGCCAGATTGTCCTTCTGCCCCGTCAGCGCTTCAATGTTGCGCATATTGACATGCTCGTCGGCCACCAATGCCGCCACATCGCGCACCAGCCCGGAGCGGTCATAGGCGCTGACGTGCAGTTTGACCGGGTAGGTCTTTTCCTTTTCGGTCCCGGTCCAGCTTACATCGATCTTGCGCCCGCTGTTTAGAGATGCTTCGCGTGTCATGTTGGGGCAGTTTTTGAGATGAATGGTGACGCCGCGCCCGCGCGTGACATAGCCGACGATTTCGTCACCCGGCACCGGGTTGCAGCAGCGGCCCATATTGGTCAGCAGCCCGTCCAACCCTTGCACGCGCAGCCCGTCTGTGCCGCCCTTGCTGGGGGTGGTGCGAAAAGCGACAAAGTCGAGCGGCGACAGCCGTTCTTGTTCGCGGCGTTCAAAATCAATTACCTTAGTGGCGATCTGCTGCGAGTTGATATCACCGTAGCCGATGGCGGCCAGCAGGTCGTCTACCTCCTCAAATTTGAACAGGCGGGCAAGTGTTTCAAAACTCATATCGGCGGAGAGGCGGTCGAGATCTTTTTCCAACGCCTGTTTGCCGCGCAGAATGTTGTCTTCGCGCCCCTGCTTGCGCAGCCAGTTGCGGATCTTGGCGCGCGCCCGCTGCGTCGCCGTAAATTCCAAGTCAGGGTTGAGCCAGTCGCGGCTAGGCCCCCCGCGCTTGGCGGCGATGATGGCAACTTGGTCACCGTTTTGGAGCTTAGTGTCGAGCGAGACCAGCCGCCCATTGACATTGGCGCCGCGGCAGAGATGGCCCAGTTCGGTGTGCACGGCATACGCAAAATCAATCGGGGTGGAGCCGGTGGGCAGATCGATGATATCGGCATTGGGTGTGAACACCAGCACGCGGTCGCTGAAGACATCCGTCTTCATCCCGTCTACAAAATCATCCGAATCGTCGGCTGCCAGCGGCTCTTGCATCAGCTTGCGCAGATAGGCGATCTTCTCCAGCACATCCTTGCTGTGGGTGGCCTGTTCTTTGTATTGCCAGTGCGCGGCCACGCCCAGTTCCGCCGAATCATGCATTTCGCGCGTGCGAATCTGAATTTCCACCGGGCGACCATCTTTTTTGATGCGTACACCGGTGTGCAGGCTGCGATACATGTTGTCTTTGGGATTGGCGATATAGTCGTCAAATTCACCGGGGATAGGGTGCCACATAGTGTGGACGACGCCCAGCGCCGCGTAGCACTCGGCTATCGTACCGACAATGATGCGGAAGCCATGCACATCATAAATCTGTTCAAAGCCGATGTTTTTGCGTTCCATCTTGCGATAGATCGAATAAATGTGTTTGGGCCGCCCATACACCTGGCCGTCGATGCCGGCATCGGCCAGCGCCCGTTCCAGTTCGCTGCGGATGCGTGTGACGAGTTTGCCGCGGTCGTTTTCCTTTTGTTGGATGGCGTTCTTAATCTCTTTGTAACTAGCAGGGTTGAGATAGCGGAAGCTGAGGTCCTCCAACTCTGACTTGATCTGCCAGATGCCCAGGCGATTGGCGATGGGGGCGTAGTAATCGAGCGTTTCGCGGGCGGTGCGCCGCCGTTGGTGTTCTTTTTGCCCGCTTAGCGTGCGCATATTGTGCAGCCGGTCGGCTAGTTTGATGATGAGTACGCGCAGGTCTTCGATGCTGGCCAGCATCATCTTGCGCAGCGATTCGGCCTTCTGATTGCTGACCGGGGCATCTAATTTACCCTGTTTTTCCTGAAGCTTTTTGAGTTTGGTGACGCCGTCCACCAATTTGGCGATGGTGGCGCCGAAGTGTATGCGGATATAGTCGATGTCAAACTCGGTGTCTTCGGCAACGTCATGCAGCAGCCCGGCGGCGAGCGCTTCGGGATCCATACGCAGTTCGGTGAGGATCAGATCGACTGCGATAGGGTGGGTAATATAGGGTTCGCCGCTGGAACGGCGCACCTCGCGATGGGCGTAGCTCGCCAGCAGATAGGCTCGCAGAATCAGCTCTCTGTTTTCGGGTTTAAAGCCTTCCGGCAGCGCGTTCCACAGCGTTTCAAATGCTTGCCGTTCGTCCAGCGATGGTTCAATTGTAATCAGCGCCGAATTGTCGGCGATGGGCAGCGGCTTCATCTGGCGCAGCAACTGCCAGACAGGGGAAGCCGCTGCTCCCTCTGTGGCCGGTGTGGCGCTGGCCTGGCCATACTGCGCCGTGGTGTCGAGGTCGGAGTGCGCCGGCGGCAGATCGCGTGCTTCGGTGCAGGGCTGAGGTTCTTTCTCTTTGTTGACCGGCCTGGCAGCTTCATTTGTGGTCGCAGTGGTTAATAACACAGTAAACATCCTTATTACGAATTGCCCCTGGCATTTGCGCCGCCGGCGGGCAGCTCGTCACACCCCTCCGCTCAGCCGGGATCACATCCATCAGGCACAGTCATTATACCCGGATGCGAAAAGCGAAGCAATCGCTAGGAAAGTGCCGGTGGGCGCGGCAAAGCAAGGCAATTTCTAAGCCTGTCCATCACGGTTCCGATTGCTCGCCCGCGCCTTTTGCCGCCAGCCAATCGCGGGCCAATTGCTCGACGGCGTCGGGGGGTGCGGCGGCCAGGTCTACCCAGTGCAGCGCCGGCAGCTTGCGCAGCCAGGTCATCTGGTGGCGCACAAACCGGTGCGTTTCGGTTTGGATGCGCGCCACCGCCGTCGCCAGGCTGAGCCGTCCTTCCAGATAGCCGATCATCTCGCGATAGCCAAGGCTGGTCATCGCTGGCAGATTGGGCGCATAGCCCGCCGCCAGCAGCCGCTCCGTCTCAGCCACCAGACCTGCCGCCACCATCTGCTCGACACGGGCGTCGATGCGCTGGTGCAGCACACTGCGCTCGCGCGTCAGGGCAATCTGCAAAATGCGGTAGGGCGGCGGCGCCATCCCTTCTAAGGCTACTTTGGACTGGCCGGTGATCAGCACGATCTCCAGCGCGCGCAGCACGCGGCGCGGGTTGCGCAGGTCGATCTGCGCCGCAGTGGTCGGGTCGATCTGCTGCAAGCGCACAGCCAGCGCCTCCACCCCCGCTTGCGCCAGTTCTTCCTCCAGCCGGGCACGCAGTTCCGGATCAGGGGGCACGGCTGGGATGCGCAGCCCAGCCGCGACCGCACGTACATAGAGGACGCTGCCGCCGACTACAAATGGTACATGGCCGCGGCGGTGAATGGCGTCGATGGCGCTGTAGGCAAGCTGCTGATATTCGGCCAGTGTCAGCACCTGGTTTGGGTCGCGCAGGTCGAGCAGGTGATGGGGCACGCGCGCCTGTTCGGCTTGCGTCGCCTTCGCCGTGCCGATGTCCATGCCGCGGTAAATCTGCCGGCTGTCGGCGCTGATAACCTCACCTTGCAGCTGCTCGCACAGCCGCAGGCTCAACTCGGTCTTGCCGGCGGCGGTGGGGCCGACCAGCACGACCAAAGGTGGCTGCTGCGGACCGGCGCCGGGGCTATTCATCGCGCACCGCGTGGCGGATATGTTCGACGCTGAGCAGTTGGCCATGTATATCCATCTGCACGGCGACTACATCAATGCGCCAGGGGCCGCGCCAGCCGCTCTGCTGCACATAGCTGCGCGCCACCTGGCGCAGCTTCTGCTGTTTGCGGCGCACGATCGACTGCAAGGCGGTGCCGTAGGCATCCCCGCGCCGTGTGCGCACCTCGACAATTACCAGCCAGGTGGTGGAGGGCAGCCCTTGCACAAAATCGGGGCCGTCCTCGTGGGCGATGATGTCGATCTCGCCGGCGGGGCAGCGCCAGTTGCGGGTGACGACGGCCAGCCCTGCCTGCTGCAATGCCTGGGCGGCAATCTGTTCGCCGGCTGCGCCCAGGCTGCGGCGCCCATCCTGCCCACTCATGCGAGGCCGGCCTGCGGGAAGAGCGTCGCCGCCTGGGCAATGGGGGCAAAGCTGTAGCGGTGTTGGGGGCAAGGGCCGCAGTGGGCAAGCGCCGTCAGATGGGCGGGCGCCCCGTAGCCTTTGTGGCGGGCAAAACCATAAGCGGGGAATTGGCTATCCAGCGCCACCATGTGCGCGTCACGCGTCACTTTGGCCAGAACAGAGGCTGCGGCGACGGACACCATGCTGCGGTCAGCCTTGGCGCAACTGAACTGGGGAATGGAGACCAACGGCAGGCGCACCCAGTCGATGAGCAGAAAGCGCGGCTGGGGCGACAATTCGGCAATGGCGGCCTGCATGGCCTGGCGGGTAGCCGCGGCGATACCGGCGCTGTCAATCTGCGCAGCCGCAACCAGGACGACGGCCCAAGCCAGGGCCGCGGCTTGAATCTGAGGGGCGAGCGCGGTGCGCTGGGCGGGCGTCAGCAGTTTGCTGTCGCGCACCTTGCGCCAGAGGGGCAGATCGGCGCTCTCCGGCGCCACGATCACGGCGGCGGCGGCGACCGGTCCCGCCAATGCCCCGCACCCCGCCTCGTCGACTCCCGCCACCCAACGGCAGCCGCTCTCCCAGCGGAGCCGTTCCTGCTCAAATGTAGGGGTGTGCGTATTCATCAGCCATATCCCAACTGGGTTGTCTTGCGTGCGGCAGGCAACCAACGGCCTGCTGCGCAAGAAAGATACCGCCGTTTGGCCCCCTGCGCAAGAGGATGGAGAAGGCGAGTGTGACTGCCCGCAACTGTCTCCCCTGTTTGACCGCTGCGGCGCAATTGGCTATACTGTGCTGTGGATTGCGCCCAATGGCCGGCAGGCGGGTTGTGCCGCGCGGCGGGCGCATGATTTTTGCTGGGTGTAGTTGTGCCCGTGTACGACTGTTGCGGAGTACGACCGTTCTGTCTGTTGTGGAGACGCCACGGTGTTTGAGAATTTAACCGACAAACTGCAAAGTGTTTTTGACCGTCTGGCCAGCAAGGGCAAGCTGAGCGAGAGCGACGTCAATGTCGCCATGCGCGAGGTGCGCCTGGCGCTGTTGGAGGCCGACGTCAACTACAAGGTCGTCAAGGAGTTTGTCGATAAGGTCAAGGAACGCTCCATCGGCGCGGAGGTCATGCAGAGCCTGACACCGGCGCAGACGGTGGTCAAGATCGTCCACGAGGAGTTGATTGAACTGCTGGGCAAGCCGGCTCCGCTTAACAGCAGCGGCCAGCCACCCACGGTGATTATGCTGGTGGGCTTGCAGGGTGCAGGCAAAACGACGATGGCTGCCAAACTGGCTTTGCGGCTGCGCAAGAACGGCCAGCGCCCGCTGCTGGTGGCTGCCGACATCTACCGCCCTGCCGCCATCAAGCAGTTGGAGGTGTTGGGCAAGCAGATCGAGGTGCCGGTGTACGCCGAAGGCACAAATACGCCCCCTTCGACAATTGCCAAGAACGCGCTCAAATTGGCGCGCGAAAAAGCCTACACCACCGTGCTGATCGACACCGCCGGCCGTTTGCAGATCGACGACGCGCTCATGCAGGAATTGGAGCAGGTGCGCATGGTGGCGCGCCCCGCCGACATTCTGTTGGTGGTGGACGCCATGACCGGTCAGGAAGCAGTCAATGTGGCCGAAGGTTTCAACCTGCGGGTGCCCCTCACCGGGCTGGTGATGACCAAGATCGACGGCGACGCGCGCGGCGGCGCCGCCCTCAGCGTGCGCCAGGTGACCGGCGTGCCGATCAAGTTCCTGGGCACGGGCGAGAAGATCGCCGACCTGGAGCCGTATGAGCCGGAACGGCTGGCCGGGCGCATCCTGGGCATGGGCGATATGCTTACGCTGATTGAGCGCGCGCAGGATAGCATCAGCGAAGATGACGCCGCTGCGATGGAGAAACGGCTCTCCGAAGGCAGCTTTGATTTTGAAGATTTTTTGGATCAACTCAAGCAGCTCAAAAAGCTGGGGCCAATCACCGATCTGATGGGCATGATCCCCGGTCTGAACAAGATGACCAAGGGGCTGGACCCGCAGTTGGCACAGAACAGCCTCAAACGCACCGAGGCCATCATCAACAGCATGACCTTTGCCGAACGGCGTATGCCCGACCTGCTCAACGCCAGCCGCCGCCGCCGCATTGCCGCCGGCAGCGGCACTACCGTGCAAGATATCAACATGCTGGTCAAGCAGTTCCGCGACATGCAGAAGATGATGAAACAGATGGGCGTAATGGGCATGGGGCAGGGCAAAAAGAAGAAGGGCAAACAGGGACGTCTGCCTATGAATCCGGGCAAAGGCGGTCTGGGCAAGGGCACAGGCGGTCTGCCCAGCGGTCTGCCGGACAACTGGATGGATATGTTTAAGGGAGGAAGCGGCGGCGATTGACGGTTGACCAGGCGCAAGACGCCGTTCGTTTCCTTTGAAAGATAGATTGATCATTACAAGAGAGATTGCTGCAAAGCTGCTGAATTGAGCAGATTGCACTGGATGGCACAGAGTCAACAACCATTGGTTGAAGGAGTATACAAAACGTGGTTCGTATTCGCTTGCGCCGCATGGGCGCCAAAAAATCCCCCCATTATCGCATTGTCGTGACCGACCGCCGCTCGCCGCGTGACGGCCGTTTTATTGAGGCTATCGGCGCCTACAACCCGCACACGCAGCCGGAGACTGTCACCTTGCAGACTGACCGCGCCGCTTTCTGGCTGAGCCAGGGCGCGCAGGTCAGTGAAGGCGCCGTGCGTATCCTGCGCCGCGCCAACCTGGTGGACAAGAACGGCAAAGCCATTCCGCAAGCTGCGGCTGAGAGTTCCGCGACGCAGCCGGGCGCAGGCGCGGCGGCCTAGGCGATGATGGAAGATCTCATTCGTTTTCTCTCGCGCTCGCTGGTCGAGCAGCCGGATCGGGTGCGGGTCTACAGTAAGGAAACTCGGCGCGAGACGATCATCAAGCTGCAGGTAGCGCAGGGAGATGTCGGGCGTGTGGTCGGGCGCAGCGGACGCGTGGCCAATGCCATGCGCTCGCTGCTGGACGTTGCCGCCCGCCACAGCGACAAACCGGTGATTTTGGAGATCGACTGAGTAAACGGATTTTCCTAGCCGAATTTCCGGAAAGTGGTTGGCGTACAGCTTGCCTGTACCAGCGAGCGCTGCTGCCGGCCTCTTCCCGGAAATTCTTTTTTTAAAACTCTTTTATGAACGCACACTCTTCCGATGGCGGCGCGCGCCGGGCCGGCCGCGGCGACCAAACCAATGTTTATTATGTGCGAAACAAGGCTGTGGTCGTCCCCCCCGGCTATTTGGTTGTGGGGCAGATTATCGGTGTGCATGGGCTGAACGGTGAACTGAAGGTGGAACTCTACACCGACTACACCGAACGTTTCGCCACCGGTTCACGGTTGTTTTTGGGCGAGGCGCTGGAGCCGGTGACGGTGGAGTCGATGCGCCCGCACAAGAGCAACCTGCTGGTGCGGCTGGCCGAGGTGGAAGATCGCGACGCGGCGGAGTCGGTGCGCGGGCTGTGGCTGTATGTGACCGAAGGCGATGCCGCCGTACTCGAAGAAGGTGCTTACTGGATTCACGACATTCTCGGTCTGCGTGTGGTGACGGCTGACGGCCTCGAAATCGGGGTGATCGACGATGTCTTTGCGACCGGGGCCAATGACGTTTATGTCGTGCGCCCCAGCGGGACGGTTAACCAGGGGCGCGATGTGTTGCTGCCCGCTATCGCCGATGTGGTGGATCATGTTGACCTGGCCGCAGGTGTGATGGTCATTCACTTGCTGGATGGGCTGATCGACGTGTAAACTAAGGCTGTGGACAGCAAAGCCTACTGGATTGCCTTCAACAAGGTCAACGGCATCGGCCCGACCCGGCTGCGTGCCCTGCTGGAGACGTGCGGCTCGGTCGAGGCGGCCTGGCACGCCACCATCCAGCAGATGCAGGCGGCGCGGCTGGATCGGCGCAGCAGCGAAAGTCTTCTCGGCGCCCGCCGCACTATTTTTCCCGAACAAGAATTGCAGCGTGTCCAAGCCGCCAACGTGAACGTGCTCACCTGGGATGACGCCGCTTATCCGGCCTCATTGCGCACAATCGATGGGTCGCCGCCGCTGCTGTATGTGCGTGGACGGCTGGCGGCGCAGGATGAGTGGGCGGTGGCGGTGGTCGGCACACGGCGGGTGAGCGTCTATGGCCGCGAGGTAGCGCAGGTATTGGCGGCTGCATTGGCCAAACAGGGGGTGACGGTGGTCAGCGGGCTGGCGCTGGGGGTGGACACTGTGGCGCACCGGGCTGCGCTTGATGCGGGCGGGCGCACGCTGGCGGTGCTGGGCAGCGCGGTGGATCAACTGTACCCGCCGCAAAACCGTGGGCTGGCGCAGGCAATTGCCGGGCAGGGTGCGCTGCTCAGTGACTATGCCCTGGGTACGCGGCCCGACGCCCGTAATTTTCCGCCCCGCAACCGCATCATCAGCGGGCTGAGCCGCGGCGTAATTATTGTTGAGGCCGGCGAGCGCAGTGGTGCGCTGATTACCGCTCGCTATGCCGCCGAACAGGGGCGCGATGTTTTCGCTGTGCCGGGCAGCATCCTGCATCCCGGCAGCGCCGGCTGCAACCACTTGATCCAACAGGGAGCTGCGCCGCTGCTATCGGTGGACGATGTGTTGGAACAGTTGAATCTGGTGCGCGTGCAGGAGATCAGTGCGGCGCGGCGTACACTGGAACCCGCTCCGCAGGAGCAGCAAATTCTGGCGCTGCTGACAGCCGAGCCAGCGCACATCGACGACCTGGTGCGCAGCTCGCAGTTGGCGGCGGCGCAGATCGGCGGGCTGCTGGCAATTTTAGAACTCAAGGGACTGGTGCGGCAGGTGGCGCCCATGACCTATGTACGGGCCTAAAGGTGGAAACATGTACGCCACAATTTTAGCAGGAGGCGTGGGCACACGCCTATGGCCGCGCAGCCGGCAGGCGCGGCCCAAACAGTTCACTGACATCACCGGCAGCGGGTTGACCATGATCCAGGACACTGCCGAGCGGCTGGCAGGGGTGGTGGCGAACGAGCGGCTCTATGTAGTCACTGGTGCAGCTTTTGCCGGACTAGTTAGCGAGCAACTGCCGCTGGTGCCGGCGCACCGAATTTTGGTGGAGCCGAGCGGGCGCAACACCGCCCCTGCGATTGGGCTGGCCTGCATCCATCTCCAGCGTGAGGACCCCGACGCTGTGCTGGCAATCCTGCCGGCGGACCATGTGATCCTGCACGCCGCGCAGTTCCGCCAGGCGCTGGCGCAGGCGGGGCGGCTGGCGGAGCAGGACTATCTGGTCACCCTGGGCATTGAGCCGACCTTTGCGCACACCGGCTATGGCTACATCAAGCGCAGCCACCTGCTGCCGGTCGGCGATAATGGCGGCGGTGAGGGCAGCAGTGAAGACATTCCGGTTTATCATGTAGATCGCTTCTTGGAGAAGCCGACGCGGGCGCTGGCCGAGTCGTTTCTGCTGGAGGGCGGCTATTACTGGAATGGCGGTATTTTCGTAGCGCGCGTGGGGCGCTGGCTGGCCGAACTCCAGCGGCAAAGACCGGAGATATACGACCGCTTGCAGCGCATTGGCGCTGCGCTCGACGGCCCGGCAGCGGATACGGTGCTGGCGGCGGAGTGGGCGGAGATGCCCAGCATCAGCATTGACTACGCCGTGATGGAGAAGGCGCAGCAGGTGGCGGTCGTGCCGCTGCAGGCTGGCTGGAATGATGTCGGCAGTTGGGATGCGCTGGAAACCATTCTAGAGCAGGATGCGAGCGGCAACAGCATTGCTAAAGGCGATGTGCTGCTGCTGGACAGCCAGGGCAACATCGTCTACAGTGACAAGCGGTTGGTGGCCTTGGTCAACGTCAGCAACCTGGTGGTCGTCGATACGGGTGACACCCTTTTGATCGGCGACAAAAGCAACATGCAGCGGGTCAAAGACGTGGTGGAGCAGTTGCGCCGGCAAGGCCGCACCGAACTGTTGTAACGCCAGGCGTATCCGCCACCACACCTGCAGCGCAAGGAGCAATCCGATGGCATGGCAGTCAACTTTGGAGCAAGTCAAATCCATCCGGCTCACCCGCACCACCGTCACCGGTCTGATCATCGGCATCGTGCTGGGGTTGACCCTGGGGCTGCTGATCGGCTGGGTCTGGTGGCCCGTGGAATGGCAGGGGACAGATGCGAGCCAGGCCGGCGTCGTCTCTACGACAGACACTGTCGACGACGGCAGCCTGTTTGCAACACCCGAAGCGCGCTCGCTCTATCTGGGAGCTGTAGCCGACGCCTATGTCTATGCCTCGAATGCGGGTGACCGCGAGGCCGCGGCGCTGGCTGCGCAACGGTTGGCCGCCCTGGGCGGCGACATCCGCAGCGCCATTGAAAGAGCCATCAGCTACTATAGTGTTCAGCCCGACGGCAGTACGCGCGTTGCGAACCTGACCACGTTGGCTACGGCGGTGGGGCTTGCGCCGGCAGCCAACCAGTCGGCAGTACCGGCGGCCACAGCGGGTGCGCCGGCAGGCGAGGCGGGGCAAGGCGGCGTGGCAACCACAGGTGACGAGCAAGGCGGCGGCTGGAGTTGGATCATCACAATACTGATCGCGCTCATCCTAATCGGCGGCGGACTGTATATTTTGTGGCTGCTGCGGCGCGGGGATGGGGAGGTCGCCGATGTCAGCGCTGGCGAGCGAGCCGGCAAAGACGGCTTTCTGCCCGAAGAAGAGAGTGCGCCGCAGGTCAGCTCGACCTATACGCGCAGCAGCCTCAGCCCCTCACGTGTGGGGGTGACGCCGGCGGCATCCATGCGCTCGTCCGTCGAGCGGCCGGTGGCCAGCGAGGGCAGCGGCCCACACGGCTTTGACGCCGAAAAACTGGACGACGAAAGCTATCCGCCCTTACACCGCAGCACTGCCACCACCACCCTGGTCAGACCCGAAACGGGCGGCTATGCGGGCGGTTATCCAGCCGCTGCGGCAGAGTCGGATGATGAGCCGGATGATGAATATGAGGATGAATCCGGGGATGATGTGGAGGAGTGGGACGACGAAGAACGCGGCCCCGCACAATCCGCTGCTGATGGTGACGCCGGCGAGGCGGACGAAGAAGACGAAAACGGTGATGCGCAGGAGGGTGATGAAGGGCACGGCCCGGTGCGTGGGCCTGCGGCCAAAGCGCTGCCGGGCACAGCCGTCTCCGCGCGCACGCCGCTGCCCGGTTTACAGCCGCCGACCCCTTCCCGTTTCGGCAACTACAAGCAGATCGACAGCTACACAGCCACCTATTACAGCGGACAGGTGGACTTTGATACCGCGCGCAACGTCGAGAATCCCAATGGCGACGGCTATATCGGTGAGTATGGCGTCGGCATTCCTGAAAAAAATGGGCTGCTGCACAACGATCTGGAGCAGGCTATCGCCGTAGAAGTTTACCTGTTTGACAAGACCGAAGACCGGCAGATGCTGACCGTCTCGCGGCTGCTGCTGAGCGAATACGCGCACGACCGCCTGTACGAAGAATTTCAACGCAACAAGCAGAGCCTGGCGCCAATCGTGGCTCGCCCTGAGACCCACTTCCAGTTGGAGGGCAAACAGCTCCTGCTCGACTGCCTCATTCGCCAAGTAACCTTCACACCTGAAGGTATCTTCCGAAGTATGACTCTGGAGTTGGTGCTCAAACGGCAGGGGTGAGGGAGCGGCAGGCTGTCTGAATCCTGATGCTTGGAACAGCAAGTCAATCAGGATTCAGACGCCGATCTTTACGCCGTCTCCACCTCCAGCACGGTGAAGGTCAACTCATCGCCCAACGCATCCACCAATATATGGTCGCCGCTTTCAATCCGGCCGCGCAGAATGTCATTGGCCAACGGGTCGACGATCTTGTGCTGGATCACCCGCTTGAGCGGGCGAGCGCCAAAGGCGGGGTCATAACCCGCCGCCACCACGACATCTTTGGCCTGTTCAGTCAGTTCAATCGTGATCTGTCGCTCTTTCAGCAGGCGGCGCAGACGACTCAACTGGATGTCCACGATTTCCCGTAACTGTCCCCGATCCAGGGCGTGGAAGACGACGATCTCGTCTACTCGATTGAGGAACTCTGGGCGGAAGTGCTGGCGCAGCACCTCCCGCACACGGCGCTCCACCTCTTCATTCACTTCGGCCACATCCAAAATGTACTGGCTGCCCAGGTTGGAGGTCATGATCAGGATCGTGTTGCGGAAATCCACCACCCGCCCCTGGCCATCCGTCAGCCGGCCATCGTCCAGCACCTGCAGCAGGACGTTGAAAACCTCAGCATGCGCCTTTTCGATTTCGTCAAACAGCACCACCGAATAGGGGTGGCGGCGCACGGCCTCCGTCAACTGCCCACCTTCGTCATAGCCCACATAGCCGGGCGGCGCCCCAATCAGGCGCGACACGGTGTGACGCTCCTGGTACTCACTCATGTCGATGCGCACCATGTTCTGCTCATCGTCAAACAAGAACTCGGCCAGCGCACGCGCCAGTTCCGTCTTGCCCACGCCGGTCGGCCCTAAGAAGATGAACGATCCCAGCGGTCGGTTGGGATCCTGCAGCCCGGCACGGCTGCGGCGAATAGCCGCAGAGACGGCGGCCACGGCCTCTTCCTGTCCCACCACCCGTTCGTGCAGATAGCTCTCCATGCGGATCAGCTTCTCCCGCTCGCCTTCCACGAGCTTGGAGATGGGGATGCCCGTCCACTTGCTGACCACGGCTGCGATCTCTTCGCTGTCCACCTCTTCCTTGAGCAGCGCCCCCTTCGCCTGCAGTTGGCTCACGCGCTCGCCGGCCTGCGCCAGTTCCGCTTCCAACTGGCGCATCTTGCCATAGCGCAGCTCAGCGGCTTTCTGCAAATTGTACTCGCGCTCAGCCTGCTCGATCTCCACGCGTAGTTGGTCGATCTGCTCCTTCAAGCCCTGCACCTGTGCAATCGCCTCGCGCTCAGCCTGCCAGCGACCCGTCAGTTCGGCGCTCTCCTCCTTAAGGTCGGCCAGCGCCTGCTCCAACTCGCCGAGCCGGTTCTTGCTGGCCTCGTCCTTTTCCTTCTTGAGCGCTTCGCGCTCGATCTCCCACTGCATCACCTGGCGGTCGATTTCGTCCAGCGCCTGCGGTTTGGAATCGATCTGCATGCGCAGCCGGCTGGCCGACTCATCGATCAGATCGATGGCCTTGTCAGGCAGGAAGCGGTCGGTGATATAGCGCTGGCTGAGCATGGCTGCGGCAATGACGGCGCCGTCGGTGATGCGCACGCCATGGTGTACTTCATAGCGCTCCTTGAGACCGCGCAGGATGCTGATGGCATCCTCCACCGATGGCTCGTTCACCATCACCGGCTGGAAGCGCCGCTCTAATGCGGCGTCCTTCTCAATATATTTGCGGTATTCGTTCAGAGTCGTGGCGCCGACGGTGTGCAACTCGCCGCGCGCCAGCATCGGCTTGAGCATGTTGGAGGCATCCATTGAGCCTTCCGCCGCGCCCGCGCCGATCAGCGTGTGCAGTTCGTCGATAAACAGGATGATGCGCCCTTCGGACTTGGCGATCTCCTGCAGTACGGCCTTGAGCCGCTCTTCAAATTCACCACGGTATTTGGCGCCTGCCACCAGCGCGCCCAGGTCAAGCGCCACCAGCTTTTTATCGCGCAGACCGGTAGGCACGTCGCCCTTGACGATGCGCTGCGCCAACCCTTCCACAATGGCCGTCTTGCCAACGCCCGGCTCGCCGATCAGCACCGGGTTGTTCTTGGTGCGGCGGCTGAGGATTTGGATCACGCGGCGAATCTCCTCGTCGCGCCCGATCACCGGGTCAAGCTTGCCTTTGCGCGCTTCTTCGGTCAGGTCGCGCCCATATTTGGCCAGCGCCTCATACTGTCCTTCCGGGTTGTCAGTAGTCACCCGCTGGTTGCCGCGGATGCCCGCCAGCGCCTGCATGATGGCGTTGTAGTCTACGCCATGACGCTGGAGCAGTTGGCGCACCTTCGCCTGCGACGACGCCATCGCCAGCAGCAGATGCTCGGTCGAGGTGTAGTCGTCGCGCATGTTGCCCGCAATGTTCTCGGCCTCCTGCAGGATGGTGGCCGTCTCGCGGCCCAGCCCCACCTGCACAGAAGCGCCGCTGGCGCGCGACATGGCCGCGATCGACTGCGCCACGCTGCGCTCGATCAGCGCCGGGTCCACCCCGATCTTGTTGAGGATGGCCGGCACCACGCCGCCTTCCTGTTTAAGCAGCGCTTCCAGCAGATGCTCCGGTTCGACCGTTGATTGATTATATTGCTGCGCCAGCCCCTGTGCCTCTGCCAGGGCTGCTTGCGCTTTTTGAGTCAATTTTTCTAATCGCATATTTGTTTCACTCCTCTATTAGATTGCTTGGCTCTAGTATACAGGGATTCCGTCTGGAGAACGCTAGAGGAATGTTAGAGAGGGATTAACATGCGTGCTTCCCGGCTTTTGCGCAGGAGGAGGTGGGAGGTGCAACAAAAAAACGCACTCCCAAAGGAGTGCGTTTGTTCTGCCGGACGGCGCAGAAAGCAGCGTCACCTTAATCTGCCGGCGCGCACCTGCGGCCCCTCATGTAAAAACCACCACCAATGCTTGAGGTATAGACTGCGTGTTGTCAGCAACATCAACACCTCCCAGAAAATGCAGATAGATTAAATGCCCAGCACGCGCGCCAGCTTGCGCACGGTGAAGCGGTCGCGCAGATAGTGGGCGTCGGCGATGGCCATGTCTCGCTCTTCGGCGCTGATCCCGATCTGGTCAATGCGGCTGGGGCCGCCCGCCGTCTCCAGAAGCTGCGCCACCTTCTCCGCCGGCGGCACCTGTGCAGCAATCGCTTGGATAGCGCCCCAGTTGTCCAGAATGCGCTGCTTGACCGCATCGTACTCTGCCGCCGTCTGGTCGAGGAAGCGCGCCTGGTCGCGGCTCACTTCCTCCGCCTCATCGCCATAGGCGGCGGCGATCCGGGTCAGTTCACTTGCCCCGTCGGGCAGGTTGGAGGCTTCCAGCAGATCCGCCACCTGGGCGTGTGTGAGTGAGCGCACACGGTCGTAGAGGCCGGCCACCAGCACGGTAGCGACGCCGACTTTGGCCCCATGCAGGATGGCGGGGCGGCCCTCGTGCAGCAGCTTCATCTCCCAAAAGTGCGAATAGTGGTGTTCGGCGCCGGAAGCCGGGCGCGATTGGCCGAAGTCCAGCATGCAGTAGCCCGATTCGACCAGCGCGTCAAACAGGGTGCGGACGGTCTGCGGCTGGGCGCGGCCGATGCCCTCGGCGTTGTCGGTGCACTGCTGCACGGCGTCAAGGGTGCGCTGGGCGATACTTTCGTCATATGGTTCATCCCACAGCAGCCGGCCCAGCCGCCAGTCTGCAATCGAGGTGTACTTGCCCAGCATGTCGCCAAAGCCGGCGGCGATCATGGGCTGTGGCGCTGCACATAAGGTGTTGATGTCGGCGAAAATGGCGATGGGCGCATGGCAGTAGACTGTCTTTTTGACTCCCTCGATGATCATCGGTGCGCCGATGGAGGTGAAGCCGTCCACCGAGGGCGCAGTGGGCACGGAAATAAACTGGCCACGCGTGCGGTGGCTGACAAAGCGGGTGATGTCCGTGATTGTCCCCGAACCGGCGGCCACAAAGGTGCGCTCGATCTGGTCGAGGCTGCGCATGACGGTGAAAACATGCTCGCCGTCGGCGATCACCTCGTCGCTGGTGAGCAGCACCTGCTTGAGATCAAAGCCCGCCGCCTCCAACGCGGTGGCCACAGCTGCGCCCTGCGCGGCATAAGTATTGGGGTCAGCGACCAGAAACAGATGAGTGCGTCCCTGCGCACGGCAAAAGTCCACCAGGTGCTCAAGCGCCTGAGTATCGACGGTAACGACAAGCGGTCTATCCTGCGACATAACGGCTCCTAAAGATATGGCTGTTTTATGATAAATTTTGATGTACAATCCACGCATAGAGTAATGGAGAGTGCCGCGGCCACCAAATGGCTGCCTTTGTCTGCTGACTGGCGGCACGACGATCCTCTACGTTTCGTAAGGATACTGACTGCCGGGCCGGTCCCACTGTGCTAAGATTAGGGCAGGATGAGTTGTTGCGATGCGGGCGACAAAATCGGAAACCAAAAGCAGCACTCTCTGCGTTTTATACAGTGGAGCTTACAGATGGAATGCGCTCGGCAGTGAAGACTTGTCCTGTGCTGCGTGTGAAATAGGAAGCGACTATGAAAAAAGCTGGCTCACTTGGCATATACATCACCTGCATCCTACTCAGCCTGCTGCTGCCGGTAGCGGCCCGCGCCCAAGGAGAAGCCGTGTGTGCCGCCGGTGTGACGGTGGCCGCCGGCGATACGCTGACGGGGCTGGCCAACCGCTATCTGGACGATCCACTGGCCTACCCGCGCATTATCGCCGCCACCAATGCTGCGGCCGCGCAAGACGACAGCTATGCCAGGATCAGTGACGAGCGGCGAATTGTAATCGGCTGGAAGCTGTGCATCCCGGCGGCTGTGACGGGCGCGCTGTCGGAGGGCGGCCCCACACAGACAGCTCCCGCGGCTGGGACTGAGACGACTGCGGCAACAACGAGTGATGTCTTTACCTTTGACGGCGAACGGTTGACGATTGATTTCCTGCGCAAGCAGACGTACCCCGGCAGTGAAATTGTGGTGGAGGAAACGCTGGCGCCCGGCGTCAACTATGACCGCTACCTCGTATCGTATCGCTCCGAAGGCTTGAAGCAGTACGCTTTACTGACCGTGCCGCAGGGCGAGAAGCCGGCGAGCGGCTGGCCGGCGATCATCTTTAACCACGGCTATATCCCGCCCGAAATTTATCGCACCACCGAACGTTATGTGGCCTATGTGGACGGCTTCGCCCGCAGCGGCTATGTGGTCTTCCGGCCTGACTATCGCGGCCATGCTTTTTCCGAAGGCGAGGCGCGCGGCGCCTATGGCAACCCTGACTACACAATAGACGTGCTCAACGGTCTGGCCTCGGTCAAAAAGCTGGATTATGTGGATACAAACCGCATCGGCATGTGGGGCCATTCGATGGGCGGCTATATCACCCTGCGTTCTATGGTGGTGAACGGCGACATCAAGGCGGGGGTGATCTGGGCGGGGGTCGTCGCCTCCTATCCGGACTTGGTAGAGAAATGGAATCAGCAGCAGTCCGTGGTCAATATTCCGCCGGCGCGGCGTTGGCGCACCCAGTTGGTCGAGCAGTATGGGCTGCCGGAGGAAAATTCGGACTATTGGGCCTCCATCTCGACCAACAGCTATTTGGATGATCTCTCCGGCCCGGTGCAGATTCACCACGGCACGAACGACGCCGACGTGCCGATCGAGTTCTCGGTCAAGCTGTTTGACCAGATCAAAGCGGCGGGCGGGAATGCCGAGATCTATACCTATCTGAATGATGACCACAATCTGTCGCAGTCACTGAACACGGCACTGCAGCGCTCGGTGGCCTTTTTGGACAAGTATGTAAAAAACGCGCCGGCTGCGGAATGAGAGGCTTGCGGCGCACTGCCCTGACTGGCGCCGTGAATTGAAGGGCAATAAAATTTCCGTGGATTTCATTGAAGTTTGTTTGCTCGGAAGTTTTTCTCTACTTTGTGATAATGTTCTGCTGACAGGCTTTAGCGATCGGCAGCAGTGTCTCCTTGCCTACCTTTTCCTCAATGCCGGCACACCTCTCGCGCGCCAACAAGTTGCTTTCCTGTTCTGGCCCGATTCTTCCGACCAGCAGGCCAGAACCAACTTGCGCCAACTGTTCCACCACTTGCGCCGCATCTGGCCCAATCTTGACCAATACTTACAAGTTTCGTTGAGAACTGTGCAGTGGCAGCCGGATATTTTGTTTACGCTCGACACGGTGCAATTCCAAACTTTGCTGCGAAGGGCAAGTGATGAGGCTGCGCTGGGTAGGCGCAGCCAACTGCTGGAGCAAGCAATCGGCTGCTATCAGGGTGACCTGCTGCCCACCTGTTATGACGATTGGATTCTGCCGTTGCGCGAGCAGTTGCGCCGGCAGTTTATCAAGGCGCAAGCAGAATTGATTCAAGTCTACGAAGCACAGGGAGTGTACCAGCCGGCTGTGCGCTGGGCCGAACAACTTCTGCAGTCCGATCCGCTGGACGAGGAGACGTATCGTACATTGATGCGCCTGCACGCGTTGACCAACAACCGTGCCGGCGCTTTGCGCGTCTATCACACCTGCGAAACGGTGCTGCAGCAGGAGCTTGACGTTGAACCAAGCCCAGCCACGCGCGAACAGTATAAGCGGCTGTTGAATATCACTACCCCCGTTGCTCAGCCATCCAGTGCTCCTTCTACTCCTTACGCTTCGCCGCTGATCGGGCGCGTGCGTGAATTATCCTGGTTGAGCCAGGTCTGGCAAACGGTTCGGCAAGGCCAGGCGCAGGTGCTTATCATGCATGGGGAAGCCGGCATCGGCAAAACTCGACTGCTGGAGGAGTTTGCCAGGTGGACTGTACTGCAAGGAGCAGTCACGGCCCAAACCCGCTCCTATGCAGCGCAGGGCCAGTTAACCTATGCAGCGGTGGCCGCCTGGCTGCGCAGCGAGACACTGAGCAGCAGGCTGGCGAACCTGGATGCGGTCTGGTTAGCGGAGGTAAGCCGCCTGCTGCCCGAACTTTTGGTTGAGTATCCGCAGCTTGCGCCGCCGCCCCTGACTGAAAGCTGGCAGCGCCTGCGGTTTTATGAAGCGTTGACCCGCGCCATTGTGGGCGAAATAGATGAGCGACCGTTGGTTCTAGTTTTAGACGATCTGCAGTGGAGCGGCGAGGGCGTTTTGGAATGGCTTAGCTATCTTTTCCACTTTGCGCAGCATAAGCCGCTGCTCATGATTGGGGCTGTCCGTACAGGCTCGGTCGATGGTTTGCATCCGCTGCAGGCATGGCTGACTCTCCTGCGCCAGGAGCAACTGCTGACCGAACTGCGGCTGCATCCGCTGGATGAAAGAGACTCCACCGCGTTGGCGCAGCACATCGCAGGCCGTATGCTGCCGGCTGATCAGTTTGTTCACTTATATCAGGCCACGGAAGGCAACCCCCTCTTTATTGTAGAAACCGTACGCTCTGCTCTAGAACAAGTGGGGAAGAGCCAAGACAGCGCAGCAATCAGCAGCGGTGCGGTGGGGTCTTTGCCGCCGAAAGTGCAAGCCGTAATTGAGTCGCGCTTAAACCAGCTTTCACCCGCCGCCGTCGATTTGGCGGAATACGCAGCGGTAATCGGGCGGGAGTTTGCCTTCGACGTGCTCGCTCAGACCAGTGAACGTAATGAAGAAGCGCTTGTGCGCAGTCTCGATGAACTTTGGCAGCGGCGAATTATACGCGAGCAGGGGAACACTGCGTATGATTTTAGCCACGACAAGATCCGCGAGGTGGTTTACAACCGAATCAGCCAGGCTCGGCGCCGCCTGCTGCATCGCTTGGCAGCGGAAGCTTTGCTGGCGGTGCACAGTGACAATCGATCAGGGATCAGCGCCCAACTTGCCGGTCACTACGAGCAGGCGCTGATGCCCGAGCAAGCGATCACATGGTATCAGCAGGCTGCTGAGGTAGCCCAACAGGTATACGCCAATGCGGAAGTAGTTAAACTGCTGACGAAGGCGCTCAGTTTGATTAACTCCTTGCCGGCCAGTGAAGCCCGCGACAGCCAGGAAGTGCGTCTGCGGGTGGCGTTAAGTGCTCCGCTGGTGGCGCTTAGCGGTTATAAGGCCCCGGCGGTCATGGCCGAGTACCAACGGATTTTGGCCCTCTGTTTACGGCTTGAGCAGCCTCCTGACCCGCGCGTGCTGCGTGGACTGGCGATTGCCAACATCTTACAGGCCAATTTCCGACAGTCTTGGGAATATGGTCAGCAGATTTTAGATCTGCTGCAGTTCCAGCAGGACTCAATTTTACTGGTGGAGGGGCACTATGTGCTGGGTGTTTCAGCCTTCTGGCGCGGTGAGTTTGAGCAGTCCTGGCTTTACCTGGAGCGAGCATTAGCCAATTATTCGTCTGCGCTCAGGGCGGAGCATATCAACACCTATGCGCAAGACCCTCGTATTATCTGCATGGTGCGGCTGGCCTGGACGCTCTGGCACCTCGGCTATCCAGATCAAGCTTATAACATGATTGACAGCATGGCTGCACCACAGGAGACCGTTCCCCACCCCTACAGCCAGGCCTACGCTCTGGTGTTTGCCTGTATGCTTTACGAAGATGCCGAGGATCAGCTGCGCTTGCAGGCACAAGCGGAGCAGCTAGGTGAACTGGCGACGCAAGCAGATTTCTTCTACCTGCGCAACTGGGCGGCGTTTCATTGGGGCTGGATTGTGGGGTTAAATGGAAATTACACTGAAAGCGCCCGTCAGATTCATCACGTGATCGACGGCTGGCATGAAGAGCAAACCTATTTGCTGACGCCGCGCATGCTGGAGCGGCTGGCCGTCGCCTACTGGCGCTCAGATCGGCTTGAGCAGGGCGCGGTGGCATTGGAAGAAGCGTGGTCTGCGGCTCTGCAGCGCGACGAGACCTATTTTCTGGCTGAATTGGCGCGGATGAGAGGAGAGTTCTTGCTGGCGCGGGGCGGCTCTACGCTGGAGGTAGTTTCCTGCTTTCAAGAAGCTGTTGGCATTGCCCACCAACAGGGCGCCAGGATGCTGGAACTGCGGGCCTTGGTGAGTTTGTGCCGCATCTATCAAGCGGCCGGCCTGCCTGACCGGTTGGCGGCAGCGCATCGGCTGCTGCGGATCAGCTACGATTGGTTTACCGAAGGATTCAATACCGTTGATGTACGGGCAGCTAAACTGCTGTTGGATGAGCTGGCCGCCGACAAAACATTTTAGAACGGTTTATTCACAAAGTTCCTCACAGTTTTCACCCTGTTTAGAACGATTTTAGAACGCTCCATTTGTTAGGCTGTCATTCTCACTACCACGTTCAGTGTTAGACACACAAGGGGATTGACGATGACAACTTTTCAAACAGTAGCCCAGACCGGCAGGACAACTGCGCCTGAACAACAAGCGACGGCAGATCTGCGTGACCGCCTGCACGGGGCGCTGGTCCAGCCTGACGACGTCGGCTACGACGAAGCACGGCAGATCTTCAACGCGATGATTGATAAAAAACCGGCCTTGATCGCGCAGTGCGCTGACACAGACGACGTAATTGCCTGCGTCAACTTTGCGCGTGAACAGGGGATGCCTGTAGCGGTGCGCGGCGGCGGCCATAACGGGGCAGGTTTGGCCCTAGTAGACAATGGTCTGGTCATCGACCTGTCTGGGCTGCATGCAATCACTGTAAACGCGGAGACAGGCACGGTGCGCGTGGGCGGCGGCGCCATCTGGCGCGCAGTGGATCAGGCGACTCACCCTTACGGTCTGGCCGTACCCAGCGGTATCATCTCCAGCACTGGCGTTGCCGGGCTGACTCTGGGCGGCGGTATGGGTCATCTCAGCCGGCAGTATGGATTAACCATTGATAACCTGCTGGAGGCAGAAGTCGTTCTGGCCGATGGGCGGCTGGTCAAGGCCAGCGAACTGGAGAATGCAGATCTTTTCTGGGCGCTGCGCGGCGGCGGCGGCAACTTTGGCGTCGTCACCAGCTTCCTCTTTCAGGGGCGGCCGGTTCAGACTGTCGTGGGCGGACCAATGTTGTGGGAGCTGGAGGAGGCCACCGAGGTAATGCGCTGGTACCGCGACTTTATCGTCAGCGCGCCGGAACAGAGCAACGGCTTTTTTGCTTTCCTGACAGTACCGCCTGGCCCACCCTTTGCCGAACATCTGCACATGAAGCGTATGTGCGCTATCGTCTGGGCCATCAACGATTCTCCTGAACAGGCCGCCGAACTGCTCGCTGGTCTGCGCGAGCAGTTCCCGCCGGCGCAGGATTTAGTCGGCCCGCTGCCGTTCCCCGCATTGCAAGGCATGTTCGATCCCATCTACCCGCCCGGCCTGCAGTGGTATTGGCGCGGCGACTTTGTCAACGAACTGAGCGACGAAGCGATTGCGCAGCACCTGGACTTTGCGGGCCGCATTCCCACTATGCACTCCACGATGCATCTTTACCCGGTGAACGGTGCGGTGCAGCGCGTAGGCTCGCATGAGACGGCATTCAGTTACCGCAACACAACCTGGTCACAGGTGATTGTGGGCGTTGATCCCGATCCGGCCAACGCCGCCATGATTCGCGACTGGGCCGTAGCATACTGGGAAGCACTGCATCCCTACTCTGCCGGCGGCGCCTATGTGAACTTTATGATGGAAGAAGGCCAAGAACGCGTTCAGGCCACCTATCGGGACAATTATCCGCGTCTGGCGGCTGTCAAGGCCAAATACGACCCGGACAACTTCTTCCACATCAACCAAAACATCAAGCCGGCTGTGTAGCGGCTCTTCGCCCAACATGTAGGGAGCACGCCCACGTGCGGCTCGGTGCGCAGGCTAAGCCAACCCGCACGCGGCGTGCGGGCTACACGAGAAATGATGTGTAGGGAGCACGCCCATGTGCGGGTTGGCTGCTGTATGTTCGTGGAGGATCAATCCCATGCGCCAGATGCGCCGCTTGTTTGTACTGCTTTCTGTTCTGTTTACACTGCTCAGTTGTGCAGGTACGCGCGCCGGCATTCGAGCGGGCGTGGTCGGGGGCACTGTCGAGCCTGACTACAACTACCCCTGGGTCGTCCATACCTTGGGCGGGATTGGCGGCTGTCACGGCGTGCTGATCCATCCCAGATGGGTGCTGACCGCGGCGCACTGCGTCGAGACGGGTGCATCTCAAGTCTTGTTCAACCGCACCGATCCGTATACGGGCGTCGTCGAAAAGGGCTTGCGCCTCCCGTTTGGCCCTGGCGTCCTGACGGGGGTCTTTATCCACCCCATGTATAACATCCCCGAGGCGCAGGACAATGACATCGCCCTGATCAAACTGGCGCAACCGTTCGGCATCACTCCCTATCTCCAGACGGTTGCGCTGCCGTCAAGCCCGCGTACCGCAGGCGTGGTCGGAAAGGTTGCCTCCTTCAGCCATAATGGGCCGCTGCCGCCGGGCCAGGCAGCCATCTTTCGTGCGCCCATTCCTGAACAAACTTTCGCCAAAAAATTTTCCATCTCCACTTCGAATGTGACCGGCTCGCTGTGCCCTGGCGACAGCGGCTCCGGGTTGGTCACTTATGAAAATGGTCGCGCAACGGTACGTGGGGTCGTCAGCACGGTCAACTTTGTCAAGCAATGTGAGAATCCCGCCGGCAAAGAGGTGGATTTCACCGATGTCTTTGCCTATCGAGATTGGATTCTCGAGACAATCCGCATGAACGGCCCCTTTCTTACTGGCAACACCCGCTTGCACTGGAGTGGGCGCGGTGCGCGCGGTGTGATGGGCCTCGGCTGTTTCAACGATTACGGCACAATGTGGGGTCCGCTCGATGCGCTGGGGGTCGAGGAAGGAGCAAACTGTGAGGCTGACCAGCAGCAGAGCGTCGTATGCTTCTTAAACACCCGCCAGCCAGGGCTGACGACACTGCCGATTCAAATTACCGGCTTTAGCATGAAAACGATAACGGCGGCCGGCATCACGACAGTACAGTCACTGCCCTTTACGGCCCGATCGGCAAGCTACTATGGCCGTCTTCCGGCCGGCGACTATCGGGAGTTCAATTGCCGCATTGGCCTGGCCAATGTCGCCGATCCTCTCGGTGGCGGCGTATTGAAGCCGTAGCCACGTGCGGCTCGGCGCGCGGTCTGCACGTACGCAGTCGTTGCCGGCAACAGCGTGTTTTGTCTGCCACTGCTGTCATGGTACAGTAGCGCCGTCAATGACGTTTTCATCTGGCGGATCTGAAAGTGAGGCAGCATGACGGCAGTGGCAGACACGAGCCATCCGGCCCACACAAGCGAACGCGCTCGCGCCATTGGCGGCCTGACCTATGACTGGCTGATGGCTGGGCTGGGTGCGCTTTTTCTGAGCGGTCTCTATCTGGACGGCTGGGTGCACAACCACGGCAAGGTGGATCAATCCTTCTTCACCCCCTGGCACGCCTTTTTCTACGCCGGCTTTGCCCTCAGCGCGCTTGTGCTGGTTGCGACTGTGGTGGTCAACTGGCAGCGCGGCTATCACAGCCGCGCCGCCTTGCCTGCCGGCTATGGCCCAGCGCTGCTGGGGACGGCGGTCTTTGCCGCCGCCGGTGTAGGCGATCTGGTCTGGCATACGCTCTTCGGGATTGAGGAAAGCTTTGAAGCGCTGGTTAGCCCCACCCATTTGCTGCTGGGGACGGGGCTGGCGCTGGTCGTCAGCGCGCCGCTGCGTGCAGCCTGGCAGCGGCCCGGCGGGCGTGGCTGGCGACAGCTTGGCCCGGCGCTGCTTTCGCTCTGCCTGCTTACCGCCGTCTTTACCTTTTTTTATGATGTTCTCACATCCACTAATGAGCATCATCGGCGGGGCCAACCACAAACACTTCAGCAGCGACATCGGCCAGATGGGCGGCACCGTCAGCCTGATGCTGACCGGCGCGCTGCTGCTTGGCCCCTTGTTTGTCGTCCTGCGCCGCTGGCGCCTGCCGGTGGGGTCGCTGATCCTGGTCTGGGGGGTGAACTGTGTGGCGATGGCGGCGCTCGATTGGGGGTTGCCCTACCACGCCGCTCTCACCGGCGTGATGGTTGTGGCGGTGGTGATCTGCGATTGGCTGCTGCAGCGGGCGCAGGCGCTGGCCTTTGGCCCAGACGAGGCGAGCCAGGCGCCGCCTGACTGGCAGGGGCTGCGCGTGTTTGCCTTTGTGGCGCCGGCGCTGCTCTTTGGCGCCTACTTTTTTGCCCTGCTGCTGACGGAAGGCTCGCGCTGGTCAATCCACCTGCTGGGAGGAGCCATCGTCCTGCCGGGCGTGGCGGGTTGGTTGCTCTCGTATGTGGCCTGGCCGCCGCAGATACCGGCAGAGGTTGCAGCGGAAGAGTAAAGCGACGCCGCCTGCTGGTGAACTGTTACCCTCTCACCCGGAAAGCTGCTTCTGGGCAGCCTCTTCCTTTTGTGGCGCGCGTAAGCGGGCGATTTCTTCTTCCAGGGCCACAATGCGCAGATTCAACTCCTGCACCATCTCCAGCGTCGTGTCGGGCATTAGGTCGTGGTGCAGGTCGGGGTCCAGCAGATCAGGCTCCACGCCGCGGCGGGTGCGGATACGTCCCGGAACCCCGGTGACAATCGAACTAGGCGGCACGTTTTTGACCACCACTGCGTTGGCGCCGATGCGCGAATGGGCGCCGATGGTGATGTTGCCCAGCACCTGCGCACCGGCCCCCACGACCACACATTCCTCCACCGTTGGGTGGCGCTTGCCCTTGTTGAGATCGACGCCGCCCAGCGTCACATTGTGGTAAAGGGTGACGTCGCGCCCGATTTCAGCCGTCTCGCCGATCACCGTGGCCATGCCGTGGTCGATCACCAACCCCGGCCCGATGGTGGCGCCGGGGTGGATTTCAATGCCGGTGAAAAAGCGGCCCCAGTGCGACACCCAGCGCCCAAGCGTGCGCAGATTGCACCGCCACAGCCAGTGCGCCAGCCGGTAGAACCAGAGCGCATGCAGCCCAGGATAGCAGAGCAGCACTTCCAGTGTGCTGCGCGCAGCTGGGTCGCGATCAAAAAAGGCTTGGATATCCTGCCGCAGCGTGGCCCACATAGCTGACTCCTTGGCGGTTGGCGCGCCGCCTACCCGCGTAAATCCTCAAACAGGGCTGTGCTGAGATAGCGTTCGCCATACGAAGGAATGATGACGACCACCAGTTTGCCCGCATTTTCCGCCCGGCGCGCCACCACCAGCGCCGCCTGGATGGCGGCTCCCGACGAAATGCCGACCAGCAGCCCCTCTTCCGCCGCCACACGCCGCGCCATGGCAAAAGCTTCTTCACTACTGACTTGAATTACCTCGTCGATCAGCCCCGTATCGAGCACACCCGGCACAAAACCGGCGCCGATGCCCTGAATTTTGTGTGGCCCCGGCTTGCCACCCGACAGCACCGGCGACTCGACCGGCTCGACGGCAATCGCCTGGAAGGTGGGTTTGCGCTCTTTGAGCACTGCGGCTACACCGGTAATGGTGCCGCCGGTGCCGACGCCCGCCACCAGAAAGTCCACCTGCCCATCCGTGTCGCGCCAGATTTCTTCGGCGGTCGTGCGGCGGTGGATGGCGGGGTTGGCTGGATTTTCAAACTGCTGGAGAATTAGATAGCGCGGGTCGTCTGCGGCCATTTCTTCCGCTTTCTGGATTGCGCCCTTCATGCCGCCGGGGCCGGGGGTGAGCACCAGCTTGGCGCCGTAGGCGCGCAGCACAATGCGCCGTTCCTGGCTCATGGTTTCGGGCATGACGAGTGTGCAGGGGTAGCCCTTGGCAGCGCAGGCAAAGGCCAGGGCAATGCCGGTGTTGCCGCTCGTCGGTTCCAGGATGATCGTATCCGGGCCGATTTTGCCGGCCTGCTCGGCGGCCTCCAGCATAGCCACGCCAATGCGGTCTTTGACGCTGTTGGCAGGGTTGAAGAACTCCAGCTTGGCGACCACCGTAGCGGCTGCGCCCTGGGTGACGCGGTTGAGCTTGACGAGGGGGGTATTGCCTATCAGTTGCGTAGCATTTTCGGCAATGCGAACCATGCGGCGGTTGACCCTTTCTAACCGTTGGGTTACAGAAATGTATAAAATAAGCGCAGTGCAGCAGCACAGAATCCGGTTAACCCGTGTGCACCAGCCTGGCGCGCCCGTGGCCGATCCTGGATTCGGCTTATTTTCTCTGCAAACGGACAAAGATGCAACCTGTCAGGGCGGCCCGGCAACAGAGCGCGCTCAGCCTGACCATTGAAGCGAAGAAAATCGGCGGGGACTGAGCCAGGCATAAGGCGCGCGACGGATTACCGCGCTGGGGCGTCACGTTAGGGGGTGGTCTACACCACGGGGGACTGCAAATTCTTGCCGGCGGGCAGCCGGTAGCGTTCTACTTTGATGCCATCCGCTTTGGCGGCAATAGCTGCCCGCACCTTACTGCGGTCGCCCTTTGTAAAAAGCAGCCGCAAACCACGGTGCTTGATGCTGACTATCATATCACACTTTTTGCAGTAGCCTGTAGCCTAAAAGGTTACAAGTTGATGTGATGGGGGCAGCCTCCCCCATTACGCGGAGGTGAATTTGCCCAAGGTTAGCCCTCCGCCGCTTCGAGCGTGGGCGACTCAGTCGGCGGCTGGATGGGCGGCACAGCGGTTGGCGGCGGCTGGGTTGGCGGCAGAGTAGTCGGCAGAGTAGTCGGCGGCGGTTGGGTGGGCGCCGGCGGGGGAGGCGCGGCTGTGGCCGGCGGCGCCGTGGGCGGCGTCGTAGGCCGTATGGTGGGCTGGCTGGTAGCCGCTGCCTGAACGGTAACGCCTGGCGTGGCGGTGACGCCTGCTGTAGGTTGCACAGTCGGCTGGAGAGTCGGCTGTATCGTCGGCTGCAGAGTGGCGCCGGCGTCCGTGGCCACAGTGGCGGACGGCAGAACGGTGACGCCCGGTGCAGCGGTGGCTGTGCCGGCGGGCTGAGCGGTGGCGTCCACCGTAGGCGCAAGAGTCCCGGCTGTCGTGGGCTGGGCGGTGGCCTCGCTGCTAGGCTGGGGCGTCGCCGTGCCGGCGGGTTGACTGGTTGCGGTGGCTGTGGCGGTGACGCCCGGCTGGCTGGTTGGCTCATCCGTTGCTTCTGCGCCTGGCTGGACGGTGGGCTGGCTGGTGGCGTCCGTCGTGGGCCGAGCGGTCGCTTCCGCTGTCACCTCCGCAGTTGCTCCCGCGGTTGGTTCCGTAGTTGGCTCAGTAGTCGCTTGCGCGGTTGGTTGCGCGGTCGCTTCTGTGGTCGCTTCTGCCGTCGGCTCAGCGGTCTCATCACCCGGTTCCAGTGTGGCGACAGTGGTTGGCGGCTGTGGGCTGGGGGTATCCAGCGGCGTCGGCGTCTCGCTGGGAATGGGCGTGCGCGTGGGCAGCGGCGCCGGCGTCTCTGTGGGCATGGCCGGCGGCGTCACCCGCACATAGATACGGTCGGGCAGATACAGGGTGCTTACCCCCGCCAGACTCCCCTGCGCCAAACAGTTTACTCGCTGGATGGTGGCAACGCTCGCCCCGCTGCGTTCGGCCAGGCGCGCCAGGCTGTCCCCGCCGGCTACGGCATAGGGAATCCACCCTTCCGGTAAATTAGGGCGGCAGCCGGCATCCCCCGCCGGCTGTCGCGTGGGCGTGGCTGTTGGCTGCGGCGCAGGTTTGGGGCTGTCCACCACCACCGCCCGCACACCTTGCACCACGCTGGGATTGCCCGGCAGCATCCGGTAGGTCAATTCGACAGTGGCGCCCGGCTGCAGGCTGCCCTCTATCGTCATCGGTGCAAAGGCCTCGACATTGGCGTCCGGCTGGAAGTTGGGTGCGACCAGGAAGGGGCCAATCAGCAGCAGGTCGCCCTGCCGCCCGTAATAGACCATTGACTCGCTGAATTCCTGCGCCAGCGGGCTGCGGGCGCGCGGCTGGGTCACAAGCGATTTGGCTTCGGCGGCCAGCTCCTCCTGCGCGGCCTGGATAGCGGCGATGCGCCCGGCGGGCGGGGCCAGGTTGACGCGCTGTTCGCGCATCCACTGTTTGAGCGGGTAGACGGCATCGCCGGGCAAGGCGGCCTCGGCGCTCTTGACAGTCCAAAAGGTGGCTAGATAGACGGCCAGTATGACCGCAGCCAGCGGGGCCAGCCGCAGCACAGGCGCATCCAGCAGGCTGCGCCAACCGCTGCGCAGTTGCGCCCACCAGCTCGGCTGTGGCGCCGGAGGGCGGGCGTGTGTGCCCAGCGGGGGGACGACAGCCTGCCCCAGCGTTTCCTCCAGATCAGCCCGCAGTGCGTTCGCCTGCTGCAAAAAAGTCGCGCGCGCATGGCTGCGCCGCTCCGGCGCGGGCGCGGGCAGTGGCTGCGCCACCAGTTGGCCGCTGAACTCGACCACCTCCAGCAGCCCGCTCAGTTCGTCGCGCACGTCCGCCGGGTAGGACGCCACGATAGAGGCTACAGGCTCCCCTGCAGCCAGGCGTTCTACCGCTTCGGCAAACAGCTCTTGCATCGACATGATATCGCCTTCTCAGTGCATGTATTCATATAACAGCCCGCGCAGAGTGGCCACGGCGCGGTACTGCAGCGCCTTGATCGCCCCCTCCGTGCGGTTGGTCAGCGCCGCCACCTCGGCGATGCTGTACCCTTCCAAAAAGCGCAGGCTCACTACCTCCGCCTGCTCGTCGGTCAGGCGGCGGATGGCGGCGCGCAGCCGTTCGGCGTCGAGGTTCATCTCGGCCGTTACGACGGGATCTTCCACATCCCCTGCCATCGGTGGCGCCTCCTCGATATCTATCGCACTATGGCGGCCGCGGCGGCGGTAGTGATCGATGACCAGATTGTGCGCAATGCGGTATAACCAGCCGGAAAAGGAACTGTGCCAGGCTTTGCGGTCGCGAATCGACTCCAACATTTTCAAAAAGACTTGCGCGGTCAAATCTTCGGCCAATGCCTGCTCGCCCGTTCTGCGGTAGACGTAGCTGTAAATCTTGGCCTCATAGCGGTCGTACAACTCGCCAAGCGCAGCCTCGTTATATTGCATGGCAGCCGCCAGCAGTTCTTCTTCGCTCGTTTCACGAATCGGCATGGCTTCAATGATACGGCTACGGTTCGTCAGATTCTTGAACATGATGACGCAGAACGGCGCAAAAGAATACGCTCAATTTTCGCGCTGGGAAGAAATGCTCCGCTCGGGCGCGCGCGCTTTATTGGCGAACGGCGGGCGCATACGCCGGTCGCTAGCGCGCCGGCGAGGAAGGTTGGGTTTTGCGATAGACATCGACCATGCGCTGTACGGCGGTGAGATTGGTGAAAATCGCCAACAGCCACAGTGCGGGCAGCATCCAGCCGCTCACCAGCCCCAGCACCAACACGACAATGCGCTCGGTGCGCTGAAAAAAGCCTTCGCGGCACTCGATGCCCACCGCCTCGGCGCGCGCCCGCGTATAGCTGACCAGCAGCGACCCCATCAGCGTGCAGGCCAGCAGCACAACCGCCAGCCGATCGTTGCTGCCCCACAGCAGGAAGCCGCTTATCTGGCCGCCCAATTCACTGACAAACTCGCCGCTGGGCCGGCTGCTGTAATAGTAGACCAGCGCGATCAGCGTCACTGACTCCGAAAAGCGATCCACCACGCTGTCCAAAAAGGCTCCAAAGACTGTTGTCTTGCCTGCCTGCCGCGCCAGCGCGCCGTCGAGCGTGTCGAACAGCGCCGCTGCCACCAGCAACAGCCCGCCCCACAGCAGTTGGCCGGAAGCCAGCACCAGCGCCACCAGCGCGGTCAAGCCGAAGCCGATCAGCGTCAGCGCATTGGGGCTGATCCCTGTCGCTTCCAACCAGACGGCAATATGGCTGAGGGGGGCCGCAATCCAGCCGCGCCCATATTTGGATAGCATAGCCCCGCATCTTACCGTCTCCCCATGCGCGCGTCAAACAGGGGAGAGCGTCACCGACTCAGCCTCGCCCGTACGCGCCGGTCCGCGGTTTTCCCTGCCCTTTGGCGAGGGCGCGCCTTGTCGTGTGATAGGCGACTTGCGCGGGTAGGTCGTGTATCCTTAGAAACTGTTTGAAAAGTAACGGCTGTCAGCCAAAGGGCGGTGTATGTTGTAGTTGTGAACAAGCAACAATACCCCAGCGATTTGACTGACAGCCAGTGGGACATTATCCAGGAAATGATTCCGCTGGCGAAATCTGGTGG
>JBBRBX010000010.1:0-71986 GCA_038205395.1 Caldilineales bacterium
GCCGGAACTTGGCCTTGTCGCAGGTGCGATCTTGACCTATGTGGCTGCCGTTTTACCCCCTGTGCCAACCGCTTTCTGGGACAGAGCACCCAAACCCACCCCCGGTCGCCTCCGTCGAGTCTTGGCACAAGCTGATTTTCCGAACTTACTCACTTGCGACCTGGAACTTCGTAAAAAGAACTCCGTCACCACCCATTTGCCCAAAGGCATTCATGCCCATCGCCGCACCAAACGGGCCCTTGACCCCTGATTTACCGGAAACTAAAGTTATTTGAGGAGGCGTACAATGCGTTTTCGTCTATTCCGTGTATTCGGGCCGGGAGCACTTCTGCTGCTGCTGGTCGTTGTCCTGCTGCCGCTGCCCAGTGCCGCGCAGAGCACGCCCACGGCCACACCGCCTGCTGCACAGGTAACAGCCACCATAACCGCTACAGTCACGGCCACAGCTACGGCGACTGCAGCGGCTACTATCGCCGCCACCGTCACCGTTCCCGCTGCCACAATCCCAACTGCCACAGCCACAAAGACAGCCGCTGCCGCTCCCGGCCGCACGACGGTGCGCACCAGCGCCGGCACACGGCTGCGCGTGCGCAGCGGCCCAGGCTCCAGCTACCCGATCATTGCTCGTCTCGCGAATGGACAGAGCGTCACGCTGTTGGGGCGCGACAGCAGCAGTAAATGGCTTTTGATCGCTGTGCCCGGACAAGATGCGGCGTTTGGCTGGATATCAGCGGATTATGCCACCGTCTCCACGCCGCTGGCGCAACTGCCGGTGTCAAGCGCTGTGAGCGCCGCACCCACAGGCGAGACAGCAGCCGGCCCGTCACCCACACCGGCCACGGTAACAACCGCCCTCGCCGGCGCCCTGCCGGGCAAAATCGCCGTACCTGTCTTTGACAGCGAACAGCAAATCTACAATATCTGGCTTGTAGATGCCACCGGGGCCAACTGGCGGCTGGTTGTCGCCAATGCCAGTGCCCCTGCATTGAGCGCCGATGGCACACGGCTGGCTTACCGGCATTGGCAGCGCGATGATCGCGGTATTGTGGTGGCGGATAGTGACGGCGCCAATGCCCTGCGGCTGACCGACAAGTTGGAGGATGTTCTACCCTCTTTCTCGCCGGATAAAAGCAAGATTGTCTTTTCGACCTACCGGCAAGGAGATCGTTTGCACCGCATTTACTACGTTTGGAGCGACGAACAAAATCGCCGCGCCTGGGAATGGGGAGCAGGCGGGTTGTTTGGCGAGGACCCGGACTGGATGGCGGATGGGCAGATTGTCTATCACCGCAGTGGAGAGCGCGATCAACTCTGGGTGATGAATGGCGACAGCAGCAACCAGCGTGCCTTTTTCAGCCGCGCTTCCATTGGAGCCATAGCTGCTGCGCCTGACAGCAGCCGCGTCGCGTTTATGAGCGACAGCGATGACGGCAATTGGGATATTTATACAGTGGATTTGCAGGGAGACAACCTGCGCCGGCTGACCGATGACGCGGCGCAGGATGGCCTGCCAGCGTGGTCGCCCGACGGTCAATCGCTGGCCTTTGTCAGCGACCGCAGCGGGCAGTGGGCGCTGTGGGTGATGGGCAGCGACGGGCGCAACCAACGCCCGTTGGCTGTGCTGCCTGGCCCCATTGATGGCCGCGTACAGTTTGAGCCGGACTATCTGAATAACGGCTGGCTGGAGGAACAAATCGCCTGGAGTTGGTAGTGGAGTAGGCTTCGAAATGAAACTTGCCGGGAAGCGGCGGCGTGCTGTAAGCAAGCAGTGTATGCGCAGCCGCTTTTCGGCAAGCAGATAGCAAGAAATCAGGCTTCATGCAGAATTGCTGGACACCAATCCGGTGAGAAAGAACGACCTACGCAGGGGCAAAGCAAAGTAGAAAAAGGGGAACCGGGCACTGCAAGCTGCGAAGTGGGCAATGATGTAGTCCTGTTCGCAGCGCCCGGCTGGAGTATTTAACCCGGCTGTTCACGCAGCTCGAGTAAGCCCCCTTTACCAAAGAGAGAACGGCCGCGTGCGGTTTCAGCCGCCGGACGCACCGACTCACGCGCAACATCCATCAGCAGGCTCTTCAACACTTCAAAAGGCACTGCACCGGTCTTTTTGCGCACTTCCGACACGGTTTCCACCCACACCGCCTCATTACGGGCTGCATCCAGAAAATCGTGCCCGTTCCAAGTCAGACGCATTTCAATCCACTTGAGCCGATGTTCTACGCTGTAGGCGGAAATCCCCTCAATCAATCCAGCTTCGTTTAACAACCGCATATGCTCGGTAATGCTTTCACCTGAATAGCCCCCGATGCGGATCAGCGAGCTATCCAACGGACGATCGCTGGCTTCCACGGCCAGCATGATTTTGCGCACCAAATCCATATCTCTTTTCATCGCTGTCGTCCCATTCAAACCTCAATTCCCTCGGCGCCCAATGCCAAGGGCCGGTGCGCATCTTCCAACCGGTAGCTGCCTTGTTATGATAATAGCAAGAAGGGCTGCGCTGTGCTCCTCAAGCTGAACCGACTACTATTGAACACTGTTTTTTGGCTTTCGTCCAGCGGAAAAAGCCAAAATCAGGTGAAAAACTGTTGACAAATTGCTTACAATTTCAAATTGATGACTTTTTTTGCAAGCTTCTTTATTATAACAAGCTTTTGCCCAAATGCATTGTCTGCAATTAAAGATCGTTCGCTTTAACTGCCTTCATCACCACAATTCTATAACTACAACTCTACGAGTACAACGATAAGATCATTCACATTCGTTTGCGTCGGGCCGCTGCGCAGCAAATCACCGCTCGCCTGCAAAAAAGGATAGGCATCATGGCAGCGCAGTGCGTCTGCTGCACTCCGTCCTAACGCAACCCCGCGCCGCACGGTTCCACCATCCACCATTGCACCGGCGCTGTCGGTAGGGCCATCGCTGCCGTCGGTCGCCAAAGCCGCCAGCGTGACGCCGGCAACGCCCTGCAGCACCAGTGCCGCCGCTAATCCCAACTCCTGATTGCGCCCGCCTGTGCCCACGCGGGCGCTTGTGGACAAGGTGACGGTCGTCTCGCCACCCAAAACCAGACAGGCTGGAGGCGGCAGCGGCCCGCTGCCGGCAAGAATTTCCTTGGCCAATGCGGCGGCGACCAGCGCCACCTGGCTGGCCTCACCTTCAATAAAGGTGGAGAGCAGCAGACTGTTGTAGCCAAGCGCCTCCGCCTGGCGGACAGCGGCCTGGGCCGCCACCCGGTTGTCGCCGACAACAATGACGTGGCTGCGGGCAAACGCGCTGTCGCCGACTTTGGGGGTGTCGGGAAGGCTGCCGGCGACGCCCGCCCGCAGCCGCGTCAGCACCGCTTGCGGCAGGCGCGCCGGCAAATCGTACTTCTCCACAATTGCCCAGGCATCAAACCAGGTTGTCGTATCCGCAACGGTTGGCCCACTGGCAATTACATCCAGTGGACTGCCTACCACATCGCTGAGCACCAGCGTAACCAGACGCGCAGGCGCAGCCGCCTGCGCCAACTGGCCGCCTTTCAGCAAGCTCATATGTTTGCGCAGACAGTTGATTTCATTGATGGTAGCGCCGCAGGCCAGCAGGGCCGCAGTCATCGCTTGCAGATCTGCCAAATCAATGCGGGCTGTGGCCTCCAGCAGCGCCGAACCGCCGCCCGACAACAAGACAATTACCAGGTCATGCGCATTTGCCTGCTGCGCCAGCGCCAGAACGCGTTTGCCGGCCGCCAACCCCGCCTCTGTCGGTGCAGGATGGCCGGCCTCAGCCAGTTCGATCCGCTTTGTCGGGCCGCCGTGCCCCTCTTTGACCACAACCAGCCCGGCGCTGATGCGGCTGCCTAACAGATCCTCCACCGCTTGCGCCATCGGCGCGCCGGCCTTGCCGGCGCCGACGACAAAAATACGCTCGCAGCCGGCCAGATCGATTGTTTGATCGCCCACCAGCAGCCGATCGCCGCGGCGGCGCAGCTGCGCCTTCACCGCCTGGTCGGGCCGCACAGCCGCCAGCGCCGCCTCTAGAATCGCCAGCATTCGTCCACGCACTGCCGGCGCATTATGCAAAACTTCTGCTTCAAACATCCCTCGCCCCATCCAATTTTGTTGTCATCTATGATACTATATTTCTACTGCTCTCATCTATCGCTCTTCTCTCAAAAACTTCCCAAAAGGAGCCATGCGCATGAAATCGCTCAAGATTGTCATGATTTCCTCCGAAGTCGTGCCCTATGCCAAGACCGGCGGGCTGGCTGACGTGGTGGGTGCGCTGCCGCAGGTCCTGCGCCGTCTTGGCCACGAGGTGATTGTAGTCATGCCGCGCTACGGCAGTATCGACGCACGCAAGTATGGCTTGCGCCGCCAATGGGATTCGATGGGCGTCTGGATGGGTAATACGCAGGAGTGGTGTGCGGTAGATACTGCCGATAACGAGGGCGTGCCCACCTATTTTATTGAGTCCAACAAATATTTTGAGCGTCCGGGGCTGTACCACGACGAAAACTACAACGACTACCAGGACAACCCGCTGCGATTTGGCTTTCTGACCCGCGCCGGCCTGCAGTTGTGTCAAGATTTGGGCTTTGCCCCCGACATCGTACACGTGCACGACTGGCAGACGGCGCTGGCCTGTGCCTATCTCAAACTCTGGCACTGGAATGATCCACTGCTGGGCCACGCCGCCAGCGTACTCACCATCCACAATATTGCTTATCAGGGCAAGTACAGCGCCTATTTCTTTGACTATTTAGGGCTGCAGTGGGGCAATTTTACGCCGGATAAGTTTGAGGACTACGGCGCCATCAACTTCCTCAAAGGGGGCATTGTCTATGCCGATATAGTCAACACGGTCAGCCCTACCTATGCCGCCGAAACGCGCACCCCAGCACTTGGCTACGGCCTGGCGCCCTATCTCAGTGACAAAGGCGATCGCTATGTCGGCATCCTCAACGGCATTGACTACACACAGTGGAACCCGGAGATTGATCCGCTGATACCCGACCGCTACGGGCCGGGGTTGGAGGGCAAGGCAGCCTCCAAACGCGCCCTGCAAGCGCGTTTTGGTCTGGAGCAAAACCCCCATGTTCCCATTATTGGCGTCGTCAGCCGCCTGGTCGCACAAAAGGGGCTGGATCTGCTGGCGGGAGCCATTGAACGGATCGTTGCCGATATGGCCGTGCAGTTTGTGATTTTGGGATCAGGCGACAAAGGCTTGGAGAGTTTCTACGCCGGGTTGCCTGCTCGCTTTGCGGGCCGCATCGGCGCGTTTATTGGTTACAACAATGAAATTGCGCATTGGATTGAAGCCGGATCGGACTTCTTTATCATGCCGTCGATCTATGAGCCGTGTGGCCTCAACCAGATGTATTCGTTAAAGTACGGCACACTGCCCATCGTGCGCGCCACCGGCGGGCTGGACGACACTGTGCAGCAGTATGACGAGGCAACCGGATCGGGAACGGGCTTCAAATTCTGGGAGCCAAACCCCAGCGCCATCTACTTTACGGTCGGCTGGGCTGTCAGCACCTACTATGACCGCCCGCAGCACATACAGCAAATGATCCAAGCCGCCATGGCGCTGGATTATTCGTGGGAGAAGAGCGCGCACGAGTATGAGGCGCTATACGCGCGGGCGATTGCGGTGCGTAGGTGAAATTCCAAGCCACCGGCTGCCTAGGTATAGTTGGCCAAGATCGCCTGTGCCTGGCTGCGCATCAACTCGACCAGTTCTGCCGGCTCCTCCACGGTCACCAATGGACCATAGGAGAGAGCCACGCTGGAGGCCCAGATCAAGTCAGGCGACGAGTAGGTGACCAGAACCGAGCCGTCAGGCTGCTCCGCAAAGTTCTGCCAGTAAGAGCGGTTGTGACATGCAATATCGGCCCCATAGGGGTGGAAGCGCAGGCGCACATGAATGCCGCTGTGCGCCTGCTGCTCAAAGGCGATGACGGGCTGCACGTCGAAGTCGGCGGGAATCGTATAGCTTCCCTCAGCCAAAGTGACGCCCATCATACGGTCGATGCGGAAGGAGCGAACCTCGCTGCGCAGGTGGCAGTGGCCGACTGCATACCACCAGCCGAAGCCATGCACTAAAGCATAGACGTCAAAGCCGCGCTCGCTGGGGCCGGCGCGGCCGCGACCGCGATAGACCAACTGCACATGCTGCCGGCGGCGCAATGCAGTGCGCAAGGTCTCCAGGTGTGAAGCCAACGGCCCAGGCGCCGCGCGGTTCATCCCCATGACGATCAGCGACTGCGAGGCCCATTCCACTTCACGCCGCTGCTCCTCGGGCAGCACGTTGTCCAGCTTCGCCAGTGCACCCTGGGCGGCTTCCGCATAGAGTGGCCCCCACAGTTCACCCACTAGCCTTGCCCCCAGGGCGACTGAGACCGCCTCAGCGGGCGTGAAGACCAGCGCCTGCATCTTATAGCCGCGCACCAGCGAGAAGCCGCCGGCAGGCCCTCGCTCCGAATAGATGGGAATGCCCATTTCCTCCAACATCCCCATATAGCGGTGCAGCGAGCGCACCGACACGCCCAACGCATCAGCCAGTTCGCCGGCCTTTTGATTAGGCCGGCGCTGGAGCAGCATGATCAACGTAATCAGACGTGTAGCGGTATTGGACATTGCGTAACCAAGCTGAGTGGTCTCAGGCCTCTACTGGGAATGCCCCCTACAGCTTCTCCACCGGAATGCAGATGTACAGGATCGAGTCCGGCTGCGACGGGTCAAAACGCTCGTCATACAGCTCGTAATCAATATTACCCTGGCGACGGTAGCCGGCATCGGCGATCAGATGTTCCCCCGCCACATAATAAGCATCCTGAATGGTGGACAGTGTGGCGGGAATCATGGCGTAGACGCCGCCCGGCGCCTCCCAGCGCTCCATATCTGCCGGCACAGGCGCATCCGGCTCTACTTCAACGGCGGCCATATAGTAACACTTGCCTGTGCTCATATCCATATCGCGGCAGATGCCATACGAAACAACAGGATTGATCGACTTCTCAACACTCTCCATGCGCGGACCAAACTTCTCCCACAATCGTGGGAGCTCAGGGTCGCCGGCAGGACCATGATAGACCATGCCCACCGCAGTAAAGGCCGGGCGTTCCACAATCTGCAGTTCCCATGTTTTCGCTGTATCCTGCGTATTCATTTGTGTATCTCCATTTACTTGAACTGTTGTTATTGTGCAAGATGTTAGTCTGTACTGCACTTCCAGTGTACCGCAATTTGCTGCCAGATCCTGACATATATACGATTCACGCTACAGCAGCGTGTCATTTACAATCGCAATTGTACAATCGCAACCAACTGACCCGGATAGTCCAAACAAGTGAGGTGGAAACCATGTTATACAATCCCATTCCGCATACGACACTGACGCCTTCCCTCTTGTGCATGGGCACCACCATGATCGGCAGCGTCAATGACAAGCCGGCCTCGTTTGCCCTGCTCGATGCTTTTTTGGAAGCAGGCGGCACATTTATCGACACGGCCCAGGTCTATTCCGACTGGCTGCCGGGCGAGCGCAGCGTCAGCGAGAAGATGATCGGAAAATGGCTGCAACACAGCGACAAACGTAGGCAAATTGTGCTGGCGACCAAAGGCGGCCATCCAAAACTTGATACAATGCACGTAGGCCGTCTGGCGCGTGCTGAAATTGTGGGCGATCTGGAAGCCAGTCTGCGCAATCTGCAGACCGATGTAATTGACCTCTACTGGCTGCACCGCGATGATGCGCAGCGACCGGTGGCAGACATTCTAGAGACGCTGGAAAGCCTGGTGCGGGCGGGCAAAATTCGCTACTACGGCTGCTCCAACTGGCAGGTAGGTCGTATCGCCGAAGCGCAGGCCTATGCCCGCAGCCAAGGCTGGAGCGGCTTTGTGGCTGACCAGATGATGTGGAGCTTAGCAGCGGTGGATGCAAAGAGGCTGCCCGACCCAACGGCGGCAGCCATGGACAGCGATCTCCGCCAGTTTCATCTGGCCGGCGGCATGGCGGCTGTACCTTACTCGGCGCAGGCCAACGGCTACTTCCAGCGGTTAGCCGCCGGCACGGTGGACAGCATGAACCAAGACCAACAGCGGCTGTATGGCAGTCCCACCAACAGGGAGCGGCTGGAGCGCATCCGCAGCCTGAGCACCGAAACCGGACTGTCGATCACGGCCATTGTTTTAGGCTATCTCATGGCGCAGCCTTTTCCCACCTTCCCCATCTTTGCCTGCCGCACGCAGGAACAGCTCAATGACACACTTCAGGCTGCCGACGTACTGCTGACCCAGGAGCAGGTCGCTTATCTAGAGCGCGACTGAGCATCCATCTTTTGCGCCGGATTGCGTTCAGCCGCAGAAATCGGTTTATCGGTGCGCATGGCATCTACGTCGGGGCGGATGCCAGAGCCATAGCGGCTGGCATAGACTTGGGTGAATTCGGCGCCCATAAACAGGATTTGCGCGGAGTAGAAAACCCACAGCAAGAAGATCATGACTGAACCCACTGCGCCATAGGTTGAGCCGGCGTTGGCGAGATAGAATCCCAGTAGAAAATTGCCGACGGTGAAAAGCAGCGCCGTTACAGCGGCGCCCAGCCAGACGTCACGCCAGGCAATTTCAGCGTCGGGCAGGACCTTGTAGACCGCCGCAAACAGCAGGGTAATTACGGCCAAAGAGACCAAGAAATTGACGATCTGCCAGACCCAACCGGCCCCCGGCAAGATGCCCTGGCCCCACTGCAAGAAAGCGGTCAGTAGTGTGCTCAAAAACAGTGAAGCCAAGAGCAGAAAGGCGATCCCCAATACCATCAAAAACGACAGCAGGCGGCTGCGAATCGTGGCCCATATGCCGGCGCCTGGCTTTCGTTCCACATTCCAAATCTTGTTCAGCGAGTTCTGCAACTGGGCAAATACGTTCGTAGAACCCCAAAGCAACGTCGCAAAGCTGATCACACCGGCGACACTGGCAAACGTGGGTTGGTTGGCGTTCTTGAGCGCCATCTCTAAGAATTGCGCGCCTTGCACGCCAATTGTTGTCCGCAACTGCGCCAACAGTTGGTTCTGCGCAGTCTGCTGGCCCAAAAAGAGACCGGCCACGATCACCACAAGCACAAGCAGCGGTGCGATTGACACGGCTGTATAGTAAGAGAGCGCCGCTGCGAGCAGTGACGCTTCATCATCATTCCATTGCTGCCAGATCGCTTTCAGCGTTTTCCACATACAATTTGCCTCCTACTTCCTATGTATTCTACTAATGAACCGCGCACTTGAGTGCTTGCCGGTGTGCGCGCCTGGCGGCTACCCTAGCATAGGGAGAGCAGTTGCGCCTCGCACTCGACCGATAAGAAGGATAGGAATCAGGGCACAGCTTGACGGATGTCGCCGTAGCAGTGCCGTATTCCAATGGGAAATGTGATGGAAGAATGTGGGAAGGAAAGAAGGCCAGCGCGACAATTGTTGAAACTGTCCGTCCGGCAAACTCGTTGTGAAGTATAGTAACGCAAAAAGGGTAAAAGAATGCCAGGGTTGTCCCCCGAAGGCCAACCGGTGAGGTCAGCCACAACCCTGGCAAGAATCGAATGTTACTACAGGACAGCCGGGTTGGCAAATCCGCCAACCACAGAAAATAATACGAAATAATACGATTGGGAGAATCAACCATGATCAACTACCGGCAGCAAATCGCCGGCATGGGGAGCGACCCCGCCGGGCTGGAAGAGACGTATCAAGAGGCGCTGCAGACAAGCGCTGCCGGGAGTTTTTCCGAAGCCATCCAGTCCATATACGGAGAACAGCCGGATAATTTGCTCTATGCGGCCTGGCACTACCGCTTGGCCGGCGCCGGCGCAGCTATTGTCCGTCACGTTCCTTGGCTGTTTGCGCTGCTGTTGGCTTTGACGAACGGCCTGCTGCTGTGGCTGCTCTCCGACATCGATAACTTCACCATCCGCATACAAGGCAACAACACAATGCCTTACCTTGTGCTGATGTGGAGTCCGCTGGTGGGGCTGTTTATACTCGCCTACCTCGCCCGTACAGGGGCATTTAGTTGGCGGCGCTGGAGCATAGCGGGAGGTGTTTTGATCCTCACAGCTATATACAGCTCTATAGCCTATCCTATAATCGACAGTACAGTGCTCCAGGAGCAGTATCTCCTCTTGGCGGCATTGCATCTGCCGGTCGTCACCACAGCAGTTGTGGGTGCTTCTCTGTTGGGCGGGATGGGCAGCAATGGCGACCGGTTTGCTTTTCTGCTCAAATCTTTGGAACTGATGATTCTGGGTGGGCTGTTTCTCAGTGCGCTGGGTGTGCTGGTGGCGGTCACCTTTAGCCTCTTCCAGGCTTTAGGCATCGAGTTGCCGGTGATGGTCCAACGGCTGCTGGTCGTAGGTGGCGCCGGTGTAATTCCCGTTCTGGCAGTCGCCATCACGTATGATGCGGGCAAGTCGCCGGCGGAACAATCGTTTGAGGGTAGCCTCAGCCGACTGCTGTCGCTGCTGCTCCGTCTCTTTCTGCCGCTGACATTCGCCGTACTGGCTGTCTATCTCTGTTTTGTGCCCTTCTTCTTTTGGCGGCCATTTGAAAACCGGGATGTGCTGATTACATACAATGCAATGCTGTTTGCCGTGCTCGCCCTGCTGTTGGGGGTGACGCCCAGTAGAGTGGTCGGCATCAGCCCGACGCAGCAGCGCTGGCTGTGGCGTGGCATCGTGGCCGTCGCCGCGCTGACGGTGGTTGTCAGCGTCTATGCGCTGTCGGCCATCCTCTACCGCACACTGCAAGAAGGGCTGACGCTAAACCGAGTGACATTTATCGGTTGGAACCTGATCAACACGGGGCTGTTGGTCTACTTGCTGGCCAAACAGACTGCCGGCAGACGCGAAAAGTGGCTACCCGACGTACACCAAACATTTGCAGCCGGTGCGTTGTGCTACGCTCTCTGGAGCATGTTGGTCATCTTTGTACTGCCCTGGCTCTTTTAGGCGGCTGAACTTCCAGAGATTGCTCTCCATACTTATCCGGCTGAAGTCCAAGCGGGGTCACGAAAAGTCTGAATTTCAATCAGGTAGCCGCTGGGGTCGCGCAAAAAGCAGTGATAGATGTTGTAGGTGGTGTTCAAAGCAGGCGGTTTTTCAAAGACAACGCCTTGCGCCACCAGATACGCATACCAGCGATCGACCTCCTGCGTGACAAACGTCAAGATAATACCGGCTGGCCGGCCAGAGACGGGCGAAACGGAAGCATCACTGCGTTCACATACACCGACAAAGGCGCTGCCTGTCACCTGGTAGATGCGGCAGGCGCCTTGGTCGAGTACAAGCGGCAAGCCTAGCAGCCGCCCATAAAAGTGTGCGCCGGCTTCTAAATCGTTCGTGTAGAGGAAGGTGACCTGCTGGTCCAGCGGCGGGCGCACAGGCGGAAGCGCGTCGGCGGTCATTGGGGTGTGCCTGCCTGCACAGCCATAGCTGCGCCGACAATACCTGCCTCATTCTGCAGTTCGGCAGCCACGATTTCAGCCTGCGTCTTCAGCAGCGGCAGCCACTTTTTGGGCTTTTTGCTGATGCCGCCGCCGATAATAAAGAGGTCGGGGGAAAGCAGCAGTTCCAGCAGTTGCAGATAGTGATTGACGCGCGTTGTCCACCCGTCCCACTTGAGATCTTCTTCTTTGCGGATGCGGTCGGAACAGTAATGTTCGGCAATAAGACCTTTCATGGGCATAGGCACATGGCCGAATTCCGAGTTGGGCAGCAGCTTACCGTCCAAAAAAATGGCGCTGCCGATACCGGTGCCAAAGGTCAGCACAATCACAAGGCCTTCGCTGCGCCCGCGCCCGGCGCCAAAGGTCATCTCGGCCAGGCCGGCGGCGTCAGCATCGTTGAGCACAGTCACCTGGCGCCCTGTCACCTCGGCAAACAAGCCGGCAGCATCCGTTCCGATCCAGCTCTTATCTACATTGGCAGCCGTCATCGTCACACCCTTGCGCACAATGGCGGGAAAGGTGCAGCCAATCGGCCCCTCCCAAGCAAAGTGCTGCGCCAGTTCGGCCACGACTTGCGCCACTGCCTGCGGTGCAGAAGGCTGCGGTGTTTCAATGCGATGGCGGTCACTCGTCAATTCGCCGCTGTTCAAATCTACAATTGCGCCTTTGATGCCGCTGCCGCCAATATCAATGCCAAGCCCTTGCATAGCGCCTCCCTCTTTGCGTTTTGTCCAGTAGATTGAGATGAGGTCAGTTTACACTTGGCAAAGTGAGGAATGCAAACGAAGGCAAAGGCTCTAGTGATCGGCTACACCAAAATCGGCGGCGCCCAGAGAAGTAGGAAACTCAACAGTGCGCCAATAGTTGTCCAGCATCTGCGTCAGCCCTACATAAGAGACGCCGAGATGCGACTTAACGAGATAGCCGGCCACATGGCGCTCATAAGCCGCCAGCTTGTCCTCATCCGTGTCCGATGTGGTCAAGGCAAAGACAATCGTGCGGCGCAGATGCGGGTCGCGGCGCATTTCGTCCAGAAATTCGATGCCGTTCATCATCGGCATGTTCAGGTCCAGTAAAATCAAGTGCGGCGTCAATACGATTTCCTGCCCAAAAGAGCCGCGCAGCGCCACCATTGCCTCCGCACCGTTGTGAAATACCGTAACCTGGTTAGACAATCCATAGACACGAAAAGATCGGATCACTGCCTCAATATCCACATCATCGTCATCGATAACAACGACATGCACTGGTTTCATTAACACTGGTTTCATTGACATCGGCCTTGTTGCTCCTCCTAAAGCGGCTGTGGGGCCAGGAGTTACAACTTGTCATCAACAGCACAAATTGGCTATGGGAAGAGAGATGAAAAGTGGATACAGCTTTGGGCTGGCTTCTGCATAGGCTTTTACACTGGGCTTCTGCGGGCGGCTTACCCTTCCAAGCAATGGTGCAAGACGGCCCATTCGCTTAGCGACAACGTTTCCGCTCGACGCATTGGGTCGATTGCGGCGCACTGCAAAGCAGCTAGAATCTCGCTTTTGGGGCGGCCCTGCCCCGCTGACAGGCTGTTGAGAAGCTGCTTGCGCTTTTGTCCAAAGCCGGCGCGCACCAGGTCAAAATAAGGCTGCGGCGCAACATCCACCACCGGCTGTGGGTATACATCCAGCCGTAGAATTGCGCTATCCACCTTGGGAACGGGACGAAAGGCGGCGGCAGGCACACGCTGCACGAAGTGCGGCTGCGCATAATATTGCACGCTCACCGCCAACAGCGACATCGCTCCCGGTTGGGCGCAGATACGCTGTGCAACCTCGAACTGCACCAGTACAACGATACGTGTTGGGCGGCGGCTGGCCTCCAACAGTTGGCGCAGCAGGGCGCTGGTGATGTAATAAGGGAGATTGGCCACAACCTTGTAGTTCTCTGCAGGTGGCTCCGCCGCAAGCGGTGAAGCCACCTGCAGAGACGGGCGGAGTTGGTCTGCTAATTCATCGATCAAGTGCACCGGATCGAGTTCCAAAATGTCGCCATGCACGATGCGGATGCGGTCAAGCTGCGTGGCAAACTGCGCGCGCAGCGGCGTGATCAGCCGATCATCGAGTTCGACCGCCACCACGCCGGCAGCGGCAGCAGCCAGTTCGCGCGTCAGCGAACCCTGCCCAGGCCCAATCTCCAGCACGAGGTCGTCCGCCGTCAGTTCGGCAGCCGCAACAATCTGCTCCAAATAGCCGCGGTCATTGAGAAAGTTCTGACCAAGCGACTTTTTGGCTTTGACCGCTGCGGCTGCCGAGCTGCGCTGAACCATATTTTTCCTATCCGATATGCGTGTGTGCGATGCGCCGGCTCGCCACCTTGCGCGCCGACTCGACCGCCAGCACGATGCCAAAGATGGACGACTGCAGCAAGACGATGGTGGCGCCGCTGGCAACGTCTACATAGTAACTCAGATACATGCCCAACACACCGCTGGCAGCGCCGATCAACGTGGACAGCAGCATCATGCGATGAAAGCTGTCGGTCATCAGCCGCGCCGTGATAGCCGGGATGACCAATGCCGCCGCAATCAGAGTGACGCCCAACACCTGCATAGAGGCAATGATGGCCGCAGCCAGCATCAACGCAAAGAGCGCATCTATCCACTCGGTGCGCACGCCATAGACGCGTGCGACGTCAGTGTCAAATGTCGTGAAGAGCAACTGCTTATAGGCAATAAAAACAGCCGCCATCACTAGCAGCGTCACACTGGCGATCACCAACACATCATTCCACGTTACACCTAAGATATTACCAAACAATGCCGCATCGAACGATTGTGTAAAGCGCCGATAGCGGCTGATCAACGCCACACCCACAGCAAAACTGGCCGTAGTAATAACGCCGATAGCGGCGTCCGCCCCAATCCGGGTGCGCCGCGCCGTCTGGTTAATCAGCAAGGCAGCGAGAAAGCCCCACAGCCCTGCACCGATATAAAAGTTCCACTGCATGACAAACGAGACGACGGCGCCGCCAAAGATAGCGTGCGACAGGCCATGACCAATATAACTCATGCCACGCAGCACAATGTAGACGCCCAGTACACCGCACAGGGCGCCGGCCAACAGCGCCGCCAGTGTGCCGGTGCGGAAAAACTCAAATTGGTACGGTTCAAGCAGCCAAGTCACCGGCAGCCTCCTGGATCGGACGAACAACTTTTGCCGCTGCCGTGGGGGCAGTGTCGTGAGCAGGTAGAGCGCCCGCCGCGTGCCCCAGCACAGGCGCAGGCAGCAGATCGCGATGGTTGTGCGGATGAGGACGCTGCTGGATCAGCAGCAGCCCATCTTGACGCAGCACGATCATGTCTCCCTGGTAGGTGCGGTTGAGCGTCTCTTCAGTAAAGGCAACTTCAGGCGCGCCCTCAGCGATGACGGTGCGGTTGAGACAGATAATCCATGGCACATGCGCCGCCGCGGCGTTGAGATCGTGGGTCGTCATGAGAATTGTGATCCCAGAGCGATTCAGGTCAGCCAGCAGATGCAGCACATTCTCCGCCGTACGCATATCGACGCCGCTGGTAGGTTCATCCAGCACCAGCAGGTCGGGCCGCGAAATCAGGGCGCGCGCCAGAAAAACACGCTGCTGCTGCCCGCCGGACAGATCGCGGATATGGCGCCTGGCCAGGGGCGCGATCTCAAGCCACTCTAAAATCGAGCGCACCTGGCGCTTGTCTTCCGCCGAAGGCCAGGGCCAAAAACCCGATTTGCGCGTACGTCCCATGAGCACCACTTGCTCGACCGTCACCGGAAAGTTCCAATCTACCGTCTCGACCTGCGGCACATAAGCCACCTGGCGGGCGGGGCTGCCGTTCACCCGCTGCCCACCCACAGCGACGGTGCCCTCGGTTGCACGCAAGCTGCCCAGAATTAATCTGAGCAGGCTGGTTTTGCCGGCCCCGCTGGGGCCGACCAAAGCAGCAAACTGCCCAGCATGCAGATGCAGCGATATGTCTTCAAGAACAGGTGCGGCGCCATAGCCGAAGCTGACGTGACGCAATTCTACAAGTGGTTGCATGAATAGCCTCGTGTGCTACTGATTTTGCTGGACAGCCGCATCGGCCCCTGTCACATTCGACACATCAAAGCCGGTGATGAGTGACGGATCGCCACCCAGCGCCTGGGCCATGACACGCATGTTTTCGACCATCAATCCCAAATAGGAATGCTGGGCTTCGCCGGGAGCGCCAGGCAGGTCGTCATCGCGCAGATCATCGACATACTCTGCACCCGCTTCCCGCGCAATCTGCTCCAGCACAGGCGAAGGAAAGACCTCGGAGCCAAAGATAGCCGGCACACTTTCCGCACGAATCTGCTTGATGATGTCGGCAATGTCTCTGGCCGAAGGCTCGGCAAAATCCGACGGCTGAATGGCCCCGATGACACTCATGCCGTAAACCGGAGCGAAATAGGCCCAAGAATCATGATACGTCAGCAGTTTGCGATTTTGCTCCGGAATGCTGGCGACCGTCGCCGTAATGGCCGCTTCGAGTGCCATGATGCGCTTGGCGAACGCATCATGGTTGGCGTTGTAATAATCGGCATTGGCCGGGTCGCGCTCAACCAGAGTGTCACGTATCACATCCGCATAGCGCAAGGCAAAGGCAGGATTGGGCCACAAGTGGGGATTGGGGCTGCCTGCTTCCTTGGGAAACGAGAAGTCATAGACATACTGTTCGGGCGTCACCGTCTGCTCGCCAAGCAAAACAATTTGCGCCCCATCCTTGAGATTGGCTTCTGCCAGTTTGAGCGTCGGCTCCTCTAGTTTCAGGCCGTTAGCAAAAATGAGATCGGCCTGCGCCAGCACCTTGGCGTCCGAGGGCGCCGGCTCAAAGGTGTGCGAATTGACGCCTTCGGGCACGATGCCGGTAATTTGAGCCTTATCCCCGGCGATATTGTAGGCGATATTGGTGATGGGCGAGACTGTCGTCACAATCTGCAAGGGGGCTTCTGCAGCATCGGCGGCAGGGGCAGCGGGTGCAGTGACCGGCACAGATGTACAGCCTGCCAACGTCACGACCAACAGCAGTAAAGAGATGAAAATGGTAATTTTGCGCATTATTCCTTTTCCTTGATCGGCTGATGATCAACCCGATCTAACTTATTTCGACGATAGGACAGGGTGCAATTGTCTCACAGTTGCAAGCGACTGCAAGTGCAAGAGATTACAATAGGGCGCGGATCACGGAACAGAAGAGGGTAATTGGGCTACTCTTGAGGAGGTGACTGCTGCAGACAGCCGCTGCACCAACCAAAAATCACCACATGGTTGGCGTCAGCGACAAAATAGAATTGATCTTCAAGCTGCTGGATCACGGGCGCAAGCATTGTTTGGGGGAATTCAAAGGAACGGCCGCAAGTGCGGCAGATGGCATGGTGATGGGGGCCATGGGTGCGCAGAGCATAGTGCACGGCGCTGGTCCCCATATCAGCCTCCGTAACCAACTCAAGTTCTTTGAGCAGGTCCAAAGTGCGATACACCGTGGCAACGTTGATGTAGGCGCTTACCTTTTGCACGACAGCGTATATGTCCTCAGCCGTGAAATGACCGGAAATAGTTTCGATCGCTTCCAGGATAATTGCCCGCTGCGGCGTCACGCGTATACCGCGCGACTTTAGTTCTTCAACAAGTTGGACTTGACCTGACATAGGCAAGCGCGTTCATTCTCCTGGTTATAAGCGTAAAAACCGGCTCGGCAACTGAGATCCAAATGCGCACTCGCTGCCTGATGACCATACTAGTATACCAGACGGAAAAAGATAGCCAATGACAAATCCTTTGCAAAACACACTCTTTGTCCCTATTCGCCCCGATCTGAAGCTGCATGTGCTGCACTGGCCGGCGGGCGGCAAACCGTTTGTGCTCCTGCACGGGCTGGCCTCCAATGCACGCACCTGGGACGCCGTGGCTCGTCACCTGCAAACAGCCGGCCATGCCGTCTATGCCGTCGACCAGCGCGGCCACGGTTTCAGCGACAAACCCGACGACGGCTATGACTTTGCCACCATAACAGCGGATTTAGCGCAGCTATGCGACCAACTGGAACTTGAACAGCCCATTATCGCCGGCCAGTCATGGGGCGGCAATGTGGTGCTCGAATTCGGCGCCCGCTACCCCCAGCGTGCAGCGGGGCTTGTGATGGTGGACGGCGGCTTTCTTGATCTGCAATCTCGGCAAGGAGTCACTTGGGAGCAGATTGCCGACCAACTGCGCCCGCCGCAGCTGGCAGGCGCGCCGCGCCGCCAGCTGCAGGAACGGATGGCGATGTGGCATCCAGACTGGAGCAGCGAAGGCATTGAGGCTACATTGGGTAATTTCGAAACGTTGGAAGATGACAGTGTCCGTCCCTGGCTGACGCTTGAGCGCCACATGCGCATTTTGCGGGCGCTGTGGGATCAGCGCCCGCAGCAGCTTTATGGCCAGGTGGCGGCGCCCGTCCTCATTGCGGCTGCCGAAGATGACGGCAACCCGGAATGGATGGCCGTCAAACAAAGCCAGGTGGCGGCTGCGGCAGAGCAACTGCCGCATGTTACGGTCGAGTGGTTTGCCGACACCGCACACGATATTCACGTGCACAGGCCGCAAGTGCTGTCGGCATTAATATTGGATTGGAGCAGCCGTTTATGATCGCATCACCATCCAGCCAATTGTCCGGCGCCGGCGGCCCGGTGATCCTGTTGGGGTCCGGCGAGACAGCGCCCTCGGCGCAAAAGATTTTCCACCAGATCTTTGCTACGCTCGCCGACAGAGGCGAAAAAGTGCGTCTGGCTATCTTGGAAACGCCGGCAGGCTTTGAGCCGAATTCGGGCTATGTGGCGGAGCAGGTAGCACTTTTTGTCAAAAAGCGGCTGCAAAACTTTGCGCCGGCTGTCACCATCATACCCGCGCGCAAGCGTGGCACCGCCTACAGCCCGGATGATCCGGCTTTGGCGGCCCAACTGCATGACGCCAGCGTGATCTTTATGGGGCCGGGCAGCCCCACCTATGCGGTGCGACAGCTGCGCCAGTCGCTGGTTTGGGAAACCGCGCGCGCCTGCCAGCGCCAAGGCGCCGCGCTGATGCTTTCCAGCGCTGCGACACTGGCCGCCAGCCGCTGGACACTCCCCGTATACGAAATCTACAAGGCAGGCGCCGATCTGTATTGGCAGCCTGGTCTCGACTTCTTTGCCGATTTTGGTCTCTCCCTGCTGCTCGTCTCGCACTGGAACAACAGCGATGGCGGCGCCACCTTTGACACCTCGCGCTGCTATATCGGACAGGAACGCTTTGCTGCTCTACTGGATATGATTCCCGACCCACCGTCCGCCTATACACTAGTAGGCTTGGACGAAAATACGGCGCTGACTCTCGATCCCGATGCCAGGCTGTGCACAGTCATTGGCGTAGGCGAGATAACTGTCATACGCCAGGGTGAAACGCTCCGTTATGCCGCCGGCGAAGAATTCCCCGTGCAAAAACTGGGTGACTTCCAGCCGCTGCAAGGTCCAGCGGCCATTGACAGCCAGCTGTGGCAGACGGTCGCCACCGCCCGTGAAGATGCCGCCAGAGCGCGTGCGGCGCTGCCACAGCCCGATGCACAAGTTCTGACCCTGCTCGATTTGCGTGCAGCCGCACGCGCAGATCAAAATTGGGCGGAGTCGGACCAGCTGCGAACAGAGATAGCCCGCCTGGGCTGGCGGGTGCTGGACACTGCCACCGAACAGCAGTTGGAACCACTGTAATCTACGATATAAAAAACATCAACATAGGAGTCAGCACTACTTCTGCGGCAGATCGCCGGCGCGGCGGATGGCCTGCGCGCCGAAGCGGGCGCGCAGGGCCTGCATAGCGGCGTCCAGCCGCTCTTCCCGCTCGTTGGGCTGGTCAAACAATGTGCGCTGGCTGGGCCTGTCATGCAAACTGCTGACCCCGACGCCGATCAACCGCACCGGTCGCCTGCCCCACTCACGCGCAAAAAGCTGTAAAGCCGCTGCGCTGATGGCTTCCGCATCATCCGTGGGGGCGGCCAGCGTCACCTGCCGCGTGATGGTTGTAAAATCCGGCCAGCGCAGTTTGAGTTTGACTGTCGTTCCTGCCAGGCTCTTTGCTTTGAGGCTGTGGCTCACCTCCGCGGCTTGTTGGCGCAGCGTGCGCCGCAGCGCTTCGCCATCTTCCACATCGTGCGCAAACGTCGTTTCCTGGCTGACGGATTTGCGCTCATGTTCGGTGATGACGGGACGATCATCCAGCCCGACCGCGTGGCGAGCAAAGTCGTAGCCATTCTTGCCGAAATGATACACCAGGTCCGCTTCCGGCCAGCGCGCCAGTTCGCCGATGGTTTCAATGCCAAAGCTGGCCAGCCGCTGCGCCGTCTTGGGGCCAATGCCCCAAAGCGCAGCACATGGGAGCGGCGCCAAAAAGGCGGCCTCCTGCCCCGGCTCCACCACCTGAATGGCGTTGGGTGGGCCATCGCCGCTCGCGCCTTCTTTCCCTACATTGTTGGCGATTTTGGCGACCAGTTTGTTGCCGGCTACGCCCAGCGAACAGGGCAACTGCAGTTCACAGCGGATTGTCGCTTGCAGTTGGTGTGCAATTTGCTCCGCCGGCTCACTGCGCTCGCTGACGTCGAGAAATGCCTCATCGATAGAAAGCTGCTCGACCAGCGGCGTAATAGCATATAGACGCGCCATCACCTGGCGCGAGACGGCAGAATAGGCGCCGTGGCGTGTGGGGACAATGAGCAAGCCTGGGCACAGCCGCAGCGCCTGGCTCATCGGCATCGCCGAATGGACGCCGCGGCGGCGCGCAGGATAGGAGCAGGAGGCTACGACGCCGCGGCTGTCGGGCCGGCCGCCGACAGCAAACGACTTGCCCGCCAGCGACGGGTCGCGCAGCTCTTCCACAGCGCAGAAGAACGCATCGAGATCAAGATGAAGAATTTTGCGTGCGGGTGACATATCAGCGAGGCCGATCAACAGGCCGGGCGTCTGCTACACGCCCACAATGCGCGTGCGCAGAATGCCGATTTCGTCGATCTCCGCTTCAACCACATCATCTGCTTGCAGATACTTGGGTGGCGTAAAGCCCAGCCCCACACCTGAAGGCGTACCGGTGCAGACAATCGTACCCGCTTCCAAAGTCATTCCCAGCGAGAGGAACTCGATCAGCGCCGGCACATCAAAAATCAAGTCGCTGACGCTGGACAGTTGGCGCTGTTCGCCGTTGACGCGCAGCCGCACCGTGAGCGCCGCCGGGTCCGCTATCTCGTCCGCCGTTACAATCCAGGGGCCAAGCGGACAACTGCCATCCAAACTCTTGCCTTTGAAAAACTGCTGATGCCGCGCTTGCAGGTCGCGCGCCGAGATGTCGTTAGCCACGGTGTAGCCAAAGACGTAGGAGAGCGCCTCTTGGCGAGGGATATTTTTGCCGCTGCGGCCGATGATAAAGGCCAACTCCACCTCATAGTCGAGTTCGGCAGTGACGGCGGGGTCCAGCACAAAGTCGTCCTCAGGGCCGGCAACCGCGGTCACAGCCTTGGTGAAGATCACCGGTGCGCTGGGCAATTTTGGCTCGCGCCCGCGCGCGCGATCCGATTCGATGGCGTGGGCGACGTAGTTAAGACCCACACAGACGACATTCTGGCGCGGGCGGGGGATAGGGGGCAACAGCAGTACGCTGTCGAGAGGCTGCCAGTGCCTGGCGGCAGCCACAAATTGCGCGGTCTGCGCCAGGCCTTCCGTACCGCTGTCGATCAAAGCAAGCATATCCGGGGCAACCTCGTCCAGCGCCACCACCTCATGCTCACGTACAGCGCCCAGGTGAACACCTTGCGCATCCTGAAAAGTAACCAGCCGCATACTTTCTCCTAACCGTGATTGCTGAAAGTCATTGCTAAAAAGTCACTGTGATTGCTTGGCTAAACGTTTAAGCGGGTGAAGGCCTCGATGGTCGCCGCTACACCTTCCGCCAGCGGCGTTTCATACACATGCGTCGCATAGTGGCGGAGCGCGCTGTCGTCACAGCCAATCGGAAAGGGCAGCAGTGTGTCGGCACAAGTAATTGTCACGCCGGGACGCTGAGCCATGATAGTCAAGGCCACATCGGCCACAGCTACCGGCGCCGTGCCTAGGTTAAACGCAAATGCACCCGCACTCGGCTCTTCCGCGGCAGCGATAAACTGCTGTGCCACATCCGATGCATATTGGAACTGCATTGTACCACCAAAATTGATGTGGCAATCCTCTCCGCGTGCAGCCGCCAACATCGCTTTGGTCGGGTCACTGGTTAACCCTTGGTCGCGTCCCAGACCATAAATTGTATAGGGGCGCAAAGCAACACTGGCGATGCCGTAGTCGTTCCAGTAAATTTGCGCCGTCTGCTCATTGGCAATTTTGTAGACGCCATAGAGCGTCTGCGGCGCATAGGGCGCCGCGTGCGCCAGCAAGCCGGGTGGATAGAGTTCAGGCGGGCCATAGACGGCAATCGAGGAAGCGTAAGCCACCTGCCGCACCCCAGCCTGCCGGGCCGCCTCAAAAATGTTGACAGTGCCAGTGACGTTCACCTGCGCACCCAGCGGCGGGTTAGCGCGGCAGAAAGGAACCTGCAAAGCTGCCAGATGCACCACGTGCGTTACGCTGTGCTCGGTAAACGCCGCCAGCACCTGCCGGCTGTCGGTAAGGTCGCCGTGCACAAAGGTGATTTCGGCCTGCTGCCTGCGGCTGAGCAGCAGATCAAGGCGATGGCGGTCATCGCTCAGATCAAAACAGACCGCCCGTTTGCCGGCGTGCTGAAGATGAAAGAGCACCCAGGCACCAATACAGCCCATCCCGCCGGTGATAAGATAGACGTCGATCATTGCGTTGTCCTGTTCCTGGTGACGCGCATTGCGCCGCGGCTTGGCGGCTTGTAGAAAAGCAGCACATGGCGCATTGTACACGGGATTGGCTCCGCTGTGAATCCGCCCCCCAAAACGCAAAGAGAGGCCGGCAACGGATAGAGCGCCGCCTGATTCATTGCGCAACCGCCACAATAAGCGGTACAATGTGTCGAGCGAAGATCATCAACAGGGAGAGATCAAGGAGCGCTTACTGCCATGGCCCGTTATATTGCTTTGACCTGCGAAGCGCTGGCGCGTTCGGTCTATGCCGCCGCCGCCACCAGCCCCCACACGGTCAGTGTGCGTTTGTTCAAACAGGGGCTGCATAACCGGCCCAAGGGACTGCGCGCCACCCTGCAGGACGAAATCGATGCCATCGAACCGGGTAGTTGCGACGCCATCCTGCTCGCCTACGGCATGTGCGGCACAGCCACGGTCGGGCTGAAGGCGCGCCAGGCGCCGCTGGTGCTGCCGCGCGCTCATGACTGCATCACCCTCTATCTTGGCTCGCGTGAACGCTACAACGAGGAGTTTTTGAGCCACCCCGGCACCTACTGGTACAGCCTCGACTATATGGAGCGGCAGGAGCCGGGCGCCAGCGTCGCATTGGGCGCGGCGGGCATCGGCGACGACGAAGAACAGTATGCGCAGTATGTACAGAAATACGGCCAGGAAACGGCCGACATGCTCATCGAAGAAATCCGCAGTTGGTCACGCCACTATACGCGTGCGGCGTATATCGATCTTGAAATCAGCGACGGCGGCGTCTACGCCGAACGGGCACAGGCCAAAGCCGAAAAAGAGGGCTGGATCTTTCAGCGCATGGCAGGGAACACCCGCCTTATGCACATGCTGGTGCACGGCGAATGGCCGGCGGAGGAGTTCCTCGTCGTAACAGCCGGCCAGGCCATCGCCCAAAGCTACAACGAAAGCATCGTCAAAGCAGCCGGCTAATACCCCAGCTCTTTGTCCACCAGGTTGGGCATGGCGCGTCCGGCAGCAGCGGCGTTCAACAATTCAGCCAGCGCCGCCACGCGCAGCTTTTCAAAGTTCTGCAGCCAGCCGCCGCGATGGGGCGTCATCACGACGTTGTCCAATTCTTGAAACGGGAAATGCGACGGATAGGTGCTGCTGCGCTCTGCTTCGCCCTCCGGATATTGATACCACACATCGATGCCCGCGCCACGGATGCGCCGGTCAGCCAGCGCCGTGTACAGTGCCTCCTCATCGATCACCGGCCCGCGCCCCACATTGACCAGAAGGCAATGGTCGGGCAGCAGCGCCAGCTCTTTGGCGCCCAGCAATCCCTCCGTCTCGTTGGTGTGCGGCAGCAGGCAGATCAACACGTCCGCTTGCGGCAGTAGTTCCGCCAGATGCGCCACACTGTAGAGGGCGACGCCATCCTGCTGCGGCGTCTCCGGCTCGTGACGGCGCACGCCGATGACATGCATCCCTAACGCCTGGCATACGGGCGCCAGCCGGCGGCCAATCGCTCCGTAGCCTAACACCACTGCCGTCTTGCCGGGAAAGGTGCCGGTGGGATACATCTCGTCATCCCACTGCCAGTTACCCTGGCGCAGCCGCCGATCCAGCGCTGCGACATGGCGGGAGGCAGCCAGCAAAAGCGCCAAGGCCATCTCGGCGGTGGAGACATCGTTAAAATGCAGATTGTGCAGGGTGACATCCGGATAGCGGCGCAGCAGCGTCTGGGTGGCGAACGGCACACCGGCAAAGGGCACAATCACCGCTTGCAGGCCAGGGCTGCATGCAAACTGTTCCTCAGTCACACCACCGCCGACAAGAATGTCCGTTTCCTCCGGCTGCGCCTCTGCCGGCGCGGCGCTCAGCCGCACACTGTCCACTACCAGCGGGCGAAGCTGTTCCAATGTGTCAGGTGCGGGAAGGGCAGGGAAATATACGGTAAGCGTCATCAGTAACCTTTCTGGTGGTATTTATCCGCCCATTATGCCAGAAAAACGACCTGACGCCGAAGAATGAAAAGGCGAGCAAGCGCAGACAGGGAGACATGTCTACCCGCTAGCCGCCTCGCGGCGCAGTTGTTCCAACCACCAGTTGATGCGCGCAGGAATCCACTGATCCAACTGCGGCCAGGGCACGAGCAGGTCGCGCTCCACGACAAAGCGCCGGCTGAACTGCATGGTGGGCAGAAAGGCATGACGGCGCAGAAAGGCTGCTGCACGCGCATCGTCGCCGGGCTGCAGATCGATTGCATCGGCATACTGCTCCTTGACAAGCACACCACCCTCGCCGGCCTCACGCGCAGCATCTTTGATGACAAAGTGCAGTACACGCTCCAGACAGATGGCTTCGGGTGCAAAGGCGTGCTTGCCGGGCTGCGCATAAACCAAGGGCCGGTCACCCGCGCAGGCCAGACGACCGCCGGGCAAGGTCATGGCCGAATAATCGCCATGCCAACTAGCCTCCGCCCAAACCAGATGGCCGGCCGCGTCCACATAGCTCCACACATGCTCTAACTCGTACAGGTGGCCGATGTCCCAGTCCCACCAGATCGCATACTCAATGGCGGTTGCCCAGGGTGGCGTCAGCTCCTGCGTCATGCGGCGCGGGTACGAAAGTGAATCCGCCTCCACGTGGAAGACCGTCACGCCCACCGCCAGCGGCAGAAACGGCTCCGCGGCATCAAACAGGATAATGGGTGCATAGCGCGCTGCCAGCGCCAGGTCGGCATCTTCCTGCGCCGTGCGCGGAAGTTGATCGCCCGCCGGCTGTTTCGCTGCTCCGTTTTGCGTCATCAGCAATCTCCCTGCTCAGTCCTCTTCTTACAGTTGCGCCCTGCAATCCGGCCGGCACAGATCATTGGCCGGCCATCGCACCAGCCATTGTACCCTTGATCAGATACTGGCGGGCAAAGATGAAGATCAGCAGAGACGGCAGCATATAGAGCAGCGCCATAGCGTTCATCATGCCATAATCGAGATTGGTGTACGCAATCAATGAGCGGAACAGCCCCAGTGGCATCGGAAACTTCTCGGCGTCCGACAGCAGCAGCAGCGGCAGAAGAAAGACGCTCCAAGCGCTGTTGAAGGCCAGGATAAAGGCCGCCCCTACGCCCGGCAGCGCCAGCGGAAAGACGATGTGCATCAGCGTGCGCAACCGCCCTGCTCCATCCAGCCAGGCAGCTTCCTCTAACTCCGCAGGCACCGTGTCGAAAAAGCCCTTCATCACCCAAAGCATAAATGGAATCAGCCCCGCCGTGATGCCGATAATGACGCCGGCCATACTGTTGACCAGCTTGAGCCGCTGCATGATTAGATAGAAAGGCAGTACAGTGGCGGTGCCGGGAATGATCTGCAGCAGCAGGATGCTGAACATCAGTGTGCGCTTGAAGCGAAACGTACCGCGCGAAAGCGCATAGCCGCCCAGCGCGCAGAAGAGCAAAGCCAACAATACGCTGCTGAAGGTCAGCACCATGCTGTTACGCAGCAAGGTCAGCGCCTGGCCACGCCCAAAAATAGCCTCGGAGAAGTGCTCCAGGGTGAACGATCTCGGCCAGTACAGATAGAGGCTGGAGACGTTTTCCGGCTTCTGCGTAAAAGCGCTGAGAAGCGGCCAAACAAAAGGAACCAAGATCAGCAAGCTGACGACGAGCAAAAAGAGATAAATTGTCGCCTGTTCCAGCATGCGCCGCAGGGAACGCGGGCGTACTGTGGGCTGCGTCTGGACATGGGGTTGGCTGCCGGCAAGAGAGGTCATTCTGTACACTTCCTATCTAAAGTTCCACACGCATCAGGCGCATATAGATCAAGGCCAGCACCATACTGATTGCCAGCATCACCATGGCGGCGGCGCTGCCGAGGCCTAACTCAAAGTAGCGAAACCCTTGGTTGTAGACAAAGATGCCCAACAATTCGGTGGCATTGCCCGGTCCGCCGCGTGTCAGTGTAAAGACCAGGTCAAACATCCCAATACAGCCGATTGTGTTGAGCAGCAGCCACAACATGACCACATAGCGGATAAGCGGCAGCTTGATGCGCAGCAGCATCTGCAGCCAGTTGGCCCCATCCATCTTGGCCGACTCGATCACGGCCTGTGGAATGCTTTCCAGCCCAGCCAAAAAGAGAATCATAGCAAAGCCGGAGTTGTTCCAGAAGTTGACCAGCACGATCGACAGCATGGGAGCCGTGCGCGTCCAGTTTATTGCTTCCACCCCCAACCAGCCCGTCATGCGGTTGAGCGTGCCAAACTCGCCCGACCCCAGCATGGAAGACCAGATTAGCGCCTGCGTGATGCCGGGGATGACCATAGGCATGACGATGACTGCCAGCAGCAGCGCCTGCCCGCGCACCTTGCGCTGGTTGAGGAATAAGGCCGCCGACATGCCCAATACAAACTGGCCGATGTTGGTGTAGACCGTATATTGCAGCGTCAGCAGGATCGAGTTGTAAAAACCTCTGTCGGTGAAGAGTTTTTCGTAGTTGCGCAGGCCAATAAACGACATATCCAGCGCATTGGGTCCGGCCAGCGCCATCCGTGTAAAGCTGACATAGACAGCCCACAGCGCCGGCAAAACGGTAAAAACGACGATCATTGCCAGCGCCGGCAGCAGGAATAACAGAAGCAGCCTGTTTTGTGCACGAACCATAGTCTTGTCCGCCTTCTCCAAGCCCTGTGTGTGGCCGTCTGTTGGCGGCCACACGCAGGGTGCATCCACTTATAGCTTCTTGGCCAACTCCGGCCCCAGCGTCTCGATCATATCGTTGGCGAACTTCTCCATTGCCTGTTCAGCCGTTGCCTGCCCGGTAATGATGTCTTCCGTGGCGAGCGCAACACCGTCGGCCATCTTGTCCGTACCGGTGCGCTGGAACAGATAGGTGCGCCCGCTGTCAAATAACTGGCTGGCGGCGTACATCTTGCCTTCCACCTTGTCTTTGTAGGCGGGACAGGCGGCAGGGAAATCCTTGCGCCCATTCGGACCGCCGAGATAAATTTCGATGCCTTCACACATCTGCGCCGGCGAGTTGATAAACTTGAGATACTCGGCGCAGCCTTCCACTGATTTCGTCGTCGCCGAGGCCACCATGCCTACGCCGCCGTCAATAAAGGTAAAGGGGTTGGCGGACTCAGAGGGAAACTGCCAGCGATCCACCTTCTCAAACAGCCCTTCAATCGGCGTTGCACCTTCGGGGCCCCAATCAAAGGTCCACTGCCAGTCGCCGCCGGTCACAATTGCCAACTCACCCTGCGGGAACATTTGATACTTGATCGGCTCCCACGGATTGGTGCCCAATAGTTCGTCTACGGCTAACCAGTTGTTCTTGGCCAGCGTTTCGTATACTTGGAATGCTTTGAGCAGATTGGGGCTGCTGACGACCCATTTGCCTTCGCTCTCATCAAAGATCGGGCCGTCAAAACTCAACCACACCATGATAAAGCCTTCGCCCCATGTGCCGCCGCCCCAGGGTGTGGCCGCCGGCAGACCGCAGGGAACAATGCCCGCCTTGTTTTTGATCTCATCACAGCGAGCATAAAACTCGTCCCAAGTCTTGGGCTGGGCAGTGGAAATCCCGGCTTTGTCCAGCACATCTTTGCGGTAGAAGAAGCCAAATGTGCTGCCTTCAGGAACGCCGATGATTTTGCCGCTCTGCTCAGCAAAGATTTTGAGCACATCATAGTACTGCTCCCAGCCGTCCCATGTGGTGAGGTAAGGCCTCAAATCAGCCAGATACCCCGCAGCCGCAAAATCCGCAACCCAGGTATTGTTCGCTCCCATGAGATCCGGCAAGCTACCGGCAGCCGCATCCAAGGTGAGTTTGGTTTGCATATCGCCGTCGGTCGCCGGCCCTTTAATACTCGTCATACGCCACGGTTTGCTTGCGGCTGCCATAGCGGCGTTAAAAGCTTGGATATCGCGTTCGTGCGTCTCGCCGGACAGTTCGCGGTCCGGGACGATCAGCGTCAGTTCAACCAATGCTTCGCCATCAGTGGATGATGCCGCAGCGTTCTGGCCGCCGCTGGGCGCCACACCAGGGGCACAGGCAGCCATCAATGTGACAGCCGCCGCTGCTGCCGAGGTCTGTAGAAACTGCCTTCGGGATAGGTGATTGTGATCGCGCATAAAATGTTTCTCCTGTTTTTCATTACAAGCGGAACCGCTGCAAGAGAGCCGATTTGCACAAAATGAGGCCGTTGAGCATGGCGAAAGGTTGCTCGGTTGTGAGGTGACGTTTACAATCTTAGCAGGTCCACTTGCAGATTGGCTGCCGTTTGCGCCATAGACACGACATACACACGACATTGATACCATATCAGTATCATCATGGCTGATCCATGGAAATAACGCCAGAACGCGAGTGGTTTCAGGTTCAACTCCGCCTGGCCCTGGGAGCACTCTACAACCCACCACAGCTGCGCAAAAATCCTTTACTGGCTGTTTTCCACCTTGAGGGGCAGCACAATCCACCCTTGGCGCTGCAAACGATACTCCTGGAAGCGATTGAAGCGCTGCATCCACAGCCCTTCGTCCCCGTGCAGTCGGATGTCTGGCGTTTCTATCAAGTCTTGCGCCGCCGCTACAGCGAACAAGCACAGCAAGCCCAAGTCGCCAATGATCTGGGATTGAGCACACGCCAGCTACAGCGGATGGAAAGCCAGGCGCGCGACGAACTGGCCGCTTATCTCTGGCGGACCTATCAGGTCGAGCAGTATTTGGAAGCCATGCACACACAGCTCCCTGATCCGGTAGCCGCTGAAGAGATAGGTAGACAAGATGTAAACTGGCAGGATGCAGACGAACTGCGCACACAGGAACTGGAATATCTCAGCCGCTCGCTCTCCGCGCAGGTGATGTACGTAGAGCAGGCTGTGGAGGATGTGCTGGAGACAGTGGCGCCGCTTGCTGCGGCGGCGCAGGTGCAGATCACGACCGCTGTGCCCAAAGACCTGCCGCCCCTGCTGGTGCAAGCTCCGCTGCTGCAGCAGGGGCTTGTCAATCTGCTCTGCTTTGCCATCGACTTTATCGGCAGTGACAACGAAGGGTCGATCCGGATCGAGGCGGTTGCATCGGCACGCACTTTAGTGATTCGCCTTGCAGCAAACGGGCGAGCGGCGGCAGAAGAAGCCGGCTGCGAAACAAATGAACAGGTGGCGACGGCGGACCACCTGGCCCGTCTCTGCGGCGGTCTGCTCACGATGCAGTGCAGCAGCCGGCCTGCCGCAGCCTTGCAGGCGGAATTAACACTGCCGGCGCTGGAACAGGCAGCCGTTTTGGCAATCGACGACAACCTTGACACGCAGCAGTTGTACAACCGTCACCTGGCCGGCAGCCCTTTCCGGCTGATCAGCGCCACCACTGCCGGCGAAGGTCTGGCGCTGGCAATTGACGCCAACCCCGCCATCATTATTTTGGATGTTATGATGCCTGGCCAGGACGGCTGGACACTGCTTGGCCAACTGCGCGAGCACCCCGTCACCCGCACCATTCCAGTGATTGTCTGCTCAATATTGCCGCAAGAATCTTTGGCATTAGTGCTGGGTGCGGCTGACTTTCTGCGCAAGCCGGTCAGACGAGCTGATCTTCTGCAGGCGCTGGAGCGCCATCACCCAACAACTGCACCGTAGCGTGGATAGTCTTGAGCAGACGCCCGGCAGAAATGCCGCCGCTGCGCATAAAAGTCAGGCTGTTGGCTACCATCGGCTGGCGTGTCGCATCCTGCGCACTCAACACAATGACGGGAATGGCAGCCAGCGCCGGGTCAGCCGCCTTGTGCGCGAGCAGTTGAAAGCCATTCAGATTGGGCATAATCAGGTCCAGCAAAATCAGATCAATCGCTGTGGAGCGCATAATTGCCAGCGCCTCAAGACCGTCGCGCGCCAGCAGGATGCGATAATCGCCGCCGCATGAAGTCACTATTCTGCCGAAGAGCTGGAGCGCATCCGGTTCATCATCCACAATCAATACAGTCCCTTGCTGTACGCCAAGCGACTGCAAGGCCGCAAGCAGAGCAGAACGTGTAACCGGCTTGGTCAGACGGCGCTGGACACCCAGGGATTCTTCAGGCGCTTCGCCGGCCGCCAGCGCACAGACCAGCACCGGCATCCCTTCCGGCAGTGCTGGGGTAACCGCCAATGCATCCAAAGTGGTGTAGGGGGAGGGACTGTTCACCAACAACGCCTGCGCCGGGTACTGCTCCAGTTCCGCGAGTGCGGCCTCTACTGTAGGCGCGCTGACCACCTCGGCATATCCTTCGCCACGTTTGACCAGCCGATCAAGCGTATGGGTGGCGTCCACAACAATATAACGCGGCGGCTGCGGCGCGCGCGGTGCTGTGCGCGGGCTGCGCCCGGCGTAAAATTCCCAATCGGGTACAATATTTTGCAATGCGCCGGCCGGCGCCCTCTCCGGCAGGGTGACAGGAAGACGGAAAATAAAGGTGGTGCCCTGTCCCTCGCGGCTTTCCGCCCAAATGACGCCTTCGTGCAGTTCAATAAAGCGCTTGCTGATACTCAACCCTAGCCCCGTTCCGCCAAAACGCCGGCGAATAGAGCCGTCCACTTGATAGAACGGTTGAAACAGGTTTTCCAGTTTGTCGGCGGCAATGCCAAAGCCGGTGTCAGCCACTGCTGTGTATAGTTGCTCCTTTTCCAGCCAGACACGCACCGACACCCCCCCTTCTGCGGTAAAACGCCCTGCGTTGCTGAGCAGATTCATCAGCACCTCGCGAATGCGCAGCGGGTCGCAGTAAACAGGCGGCAAATCAGCGCCCATGCCGGCAATTATTTCTGTGCGCAAATAGAGCTGCTTAGAGGCGAAAAGCGGCTGCACGGCCGTGATAGCGGCAGCAACAATTTCCGAATAGCAGACGAACTCTCGGCTGAGCGTCATCTCGCCTAGTTCACTCTGGTTCAAATCCAGCACATCATCAATCAGCGAAGAAAGATGTTCCGCGTTGCGCCGGATTACCGTCAGATCGGCAAGAAGGGCGGGGGGAACATGCGCGCCGTACAGCGTGGGCGATTCGAGCATGGTCTCGCTAAAGCCGATGATCATGTTGAGCGGCGTGCGCAGTTCGTGGCTGACGTTAGAGACAAAGCGCTCTTTGGTGGCCAGCGCCTCGTCAGCGGTCTGACGCAGCGACTGCGCCAGACGGTTTAACTGCGCTAGCTGCCGATTGGCTTGCGAGAGATCGGCGACAGCCTGGTTCAACTCTTGCCGCTGTTGACGTGCTTCTTGCAGAACATCCGTGGCGTGGCGCGAATGTTCCAGCGACCACAGATAGACCTGGTGCAGTGTCTGGGTGAGCAGAGCAGCCACAGTCAGCAACGCCCAGATCAGCCCTACGACGACGTAATTAGTCTCGGATGCTCCCACTGCCCCCGCAGCCACCAAGAGCAGAGTCTGGAGAGTGGCCAACAGCAAACCAGCGCGCACGCTCAAAAAAGCGACAGCCAGCAGGTTGGGCAGCACCAACCATGCCAACAGCGCCGGATCGTGCAGACGCCAGGCTGTCAACAGAACCAGCGCCGCCAAAGCGACAACGGTAAACCAACGGCCGGCGATCTCATGCCGGTGCAGCAGAAGCAGCCCACCACCGGCTATGACCCAGCAGAGCAGCGCCAGTTCCAACACCTGCGGCCAGAAAGAGCCAAACATGAATTCGGCCCCCAACGCAAGCAGCAGGCCGCCTGCACCAAGCAGCAGCAGTATAAGGCGAAAAAGGGGCGCCAGTTCTTGGGCATAATCCGAATCAGCATAAAGCATAAACGCTCTCCGCACAGTGAAAAGGAAATCCGGCTGAACTCCGGGACGCTAAAAGCAAGTTTACACACTATTCTTTTTGTAGTATACCTTGGTTTGCATTTGAACTTCACAGCTCACGCAATATTTTCATTGAGGCAAGTCGTATGTCCGCCACGGCGACTGCAAATCTCTCCACCTGTTCCTCGCCCGCGCTGCTTTGGAAGCTCTGGCTGTATACAAATTATGACTGCAATCTGCGCTGCTCGTATTGTGTGGCTAAATCCAGCCCCAATGCGCCGCGGCGCAGCCTGGGCGCCACCAACATACAACGCCTGATCGACGAGGCAGTCGAACTCGGCTTTAGCGAGGTATTCTTCACAGGCGGCGAACCCTTTCTCCTCAACGACATCTATGCCCTGCTGGCCTACGCCTCCGCGCGTATCAAGACCACTGTGCTGACCAATGCAATGGTGCTGCGCGGCAGCCGTCTGGATCGATTGTGTGCAGTCGCCAATGACCAACTCATTGTCCAGGTGAGTCTCGACGGCGGCAGCGCCGGTGACCATGACGCCTATCGCGGTCACGGTTCGTGGGACAAGACAGTTGAAGGTATTCGCCTGCTGCAGGAACGCGGTTTTCGTGTGCGGCTCAGCACGACAGAGACGCCGGCCAACAGCAGCCGGCTGGAGCAGGTATGCGAATTCCACCGCAGCCTTGGCATCCCGGATGAAGACCATTTTGTGCGGCCCCTGGCCCGGCGCGGCTATTCCAAAGAAGGGTTGACATTGGACATGTCCAACCTTCTACCCGAAGTGACGGCCAATGTGGACGGCATTTTTTGGCACCCTCTCTCCACGGACGCCGACATGCAGGTGAGCCGTGCGCTCTTCCCACTGGCCGATGCCGTCCACAACATTCGCACGCAGCTTGACGCAATCGCCCGCACCGGCAGCGCCGGCCTGATGACCTTTACCTGAGGCTGAGCCGCTGCTTCCGTGGGAAGCATTCTCATTCGCAAAATCGCTTCACCCAATCCGTTCAGCAAAGGAGAAGTCGCTATGCAGGCATTTGTGTTTATTGAAGCCGAACCGAGCCGTGTGGAAGAGTTGGTTGGCGAGTTGGCAGGGATGAAGTTGGCAGCCTCGGTCATTCTGGAAGTGCACGCTCTGACGGGGCGCTGGGATTTGGTGGCGCTGATTGAAAGCCCTGACCTGCCCTCGCTCGGCGATTGAGTGGCCAATGGCATAGGGAACGCCGTGGGCGTTCGACACACAGAAACAAGCTTAATCGTCTGGTCGCAGCGCCCTAGTAACGACAGCGCTGCCGCCGCGCCTGCCATACAAGCGGACAAAGCAGCAACCTCGCTCTTTGAGGCTGATTTTCACTATGATGCCGGAGACAAGGGCTGCGCGGCTGGGCCAATGGACGATATTGCCGCACTCGTCCGCAGCCGATTGGCGACAGGGCAGACGCTGGAAATTTACGCCACGGACCCTGCGGTCGCCGTGGACCTGGCGGCCTGGTGCCGCATGACAGGCAACTTGCTGGAACAACAGAGGGGCAGTCACTACCTGATTCGGAAAGGCTGAAACAACAATGGGCAAGGTTCTGATCAATAACACGCACGGCAAAGATGATGTAGAACGCGCAACACTCGCTTTTGTAATGGCCAATGCCGCCATCAGTTCGGGACAGGAAGCAATTATGCTGCTGACCGTGGATGGCGTCTGGGTGGCTACACAAGGGTACACTGCCGGGCTGCAGGCCGAAGGCTTTGCGCCGCTGGCGGAGGTGCTGGAGAAATTCGTGGCCGGCGGTGGTCTGCTTTGGGTGTGCGGCGCCTGCGCCAAGCCGCGTGCCATCAGCGCCGACCAGCTTGTAGCCGGCGCGCAAATTGTCGGCGCGGCCACGGCTATCGAGGCAATGGTGAACGGTGCGCAGACGCTCAGTTTCTGAGTTTACACCGGCGACGAGAAGGAGGAAAGGCTGTGAATACAATCCAGGAGCAGCAGCAGCCGGCCTGGGATAGACGGCTGCGCAACAGCATGATTGTCGTGGGCCGGCTGGGGTTGGCTTACCTGTTTTTCACACAGTTGTTTTGGAAGCTGCCGCCTACCTTTGGCTGCACCAACAACTTCGCCTATCCGCAGCCTGCCGAACAAAACAACTGGACGGCCAACGGCAGCGCCGGCCTCTGCTTCTGGCTGGGAATGGAATCAATCTACGCCAACCAGCCGCGCCAGGTGCTTGTCAGCGACATGCAGCCGGCCGGGCTGCCCAAAATCGGCTTGCCCATCACCCCGCTGGCACAGCTCAACGCTGTTCTGATTGACAACGTAATCAAGCCTGGCCTGCCGGTCTTCGGCTGGCTGATCTGGTTGACCGAGCTTTGGGTCGTCGTCTCGCTGCTGCTGGGGCTGCTGGCGCGGCTGGGTGCACTGGCAGCCGTTGCTGTGTCGGCGCAGTTGTGGGTGGGGCTGGCCAATATCCCTCGCCCCTATGAATGGGAGTGGAGCTATGGCGCCATGCTGCTGCTCTCACTGGTCATGTTCGGCCTGGCGGCAGGGCGCATCTTTGGCCTGGATGCCGGGCTGCGACGTCGGTATGCCACCCAAGCAAGTTGGCCAGGGCGCATTGTGCGTTGGCTGACGTGAGCCACAGGAACACTGTATGACCAGGCATCTCTTGGCTGTGGTAGCCAAGCAACCGGCCGCCGGACAAACCAAAACTCGGCTGTGCCCACCGTTGAGCGCAGCGGTCGCCGCCGAACTCTATACCTGTTTTCTGCAAGACACGCTGGGAATTATGCGAGCCGTACCCGATGTGACGCGCGCAATCGCCTATCTGCCGGATACGGCAGATCAGTACTTTCGTACGCTGGCCCCGGATATGCAGCTTATCTCCCAGCACGGAGAAAGCTTGGGCGAGCGGCTCAACCATCTGATTACAGATGCCTTAGCGTCCGGAATGCAACAGGTCGTCGTGATGGACAGCGACAGCCCCACGCTCCCGCCCGCCTATGTACAGCAGGCATTTGAATTGCTGCAAGGGCCGGTGGATGCTGTCTTTGGCCCCTGCCACGACGGCGGCTACTATCTTGTGGGCATGAACCGGCCTTGCCCGCGCCTGCTGCGTGAGGTGCAAATGAGCACATCCCATGTACTGGCCGATACATTGGCGCTGGCCGCCGCCGACAATGTTCGTTTTGCCCTGCTTCCGGCCTGGTATGATGTAGACACCAGTGCAGAACTGGATATGCTGCGTACGGAACTGGCAAGCGCCACGAATGGGCTGGCCCCACACACACGCAGCTTTCTGGCAGCATGACTTATGGCGGCATGAATATCTCACTCATCATTCCTGCGCTCAATGAGGCAGCCTGTATCGGCCCACTCCTGGCGGAACTGCCGACCGGTATGGCGGATGAAGTCATTCTCGTAGACAACGGCTCCAGCGACGGTACGGCCGCCGCTGCCGCCGGCGCAGGCGCCCAGGTGGTCAGCGAACCGCGCCACGGCTACGGCTACGCCTGTGCTGCCGGCGCTGCGGCGGCAAGCAGTGAGCTTCTCGTCTTTATGGATGGCGACGGCAGCTTTGTGCCGTCGGAGTTGATGCGCCTGGCGGCGCCACTGCAAAGCAGCGAGGCCGGGCTGGTGCTGGGCACTCGTATGGCAGGCGGCATGAGTGCAGGGGCAATGCCGCCGCATCAGCTTGCCGGCAACAAGCTGGTCGCCCGCATCCTGCGCACGTTCTACGGAATTCAAGTCACGGACCTAGGCCCCTTTCGAGCTATCCGACGTGATCTGCTGCTGCAATTTGCGATGCAGGAACACACATATGGCTGGCCGGTGGAAATGATGGTAAAGGCTGCTCGCTATGGCGTCACAATGGTTGAAGTTCCGGTCACCTACCGGCCGCGGCTGGCCGGCCAATCCAAAGTCGGCGGCAGCCTGCGCGCTTCGACCCTGGCCACCTACCGGATTCTGCGCGTCACGCTGCGTTATGCCCGTTAAGGAAACAAAATGACTATCGCTCACGCCCAGCCTGCCACAGCCCAGCCCTTCCCCACCATCGAATTGCGCAGCAGTCAGGCACCTGCGCTGCCACGCCAGCTTTATATTGAAGTCACCAACTATTGCAATTCATTGTGCATTTCCTGCCCGCTTACCTATGACCATTTTCTACCGTTTGAGCCAAAGCACCATCTGAGTTGGGAAAACTTCCGCCACATCGTCGATCAACTGCCGGTCATCGAACGCGCTGTGCTGCATGGGATCGGTGAGCCACTCCTCAACCGCGAACTGCCGCGCTTCGTAGAACATCTCAAGCAGCGTGGTGCGTATGTGCTGTTTAACAGCAACGGCTTGCTGTTGGATGAACGGCGCGCTGATGCGCTGGTCGCAGCAGGATTGGATGAGCTGCGCGTCTCGCTTGATGCCGTGACGCCCGAACTGTACGCCAGGCTGCGTGGGATTGACCAACTCCCGCGCATTATTGCCAACCTCAAGGCATTTGTACAGCGTCACGGTGGCAAGAGCACGCCCCGCTTGTCTCTCTGGCTGGTGGGAATGCAGGAGAATCTGCACGAGCTGCCTGATTTTGTGCGATTAGGAGCAGAGATCGGCGTGGCCGAGGTCTATCTGCAGCGGCTTGTCTACTTTGGCGACGGCGCCAAGCCGGATGCCGGTGCAACGATGGATGCAGCGCAATCGCTATATGGTGGGCTGGAAGAGCGGCAGGCGCAGTTGATCAGCGAATGCGAGAAACTGGCAGCCACAGTAGGGATACGCTTTCAAGCCTCTGGCGCCACTACGCCACATGAGAGCGTGGCCGTCAAAGGGGCGCATCCGTGGCAGGGCTGCATGCGCCCCTGGACGCTTATGTACATCACGGCCAATGGCACGGCGCTGCCCTGTTGTGTGGCTCCTTTCGCCACAAAGGATTTCCCAACCATCACGTTGGGCAACGTGTTATCGCAGCCTTTGTCCGAGGTCTGGCAAGGCGAACAATATGCGGCGCTGCGCTCCGCCGTGCTCAGTGAAGCGCCGGCGCCGTGGCCATGCCAGCACTGCGGCGTCAAGTGGAGTCTCTAAAAGGCCCGCCTGGATTCACTACGGGCGCATTGGCGTACACACACAGACGCACGCTGCTCATCCTTGCACTGCTGGGGGCGCTGTTGGTGACGGCAGCCGCCTGGCTGGCGGTGCGCCATCCCCTGCAGGCAGGATTGCTGGACCCGCGTTCCAACTGGGCGCGGCTGGCCGGCGTCTCCTGGGGCAATTTCGCAGCCCATTTCGCCCTCTATTTGGCCGCAGTCACTGCCTATTGGCTGGCTGTGCGTAGCGTGGCGCGCCAGGCTGCTGAACAAACAGACATAGCTGCCGGACGCCGCTATACCCTGGCAACAACAATTATTATCGTCAGTGTATGGGCCGCCGCCTCAGCGCTGCTGCTCGGTGCAGCGCCTGCAGGGGAATCACGCGACAGCTTTGACTACCTCTTTCGCGGCCGCATGTTGGTGGAAGCTGGGGCCAGCCCGTTGGCAGTGACGCCCGACACCTTTGCCGGACAACCCTTTTATGCGTATCTTACTTGGACCAATCATGTAGACACCTATGGCCCGCTGTGGGAATATGCCAGCGCCGCTACGGCGCTTGCCGTCGGCGGCTGGCTGCAACAAAGCGGAAATTGGAATATGGCTGCAGCAGCCTGCCCGGTCACAGCCGCCTCTTGCACCATGCTGGCGGCGTATGTGACGGGTTACCGCCTGCTGGCGCTTGCCTGCGCCGCTCTATGCGGCTGGCTTATCTACAGCATGGTGCAGTACTGGTCTGGGCGCTGGTCAGTAGTGGCGTTAGCCATATGGCTGTGGAATCCACTGCTGCTGCTGTCGGCGGCGGTCGGTGCACACAACGATCTGCTGATGCTCGCCCTGCAGCTTGGCGCTTTTTGGCTGTTGCAAAGGCGGCACTGGCGAAGCGGGCTGCTGCTGCTGCTGTTGGCTGCCCATGTCAAGCTCACCGTGCTGGTGCTCGCTCCAGTCATCGGGCTTTGGTTGGTGCGACAAATGGGTTGGCGGCGTACACTGGGTCACGTGCTGGTTGCCGGAGCGGTCGCTGTGGCCCTTTCATGGCTGCTCTATGCACCTTTGGGCGGCTGGCAGACTTTGCCGCGCATGTTGGCCGAGAGATCTCGGTATGTCGCCAATTCTCCCCACCACATTTTGTATCGCGGGCTGGTCGCCGCCCATCAGCCGGCTGCGCTTGTGCGCACACTGGCAATTACTGCGCCTAGCTTGCTGTTTGGTGCTGCGGCAGTTGCCGGCAGCATTCATTTGTTGGGCTTACGCCGCGCGCCCGATTCTGATCCACGCCGCGAAGATCGCCTGCTGTGGCGAGCAAGCGCGCTGATCACCCTGCTCTACCTGCTGATCGGCAGTTTTTGGTTTCAGCCGTGGTACAGCTTGTGGCTGCTGGCGCCGGCCGCACTGCTGCCGCAAAGCAGATGGAGCCGCAACGTTCTGCCGTGGCTGGCGCTGGGCAGCCTGTGGAGCAATGTGGCAGCTAACTATCTTCCAACACTGGCTGTACTCGACCGCACCGGTCGAGTGCTGGTTATCGTGGCGCTCACCTGGCTGCCGGCGCTGGCAGCGGCTGCGCTGCAAAAGATAGCAAGCAAACGGCAAGAAGCCGCCCCATTTTAATCGGCAACCACTCCACTGTCCCCTTGACCTGCTACACACGATGCGATATACTATTTCATATAGTGAAATAGTATTCTCCATTATGTTATGATGCTGCAAACACAAGAAATTGAAGGGCAAGTCACAGAGTCATATCCCGGCACCCAGGCGGTCGCACGTGCGATCGGGCTGCTCAAGATATTCAACGATGCGCAGCCGGAGTGGAGTCTTGGCGATTTGGCGCAGGCAACCAGACTCAACAAGACGACCGCTTTCCGGCTGCTGGCTGCGCTGGAAGCCGAAGGGCTGGTCATGCGCAACCCCCTCTCCGGGGGCTATCGTCTCGGCGTCGAGTTGATCGCTCTTGGCGGCTGCGCCACACGCTCGAATCCACTGCGCGCCGTCAGCCGGCCTGTGCTGGAATCGCTGGCGCAGGAGTGCGACGAATCCGCTACGCTGGAAGTGCTGGCGGGCAGCCATGTGTTGATTGTCGACGAGGTTTCCAGCCGCCACCCGATGGGTATGTCACAGGATGTCGGCAGCCGGCTGCCGCTGCATGCTACGGCCACCGGTAAATTGCTGTTGGCGCACGCAGACGGTGATGTCCTGGCGGAAAGCTTGCGTCTGCCGTTGGCGGCGCTGACGGAGCAGACGATTACGGACATGGCTCGCCTGCGCGAGCAGTTGGCGCAGATCCGCCAACAGGGTTTTGCGCTGGCCGCCGGTGAGTTGGAGACAGGCTTTGTCGCCATTGCCGCCCCCATCTATGACCGTGAGCGACAGGTGACGGCAGCGATCAGCATCGGCGGGTCAAGCCTGCGGCTGACGCCGCAGCGCCAGCCGCAGTTGGTCGTCCTTGTGCAGGTAGCGGCGCGCCAGATCTCGCGCCAGCTCGGCTATTGGCCTGGATAGCTGTACAACAATCTGCTCCGCAGCCGGCAGCAGCACCGCCAGTATTATGTTTATTTACTGCCATTCCGGCACGTTGTAACCAAGAAAAGGAAAAGCCTATGTTGACCAAAACCATCACCCGCCTCGATGTACCTGGCCCCAAGGCGCGCGACCTGTTGGCGCGTGATCGCAAAGTGGTTTCACATGCCTACGGGCGCGTAGCTGATTTCGTCATGGAACACGGCAGCGGCACAAACGTATGGGATGTAGACGGCAATCGCTATCTCGACTTTATGTCGGGCATCGCCGTCAATGCCACCGGCCACAGCCATTCGCATGTCGTGCGCGCGATCCAGGAACAGGCCGCTAAGTTCCTGCATGTGTCGTCGGACTATTATCACGAAAATTGGGTGCGGCTTTGCGAAAAACTGGACGAAATCGCGCCCTTCGAGGAAGACGCCAGTATCTTCTTGGGCAACTCCGGCACGGAAGCAGTGGAAGCCGCCATCAAACTGGCGCGTTATCACACGGGGCGCAACCAGTTTATTGGCTTTATGGGCGGCTTTCATGGCCGTACACTTGGCGCGCTTGGGTTTACTGCCTCCAAGGCTGTACAGCGGCGCGGCTTTACACCCATTCAAGGCGTCACGCATATCCCCTACCCGTATGCCTATCGCCCCACACTGGCGACGCAGCCCGATGAGGAGGACTACGGCGAAACGGTGGTCAATTATCTCAAAAAAACCGTATTCAAGAATCTCGTGGCCCCGGAAGACGTTGCCGCAATCCTCGTTGAGCCGATCCAAGGAGAAGGCGGCTACGTTGTGCCGCCGGCCTCGTTCTTCCCGCTTCTGCGCGAAGTGTGTGACGAGTATGGCATTTTGTTGATTGTGGACGAAGTGCAGTCCGGTGTCGGACGCACAGGGCGCTGGTGGGCAATTGAGCACTCGGGCGTCGAGCCGGATATCGTGTGCATGGCCAAAGGCATCGCCAGCGGCATCCCGCTGGGCGGCATCATCGCGCGCCAGAGTGTGAGCACATGGCCGGTAAGTGCGCACGGCAACACCTATGGCGGCAACCCCATCGCCTGTGCGGCGGCGCTGGCCACGCTGGAGGTGCTGGAAAACGGTGGTCTGCAGAATGCCACCGAGCAGGGCGATTATATGCTGGAACGCTTTGCCGCTATGCAGGCGCGCCACGCCAGCATGGGGGATGTACGCGGCAAGGGCTTGATGATTGGCGTCGAATTTGTACAGGACAGGCAGAGCAAGACACCCAACGCCCGCCTGCGCAACCGTGTAGTCGAATTGGCCTTTGAGCATGGGCTGTTGATTATGGGCTGCGGCGCCAATACCATGCGTATCATCCCGCCGCTGACCGTCAGCCGCAGCGAAGCCGACGAAGGCCTCCAAATCTTTGAATATGTGCTGGGGCTGGCAGAGCAGGAAATGTAGGTAAACACCGATGTATGGGATTCAAGGTAATCCATGAATCCCATACATCAAAGCTCGGAGAATGCCTCCTCCACACAGCGCCCTTCCCATTCGCGCGCGCTGGGAATATTGAGCAGGCGCGCCAGCGTGGGGGCGGTATCCAATAGGCTGACGGGCTGCTGGATGGCGTAGCCGGCGCGCACGCGCGGACCCACCAGCAGCCAGGGAATGGTCATATCTTCCGCTATATCCAGCCCGTGGCTGCGCTCGTGACCGCCGTGGTCGGCATGCACCAGAACATGCGCCGTGTCCGGCAGAGCCGTCAGCAGACGATGCAAGTTTTCGTCATCCCGCTCAGCCTGGCGCAGATAGCCTTCACTCATCCACCCATAGTAGTGCCCAGCCGTGTCCACCGTACCCAAATAAACAAAGGCAAAGTCAGGTTTGTCGCGCAAAATATGGTCGATGGCAACCGTCGTGATTTCGTCATCGCCTTCGTGGGTCATCGTTGTGTTGCGATACCAGGCAAACTCCAGCGTTTCAGGGCGGCTCAAGTCACGCAGCGGTTCCCAGTTGTAGACTGCCGAACAGCGCTTGCCATGCTGCTTGGCCTGCTCGATAAGGCCTGGCAGCGGTCGTGCCATCGGCTGCCAGGTATTGGTGGTCACGCCGTGGCGTGCAGGCGGAACGCTGTGAAAAATGGACATATGGCAGGGAAGCGTAATGCTGGGCAGCACCGAGCGCGCCGTAAACGTCCAGGCGCCGCGCCGGCACAGTTCCTGTAAAGTGGGGCAGGCGGCGGCAGTGATCGCATCCGGACGTAAGCCGTCAATCATCACAAAAACGACGGGCGAGTAGGAATCCATGGGTAAATCCATTCAGTAAAAGCAGGATTGGCGTCAGTCCCCGCAGTGTAGCATAGACGGGAGATTTTTTACGCCCCGTTATTCTTATCTTAATACGCAGGATATACAGTAGCGGCAGGTCACGACTTTTGCTGGGGAGCCAAAATCGTGGCTGACACACTCTCTCTTCTCCACTCTTTTTCCTCGCGGGGCACTCCATTGCCCCAGCGAAGGCCCGCCGGCTCGCTTGCTGCGAACGGCGGGCTTTCCTCTTTTTAGCCCTGCCGTTGCCGCTGGTAAAACAAACGCAAACAGCGCGCTTTGCCTGTTCCGTAATTTGGGAACCTGATCCTGCCGGCCTGCGTCAACATGATATAACCATTATTTCCTGACCCGATTCTTTTGATCGGATTTTTGGTGGAAAGAGTGAACGCTATGCAGCAGTGGATGCGTACAAAAAGCTTCTATCGGTGGTTGTGGAGCGCAGCGGCAGTTGCACTGACCTGCAGTCTGGCCTTTATGCCCATAGCAGCCTATGCCCAAGGGGACGTAGTGCGGCCTGCACAGTCTGACCCCACCTGGCGCGGCGAATATTTCGCCAATGCGACGCTGTCAGACACGCCGGTTTTGACGCGGGCCGATGCCGATATCGATTTTAATTGGGGAGACGGCGCGCCCGACCCAGGGTTGCCCATCGATCGCTTCTCTGCGCGCTGGACACGCTATATCTACTTCCCAAACGATGGCGTCTACCGCTTTACGCTGACAAGTGATGACGGCGCGCGCCTGTTTGTCGATGACCAGATGGTGATCGATGCCTGGTACGACCACAACGCCAAAACATTTGTGGTGGACCGCACCCTGCGCACCGGCCACCACCTGCTGCGCGCTGAGTATTATGACAACGTAGGGGCGGCCTTGGTGCAGGTGGGTTGGCAAGCCGTCAGCACGCAGGAGCCGGCAGCCGGCGACTGGCGCGGCGAATATTTCAACAACCGCGAACTGCTGGGCGACCCAGTGCTGGTGCGCACTGATGCTTCTATTGACTTTGACTGGGGCAGCGGATCGCCCCAGCCCGGGATCGTCAACAACGACAACTTTTCGGCGCGCTGGACACGCACCATCAATCTGCCTGCGGCCACCTACCGTTTTCGCGCAGTCGTCGATGACGGCGTGCGCGTCTACGTAAACAACCAACTGATCATCGATCAATGGCGCACGGGGACGGTGGCTACATTTGAATCAGCGCCCATCGCCTTGTCCGGCTCCACCAGGCTGCGCGTGGACTATTTCGACGCCATAGACGCCGCGCGCATCCAAGTGGTGTACGAACGGGGGGGTCAACCGCAGTCTACACCGCCCGCCTTTCCCGACTGGAAAGGTGAGTATTTTAACAACACCTCTCTCTCCGGCCAGCCGGCGCTCGTGCGCAACGACGCCAATGTAGACTTCAACTGGGGGTTCACCTCACCCCAGGCGGGCGTCGTCAACAGCGATGACTTCTCAGTGCGCTGGACGCGCACGCTCACGTTTCAACCCGGCAACTACCGCTTTAAGGTGACAGTTGATGACGGTTTGCGCTTGTGGGTGAACAACGCCCTGCTCATCGACCAATGGCGCCAGGGAGCGGCAGCCGAGTTTACTAGCGACATCTACTTGCCCGGCGGCGCGCTGCCCATCCGGCTACAGTTCGTTGAATACAAGGAAAATGCGCTGGTGCAGCTGACTTGGACGCTAATCGGCGGCGATAATAACGGCGGCAATAATAACGGCGGCGGCAGCGGTGGCGGAGACAACAGCGCGCCCGAATGGAAAGAGATCAAACCGAAAACCGAGTGGGCGGGTGAATACTTTAACAACCCAGAAGTAGCCGGCAGCCCGATTTTTGTGCGGCAGGACAGCAAGATCGACTTTGACTGGGGTGGTGGCTCGCCCAGCAGCGAAATTCCTGCCGACAATTTTTCGGTGCGCTGGAACAACACCATCCGCTTTGACGGCGGCCTCTATCGGTTTACAACCGAAACGGATGACGGCGTGCGGCTGTATGTGGATGGGCGGCTGCTGATCGATAAATGGCGGCTGCAGCCCGTCACTCAGTACAGCGCTGAAATCCGTCTGAGCAAGGGGGATCATCAGGTGCGTATGGAGTACCAGGAGCGGGGAGATATCGCCGTGGCCCGGCTGCGCATCTATGAACTGCGCCAGGGGGCGGCGCCGGTGGGCAACCTGATTACCTGTGTGCCGCCGCAGCCACAGAACTACGCCTGGATCAAACTCTACCGGCTGGATGGCAGCGGCAAGTGGTATTCGATCGGACGCGGCATCGGCTCGATCAGCGCCAGCGGCTTTTTGAAAATCGACGGGCTGCCGGTGGACAGCGCCCGCTTTGGCAGCGCCGGCGAGCCATACAAGGTCGAACAGTGGATTGATGGGCGCGCGGTGCAGTCCACCGGTGACTTCCAGCGCGGGGAACCGGAGTTTCGCATCAAGGTATTTACCGACAATTCCACTCCCTGGGGCTGCCCCCGCTAGGTCAGCCGCGCCTGTTGTTTCCGCCAACACAAAAGCCGCCTGCGGGCGGCTTTTCACTACCCATCAGCCAGCACCTGGGCGACAAACCGATGGCCGGCAGCGCGAAAATGCCCCCAATCCGCCCAGGCAGCCGACTGCGCACCCACACCATCCAGTACGGTGGCGACGCCGGCCAGTTCGCCAGGGTCGCACCACTCCCAGCCGGCAATCTGTTCGTCTGGGTCCGTGGGCTGGAGGATGGCGCCGGGCGGCATCTGCACGAGAAAGAAGTAAGTGGCAAATTCAACCGGCCCCATGTGGCGGTGGAAAAGGTCGTAGGTCAGGATGCCCAACAACCGCTGCAGGTGAACCTCGCCGGGGGCGGCGCCAAGCCACAGCCCGGTTTCCTCGTATAGTTCTCGCTGCAAAGCATCCAACACAGGCTCGCCGATCTGCACCCCACCGGTCGGCAGCCGATAGCCCGTGGGTGGGTAAAAGCGCTTGATGTGCAGCAGCAGGCCGCCGGCTGGATTGCTGCGCTGCATCACATAGCAGATTTCAGCCCGCCGCCCATCCTTAGTCAACAGTTGGTGCTCACCCGTCAGAAACGGATGGTCAACACGCAGAGCCACCTGCCGCAGCAGCGCGCCGGGCCAGCGCAGCAGCAAGTCGACCGCTTCCAACGGATCAACGGCACGCGCCAGGCGCGTCAGCAGAGGCATACAGGCTCCCTACGGTTGTGAAACCGTTTTATACCAGTCACGGATGTTCCAGTAAAAGTCCCAAGCGCCTGGCTGTACGCCAGCCAACTGCCCGCTGTATCCTATATCGCTCACCGCGCCGGTGATGAAAATATAGGGGAGGTCATCATAGATACGCCGGGCAATCTGCTTGTAGAGCGGGGCGCGATCTTCCGGCCGGCAGCCGGGCAGCGTATTGGCCTCCTGCAAAAGCCGATCCACCTCGGGATTCTGATAGCTGACAAAATTGAAATCGCTGCCCGGACGGTCGTGCTCCGCCGTCCACAGCCAATCATCATTCGGATCGGAGCCTAACCCTGCCCAGCCTGTGATGGCTATGTCGTAGCGCTGGCTCAGCAGGCGTGTGGCCAAGACGGAGGCATCGAGCCGCGTAACGGTGATGTCAAAGCCAACCGAATTAAGTTGGTCCTGCACCAGGTCCGCCAACTGCTCGTGCAGCGTATTCCCCGCTACAACCAGCAGTTCAAGCACCAAAGGTGTTGTAGCACGTTCCCGAATGCCATCGTTATTGGTGTCGATCCAGCCTGCATCTTCAAGCAGCTGGCGTGCGGCTACAGGATCATAGGTATAGGGCGCCAGTTCCGTGTCGTGCGCCCAGGGGATCACCGGCAGAACATTGGAGGCAATGCGGTAACCGCGCGTGAGATAGATGCTTGCGATCACCGTGTCATAATCTATGGCGCGTGCGATCGCCTGCCGGACACTCAAATCAGCAAGAACGGGGTGCGGCTCCTGCAGAAGGCGGTTGCCGGCTTCATCCAGCCCCGGCTGCGGGTTTTCCGGATTGGCCAGGTTGAGCGCAATGAAGTCATAGCCGTCAGTGTTGACGCCAAAGACGCTGATGGCCGGATCCGCCTGCGCGCCGGCCAGTTGGGAGGCATCCAGCGACGTAACATCCAGGCTGCCGTCCAGCAGTTGTGCAAAACGCTGCGTCGCATCAGGCTGGATCGCAAATATCAGCCGTTCCGCCTGTGGTTCGCCCTGCCAATAGCGTGGATTGCGGCGCATAACGATATTCTCATTCGGCGTCCAGCTCTGAAAGACAAAAGGGCCGGCGCTGACAGGAGGGCTGGTGTTGTAAGAACTTTCCATGATATCAGTGGCGTCCGCGGCATAGAGGTGGCTGGGCAGCCAGCCAAAACGCAGCACTCCCAACCCGTCACACAGCAGCCGGCGGAAGCGCACCTGCACGCGCAGGGGCGACAACACATCGATGCCGGCCAGGTTGTCGAAGGCCGCTTTGAGCGGTGACTCCACCTGATCGCCCACAATGGCGTCATACGTAAATTTGAGATCGGCGGCATCCACAGGATCGCCGTCGCTCCAATTGATGTTGGGGCGCAGAGCGAATGTGTAGGTAAGCCCATCAGGCGACGCTTCCCAACTTTCCGCCATGGCGTTATCCGCGCTTAACTGGCCGGTGAACGGATTTTGGCCGAGCAGCGAAGGGAAAATCAACTGGTTGACCAGGGCAGCGGTGCTGTTGGTGGCCAGAACCGGATTCAAGCTGTCGGGGTCGCCATGCAGCGCTAGCGTGAGGGTTCCCCCACGTGGGGCAACCACCGCAGCATCCGGCGTGGGCGTCGGAAGTGAAATGCTGACCACAGGGTCGCTGTCACACCCTCCTGCTGCTGCTCCTGCCGCCAGCAGCAGGGGCAGCAGCAGGCAGAAACGCAGCAGCCGGCGCCGCCACAGCTTAGCGCTTGTTGCGCAGCATCGGGTCCAACGCATCACGCAGACCATCACCAATCAGATAGAAGGCCAGCACCGTCAATGTCGTGAGAATGCCGGGCCAGAAGAGAAGATGCAGCGCCGCCAATTGTCCCGTGGCCGGATCGCGCAAAAAGACAAAGTCATTGGCGCGGTACAGCATGTTGCCCCATGAGGGTGTGGGCGGCTGCACACCAACGCCCAGAAAGCTGAGCACCGACTCGGTCAAAATCAGGGCGCCAACATCGATGGCCGTGATCACAATGATCACCGGCAGGCTGTTGGGGATGACATGCTGCAGCAGCACACGCCGGCTGGTGGCGCCGATGGCGCGCGCAGAAAGCGTGTAGTCAAGCGAACGAATTTTGAGCACATTGCCGCGCATAAAACGCGCCGTACCAAACCAGCCCAGCAATCCCAGATAGAGGGTGAGGATCATAGGGCTGGGTCGAAAAAGCGCGTTGATGATGATCAGCAGATAGATGTCGGGGATGGAAGTAAAAATGCTGAGCACCCACATAAAGATGTCATCCACGATACCGCCGAAATAGCCGGCGGCAGCGCCTACAAACGCCCCCAGCAGCATGGCGATCGCCGCCGCCACTACCGCAATGCTGAGGCTGATGCGTCCGCCGTAGAGAAGGCGCGACAACTGGTCGCGACCCAACTGGTCTGTCCCCAGCCAGTGCGGCACGCCGCCCGATTGGTAGAGAAGCGCAGGCGCCGTTGTCGTATCCGCACCCGTGAGCCACTGCAGATAGGGCCAGAGATAAGGGGGCGCAAAAGCTTGCGCTGGATCCGTTGTGGAGGGGTCGACGCCAAGCGCGCTCGAAATGACGCCGGCGCCAAGCGCCAACACTATAATCACAAACAGAAAACTGAGTGCAAGCAAGGTAAGCTTGTCACGGCGCAAACTTTGCAGCGCCATTTCCCCATAGGTCTGCGGCTTGCGACGCAGCACGGAATCATTTGCGCTGGGCGGATAGCCACCGGCTATGCTTTGCGCCTGGTCAATCGCCATGAAGTTCCTTCTGGTCTCAAACGCCTACTCGAGACGCACCCGTGGATCCACCAGGGCATAGAAAATATCCGACAGCAGATAGCCCACAATGGTCAGCACGGCAAAGAACATGCCGGAACCAAGCACGAGGGGATAATCTTGTTGAAAAACGGCATTGATCGTCAGACGCCCCATCCCCGGCCAGGCAAAAATGGTCTCCGTGACGACAGCGCCGCCCAGTACACCCACCAGCGCCGGCCCCAGCACCGTCATCAGCGGAATCAAAGAATTGCGCAGCGCATGGACAAACCAAACCTGCGTGCCGGAAAGTCCTTTAGCGCGCGCTGTGCGCACATAGTCGGTGTGGATCACTTCCAGCGTTTCCGTGCGCATGATCCGGCTAAAGAAGGCGATCGGGCCAAACGATAGCACCGCTACGGGCAAAATCAGGTGCCGGATCCGGTCGCCCAAGTCGCTTTCGCCCGTCAGCGAGACGGTTTGTCGCCCACCCACTGGCAGCCACTGCAGCCAGACGGCAAAAACCAGCAGCAGCAGCAGCCCCATCCAATAGATAGGCACCGAGCGAAAGAGTACGGCAAAAACGCGCACGAGATTGTCGAACAGCGAGCCACGATAGACGGCGCTGAGCACGCCCAGCGGCACACCAATCAGCAGCGATAAAATCAGGCTGATCAGCCCCAACTCCAGCGTGGCCCACATCCGTTCCGTGAGCCGCTCCCAGACCGGCTGTTTGGTGTCGATACTCGTGCCCAAATCCCCGCGCAGCACACCGCCGCCGGTGTCACACACGGTATAGCTGACGGTGGGCAGATAGGTGCAGCGCACCTTGTCGCTGCTGAATTCGGCGACGGCGTCGCCAGGGCGCAGCGTGATGCCGGCAAACCAGCGCAGATATTGAACGGGCTGCGACTGATCCAGCCCCAACTGGCGGCGCAGGATCGCTTTGGCTTCCGGTGTAATATTGCGGTCGCCGGCGGTGCGCAGCGATACCGGGTCGCCGGGCGCCATAGAAACCAGGATAAAGCTCAGGATACTGATGCCGAGGAGGATGGGAATGGCCTGCAAAAGCCGTCGAATGATATATCGCCACATAGGGTTGATTGGGAAAAGAGGTGACAGCCGGCACTATGCCGGCTGTCATCTGCAATGTGCTGCTAACACAGGCCTACGGCTGCAAGGACTTCTGATACCACTGGTGCATGTTCCACTTGAAGCTCCACGTCTGCGGATCGACGTTGCCCCAATCGTTGTTGTAGAAGGCATTGCTGACGCGGCCGTTCAAGAAGATGTAGGGCACATCATCGTGGATAATCTGCTGAATCTCCTTGTAGATCGGCGCGCGGTCTTCCGGCTTGCAGCCAGGCACCGAATAGCCCTGCTTGAGCAAATCTTCAAGCTTGGCATTCTGGTAGCTGGTGTTGTTAAAACCACTGCCCACTACGTCAAACTGGGAAGACCAAAAAACTTCGTCGTTGGGGTCGCTGCCAATGTTGGTCCAGCCGAGAATATACATGTCATAAGTCTGGGCATCCATCTGACCCAACAGCGTGCCGAAGTCAATCGACTGGAAGTCAACGTTGATGCCGACCTGCTTGAGTTGATCCTGCACATACACGCCGATGTCTTCGCGCGTGGTGTTGCCGGCGTTGGTCAGCAGCCCCAGCTTCATCTCCTTGCCATCCTTCTCGCGGATGCCGTCACCATTGCTGTCCGTCCAGCCCGCCTCTTCTAGCAGCGCCTTGGCCTGTTCTAAGTCATAGGCGTAGGGCTGGATATCCTTGTTGATGGCCCATTCAATCGTCGGCAGCACGTTGGCAGCCATCGGATAGCCCTGGCCCAACAGAATGTTGTCGATGATCGACTGGTAGTTGATGGCATGGGCAATCGCCTGGCGCACACGCACATCACCCAAAATCGGGTGCGGGGGCTGCGGGACAAGATTGCCGTCCGCATCGCGGCCATCTATTGGGTTGGCAGGATCAGCCAGGTTCAGGCCGATATAGTTGTAGCCGTCGTCATAGTACTGGAAGCGAGCCAGGTCGGGGTCTTGTTCCGCCGAAGCGATCTGGTTGGGCTGCACTTCGAGGTAGTCGATCTCGCCGCTCTGCAGCTGCGCCAGGCGGGCGCCGGCATCGGGCACGACGCGCACAATACTGCCATCCATGTGCGGGGCGCCTTCCCAATAGTTTTCGTTGCGCGTCACAATAAAGTTATCGTCACGCGTCCAACTCTGGAAGAGGAAGGGGCCGGCGGAGACGCGTGGGGCTTCAATTTCCGGGCCCGTCATCACATCGCTAAAGTCGGCGGCGTAGAGATGGCTGGGCAGCCAGCCCAAGCCGACATCGCCCAGCGCATCACACTTCACCTGTTTGAATTTCACCACGACCGTCAGCGGGTCGGGGGCTTCAATGCTCTCAATGCCTTCCCACACATAGGTGCGCGGCGATTCTACATTGGGGGCGTTGACGGCATCATAGGTGTACTTGAAGTCTGCAGAGTCCACCGGCTCACCATCACTCCAGGTCACGCCGTCGCGCAGCTTGAAGGTCCAAGTAAGGCCATCTTCCGATGTCGTCCAGCTTTCCGCCATAGCGCCGAAGTCAGGCGAATACTCGCCGGTTTTCGGGTCTACGGCAATCAAGCCGGGATAGAGATAACCGACCACAATGCTGCTGACCGAATCATCATAGAGAATCGGGTTGAAATTGGAGGCGTCCGAGCCGCTCGCCTCGGTCCAGGTGCCGCCGTTGACAATTTCACCAGGGGCAGCGCTGCTTGCGGCGCCGGACTGGTTGGCGCTGCCGGCAGAGGGCGCTGCGGCTGGGGCGACAGGCACCGGCTGCACACAGCCGGCCACGAGCAGGGCCAGCATGGCGAGCAGTACACCTACAGAGAGCAACTTGCGTGGTCGGTTCTGCGACATGGGCTTATCCTTTCTATGCCAGATAGTTGTCTGAAACAACATCGCTTAATCCGGACTTAAATACCAGTGAGCGGTGTATCCTTGCCGAGAGCATCCACCAGATGGCAAGCCACCCAATGGTCGGTGCGCTTTTCTTCAAAAGCCGGTTCAACCTGTTTGCAAATATCCTGCGCCAGTGGGCAGCGGGGATGGAAGCGACAGCCGGAAGGCGGATTGAGCGGCGACGGCACTTCGCCTGTCAGCACAACGCGCTCGCGTTTGCGCCGCGGGTCCGGCACCGGGATGGCGGAGAGCAGCGCCCGCGTGTACGGGTGCAGCGGGTCGCGGTACAAATCCTCGCGCGAGGTGACCTCGACCAGCTTACCCAAGTACATCACACCGACGCGGTCGCTGATGTGTTCCACTACACTCAGATCGTGGGCGACAAACAGGTAGGAGAAGCCAAATTCGCGCTGCAGTTCCTTGAGCAGATTGAGAATCTGTGACTGAATGGAGACATCCAGCGCCGAAACCGGCTCATCACAGACGATAAAGCGCGGACGCAGCGAAAGGGCGCGAGCAATACCGATGCGCTGGCGCTGGCCGCCGGAAAATTCGTGCGGGTAACGGTGGGCGTGATAGGGATTCAGCCCCACCTTATCCAGCATCTCCTGCACGGTGGCGTTGCGCTCGGTCTTGTTCTTGACGCCGTGGATCAACAGCCCTTCGGCGATGATGTCGCCCACCGGCATACGCGGGTCCAGCGAGGAATAGGGATCCTGAAAGACAACCTGCATCTGCCGGCGCAGCGCCTTCAATTCGCTGGAACGCAGATTGAAGACATCTTGCCCATCAAAAAAGACGGAGCCTGCCGTAGCCGGGATAAGACGCAAAATCGTACGCGAGACGGTTGTTTTGCCGCAACCCGATTCGCCCACTAAGCCAAACGTTTCCCCCTCGCGCACGGTGAAGCTGACGTCGTCCACCGCCTTGACGTTAGCGACCACACGCTGAAACAGACCCGCGCGCACAGGGAAGTACGTTTTTAAATTCTGAACAACCAGTATGTCTCGTTTTGAGACAGGGACAGTCACCGCCATAATTAACTCGCTTCGCTTACAGGCACCAATTCTTCGGTGCCTTCAAAATGCCAGCTCGCTTTTTCCACACCGGCCCACAGATGGGCGGTGGCGGGTTGGTGCATAAAACAGCGCACACGATGCCCCGGTTTGACTTCTTCCAGCTCCGGCAGCCGCTCAGCGCACAACTCTTTGGCATAAGGGCAGCGCGGGTGAAATTTGCAGCCGCTGGGCAGGTTGATCAGGTTGGGCACAGAGCCAGGGATCACAGCCAGCGTGTTTTGGATCACCCCCAGGACGGGGATGGCGGCCAGCAGCCCTTCAGCATAAGGATGAAGCTGCTCATCAAAAATCGAATAGACATCCGTGTGCTCCACGATTTGCCCGGCATACATCACCGCCACCATATCGCACATTTCGGCGATCACCCCCATATCATGGGTGATCAACAAAATCGCCGTATTCAACTCGCTGCGCAGGTTGCGCATCAGGTCAAGAATCTGCGCCTGGATGGTCACATCCAGCGCCGTAGTCGGCTCGTCGGCAATCAACAGCTTTGGCTTGCAAGCCAGCGCCATGGCAATCATCACACGTTGCGCCATCCCGCCGGAGATTTCATGTGGGTAGGCGTCGGCGCGCCGCTGCGGATCAGCAATGCCCACTATACGCAGCAACTCCACCGCCTGCTTTTCCGACTCTTCCTTTGACAAGCGTTGATGGGTCACCAGCGCTTCAGCAATCTGGTCGCCGATGCGAAAGACAGGATTGAGGCAGCTGGTCGGCTGCTGAAAAATCATCGACATTTCATTGCCGCGCAGTTCCAGCATAACTGACTCCGGCGCTTGTGCCAGGTTTTGCTGATCAAACCAGACTTCGCCTTCCACAATCTTGCCTGAAGCCGGCAGCAGACGCATGATGGAGAGCGAGGTCACGCTCTTGCCGCTGCCCGATTCGCCCACCAGTCCCATCACCTGGCCGGGCTTGATCGAGAAATCGACGCCGTTGATTGCCTGCACAACGCCGTCTTCCGTATAGAAATAGGTCTTCAGCCCCTTTACCTTGAGCAGCGGCTCTACACCTTCGAATGGATCAACGGCAGTATAGGAGGTGGAAGAAGACTCCCTAGGAGTAGAATTTTCATTCATCATAAAAGTAAGATACCCCCCCATGTGCGGTCAGACCGCAACGCATGTGTCCCCAGCCTGGACGAGCAGCCAGGCCTGCGTATGTCCGGTAAAAATGCTTAGCGCTTCAGGCGCGGGTCGAGCGCGTCACGCAGGCCATCACCGATAAAGTTGAACGAAATAGTGACCAGACAGAGCGGGATACCCGGCACCAGCGGCAGCCACGGGTGCTGGAACATATAGCTCTGCGCCGTCGACAACATGTTGCCCCAGGAGGGAGTCGGCTCCTGCACGCCTACGCCCAAGAAGCTGAGGGCGGACTCGGCGATCACGATGCCCGCCAATCCCAGGCTGGCGTTGACCAGAATGGGGGCGATGCCGTTGGGGATAATGTGACGAAAAATGATGCGCGTGTTGGAGGCGCCCATGGCACGCAGCGACTCAACAAAATCCTGGTTGCGCAAGGTGAGCGCCATGCCGCGCATCAGGCGCGCCGCACCCGTCCACCCTAACACAATCAAAATGAAGATCAGCACGATCACTTTGTTGGCTTCGACCGCAGGCGCGGCCAGCATCCAAGCGACGCCGTTGGTAATAAAAGCGGGAATGGGCAGTTGGCCGCCGCTGCGAATCAAGATAGAGGCCGTGATCAGCAGAATCGGCAGCGTGGGCAGCGAAAGCAAGAACTCCACCACGCGCGAGATAATCGCATCCGGCCAGCCGCCAAAGAAGCCGGAAAGCGCGCCCAGTGCAACGCCCACCGATTCCTGTAGAATTACAACGACAAAGGCAATCGTCAAAGAGACGCGTGCGCCGTATAGGACACGCGTAAACAGGTCACGCCCCAGGTGATCCACGCCCAGCAGATGGAATTCACCGGTGCTGCTCAGGATACCGGGAGGGCCTGGCCGCGAAGAGACGGCAATGTCGATGGCATCGCGTGGAAAAGGAGCAATAATCGGCGCCAGCAGCGCCATTACAAACATAATGACAATGAAGACAAGCGAGATTACAGCCAGTTTGTGGCGCCGGAAGCGGCGCGCCACCAGCGCAAACTGGCTTTCTTCCCTACCTTCACGTGGAATTTTGGCAGTGGCCAAGGGTTTGGCGTCGGCAGTTGCAGCCATAAAGATCCTCTCAAAAACAACCGCAAAGACAACTACGAATAACGAATGCGCGGGTCAACCACTGCGTACAGAATATCGCCCAGCAGCGTAGCAAAGACAGTCAGAATCGTCGTGACGTAGATAAAGGCAAGGGCAATGTTATAGTCGGAGCGCTGCAAGGCATCATTGAACAAGCGCCCCATGCCCGGCCAGGCAAATACAGTCTCCGTCAAAATTGCGCCGGCGAACAAGCCCGGAATTGTCAACACCAGCACGGTGATGAACGGGATCAAGGCGTTGCGCAGCGCATGCTTGTTGATGACCAACCGCTCGCGCAGCCCCTTGGCACGCGCAGTGCGCACATAATCCTGGCGCAGCACTTCCAACATCGAAGAGCGCAGGAAGCGGCTCCAAAACGAGACATTGATGATCGTCAGCACTGTCACCGGCATGACGAGATGCAGGAAAAGATCGACGAAGGAGCCGGGCTGGATAGACGGCAGCCAACTGGCAATTTCATAGGGGCGCACAGCCTGCTGTAGCCCAGACGGCAGCGCAAGCAGCCAGGGAAAACGACCTTGCCCCAGACTGGGCAGCACCGAAAAAAGCAGAATAAAAAGCAGCCCAAAGAAAAAGGTCGGCATAGAGGAACCAATAAAGGCCGCGGTAGTAAAGGTATAGTCAAAGCGCGAATACTGTTTCACCGCGCTGTAAATGCCAAGCGGAATGCCGATCAACAGGGCCAACCCTAGCGCAATAACCTGCAACTGCACCGTCGCCCACAACCGGCTCATCAACAGATCCCACACTGGCTGGCCGGGCTGGACAACGGTTGACTTACCAAAGTCACCAAACAGAATCCCGCGGCTGTTTTTGATGACCGGATGGATCGTAGGCAGTTCGGAGGCGTAGACATAGTCCTTGCAGCCGCCGCCTTCTTCCGGCGTTGCTTCCATATAGCAGCCCAGCGGCACATTGGCGAAGATTTCGTTCCCGCCCAGCATAATGGGGCCGGTAGGCCAGCCGATCAACCAACGCGAATAGCGTATCGGCCAAGACAGATCCAGTTCATACTGCGCACGCAAGCGCGCTCGCTCGGCAGGCGTGATGCGGCGCTGCTGCTGCGAAAGCCCAGTCAACGGGCCGCCGGGCGCAATGCTGAATAAGAAATACATAAAAAGAGAGACTACGAAAATCACGATCACCATTTGAAAAATACGGCGGATCAGATAGGCAGTCATGCGCTAGCCTGCTTTCGTACAAAAACGGGCGGCGCTGCTGCTGTCCACAGTATGCCGCCCGTCCAATGTCCAAGGTCAATTCCTGGCCGCCCAGCCATCTCATCGCAATGTTTATGAGGAGATGGCTGGGCAGCGCAGGATCTGCAACTTCAGCTACCCGTACAGACTACTTAGTGTACAGGTTGATGTCAATGTGCTCCCAAGTCGGCGAGCCACTGATGTCGTAAGCAATAGGCGAGCCACTGTCAGCAGCGTCGATCACAGTCTGCACCTCAGCGCCGGCGCCCAGGGTCGAATCGTCGAGGAAATCGACGTCGCCGTTAAGCAGCTGCGCCACAGCCTGGTTGGTGTCGGCCACGAACACAAAGATCACGTTCGGGGTGGCAACCTCACCAGAATAGTAGGGGTTGGCCTCAAGCGTCAGGCTCTGACCCTTGACCCAATCCTTGACATAGTAGGGGCCCCACGACAGCGGCTTCTCGGCGATTTCGGGCAGGGTCGACCACTCAGCAGCCGGCACGTCAGCCAGGTTGCGGCCGTCGGCCAAAACCTGATGGCTCGGATACGGGCCAAACGGCGGCAGGAAGTAGGTCGGGGACTGCACGCCCGGCAGATAGGTCACGGTGTATTCCAACTTGTCGGTCGCAAATTCGACGCCCTGGATGGAATTGCAGGTGATATAGCCGGTGGCGCCACCGGTCGGGTCGCAGTCAATCTTGTTGGAAAGCTCAAAGTCAGCAATCTTGCCCGCTTCGCCATCGCTCCAAGTGTAATCCTGGAAGGGATAGGTGACGACCAACTGCTTCATGGTCAGCGGGCTGGAGCCGTCATATTCCACTTCCGTGCCCGTGCTGTCGAAAACACTGACGCCCTGCTCGAGCGCTACCGGATCGCCGGCAACGCTGTAGACCATGTCGCCTGTCTTAACTTCGATATCCTCATTGGTGGCGAGACCGTTCTCGATCGTGCTGAGCTGGTCCTGCAGCCAGGGCTGGAAGTCGTAGTTGCGCTGGCCGTAGATGCGCGAACCGTCGCCACCGCCAATGTCGCCGGTCGCCTTGGAAACCAGGGCGCGGGCGGCCATCGATGAGACAGCCTGCCACATCGAATCCGGCTCTTGGGTCATACCGATGACAATGGTGTCGCCACCGTCCTTGAGCGTCCACTTCTCGATATTCCAAGTCGTGTAGTCGGTCGGATCCGGCTCAATATTCTCCAGATTGGTGCTCCAGGCTTCCGCCTCAGCACGCTGGAACATCGGAATCGAAACGACATCCTTGGCAAATTCCTGCTGGACAATATCATAGGCTGCCGCGCGGTCGTCACGCAGCAGCGTATTGTTGGCCTTGACGATGGCGTCGCTGGCCGTCTGGTTGCACCAGCCCATGTAGTTCTGGCCTTCCCAGTTGTTGGCCGGGACAGGAATCTGGTTGCAGGCATAGAGCGTGCGGCCAGCCGGATCGGCCTGACCTACCCACGCATAGGCACCCAGTTCAAAGTCGCGGCGGGCCAGGCCCGTCGTGTCGCCGAACCACCAGGAACCGGGAGCGTAGGTCGGGATGATCTGGATGCCGCATTCAGCCAACTGCTGGATGGCGACAGCCGTCCAGGTCTGGCGGAACTGCGCATTGGTGGTGGTGAGCTTGAGCGAGAGAGCATCGCCGTTGGCGTTGGTGCGCACACTGTCGCCTTCCGCCTGCGTCCAGCCCGCCTCGTCAAGCAGCGCCTTGCCTGCTTCGACATCATATTGGGGGAAGTCATAATCCTGCAAGTGTGCCCAGTGCGTCTTGGGGATAAAGCTGTCCATCTGCAAGCTATCGGGATCGTCCACATATGAGTAGCTGGCAGTGATCAGTTCATCACGGTTAATACAGTGAGCAATGGCCTGGCGAACCTTGAGATCGCTCAGGATAGGATGCGGTGTGCTGTACTCATCACCGCCGACGGCTGCTTCCGCGCCTGCCGCAGGAGCTGCCGGGGCTGCCCCTGGCCCACCTGCTGCAGGTGCACATGCGCTCACGACCAAAGCTAAGATCGTCAGGAGCGCCAACACGAGAAACTGCTTTGTTTTCATACTGTCTCCTTCAAGAATGGTTCAACAAAAGAATCAGAACGGCGCCGGCGCCACAACACCGAGGCGCTGTAAACGCAGACACCGTTCACGCTTCACAGAGTAGTTGGTTTGGCTGCCGCAGCCGAGCGGGCAGCCTCTTCCTCTTTGCCCACCTCGTACAGATAGCAGGCGGTGTAATGGCCGCCGCCGTAATCTTTGAACGGCGGCTCCTCCTGCCGGCAGATGTCCATAACGTGCGGGCAGCGCGTGGAGAAGTGACAGCCGCGCGGCGGATTGGCCGGACTGGGCACGTCGCCTTCCAAAATAATGCGCTGGCGCTTCAGCTCAATGGACGGGTCAGGAATGGGCACAGCCGACAGCAACGCCTGCGTGTACGGGTGCATCGGCTTGGCGTACAACTCATCGCGCTCGGCCAACTCGACGATCTTGCCCAGATACATCACGGCAATGCGGTCGGAAATGTGGCGCACCACCGACAGGTCGTGGGCGATAAACAGATACGTCAAATTCAGCTCATCCTGCAAATCTTCCAGCAGGTTGATGATCTGCGCCTGAATCGACACATCCAGCGCCGAGATCGGCTCATCACACACAATAAACGAGGGGTTCACTGCCAGGGCACGCGCGATACCGATGCGCTGGCGCTGACCGCCGGAAAATTCGTGCGGATAGCGATTGATAAAATAAGGGTTGAGGTTGACGATTTTGAGCAGCTCCTGCACGCGCTCCTGGCGCTCTTTTTTGCCGGCGCCGATATTATGCACTTCGAGCGGCTCACTGATGATGCTGCCCACCGTCATACGCGGGTTGAGCGACGCATACGGATCCTGAAAGATCATCTGCATGCGTCGGCGCATTTTGCGCAGTTCTTCACCTTTGACGCTGGTCAGGTTCTTGCCTTCAAACACGACCTCGCCCGCGGTGGGACGATAGAGCTGCAAGATCGCCCGCCCTGTCGTCGATTTGCCGCAGCCGGACTCACCGACCAGCCCCAACGTTTCGCCGCGGTAGATATCAAAATTAATCCCATCCACAGCCTTGATGGCGCCGACCTGGCGCTGGAAGACGATCCCTTTGCTGATCGGGAAGTACATCTTCAGCCCGGCGACATGCAGAAGCGTCTCGCCTGTGGCTTTGGCAGTCTGCATACCATAGCCTGTACTCTTGCCTGTAGCTTTCGCACTGTTGGTGGCGACGGTCATGCAACTGCCCCCTGCGCTTCCGTAATATGAATTTCGACGCCGGAGATGTCCGCCCAACAGGCGGCCCGGTGGTTTAACCCCACCTCCATCAGCGGCGGGTTTTCCTGCCAGCATTTTTCAAAAACAAACTGGCAGCGCGGGGCAAATGGGCAGTGGTTGGGCGGCTCCAACAAATCGGGCGGCAGGCCATCAATCGGCACCAGCCGCTTCTGGCGGCCCAAATCCAGACGCGGGATCGAGCGCAGCAAGCCAAGGGTATAAGGGTGACGGGGCTGCACATAAATAGCGTTGACGTCACTCTCTTCAACAATAAAGCCGGCATACATGACAAGCACCCGCTGCGCCAGCCCGGCCACCACACCCAAGTCGTGGGTGATCCAGATAATCGCCATCCCCAATTCATCCTGCAGGCGGCGCACTAAATCAATAATCTGCGCCTGGATGGTGACATCCAGCGCCGTAGTCGGCTCATCGGCGATCAACAACTGCGGGTCACAGCTCAGCCCCATCGCAATCATCACGCGCTGACGCATCCCACCGGAAAACTGGTGCGGGTAATCATCCAAGCGTGATTCCGCACCGGGGATGCCGACCATTTCCAGCAGCTGCACGGCACGCTTGCGCGCCTGCTCCTTATTCATATGCAGGTGCAGCTCGAGCGCCTCCGTAATCTGGCGGCCAATCGTCAACACCGGATTGAGCGAGGTCATGGGGTCTTGAAAGATCATAGCGATGCGGTTGCCGCGAATTTCACGCAGTTCGTTTTCGCTGAGCTTGATCAAGTCTTGCCCATCGAACCAGACTTCGCCATCGACAATCTTGCCAGGGGGCTGCGGAATCAGACGGATCAGCGACATCACGCCCACGCTCTTGCCTGAGCCGGACTCGCCGACAATTGCTACGGTCTCGCCTTTGTCGACCGTATAGGTAATCCCGTTCACAGCATGGACAACGCCGTCCTGTGTGAAGAACTGCGTTTTGAGGTTCTTCACTTCGAGCAGTTTGGGCATGTACAGGCTTCTCCCCAGTTGATCCCAAATCTTTGAAAGGTAGGCCGGCTAAGCGGAAAACCACATTGCCGCCCTAGCGCACGGTAAGAAGTGAACCGCAGGCATAGGCTGCCGGTGCTTTATATTGCAGGTTGGACGTCCTTACGTACTGATCGTGGCGAAGCGGCGTTCATGCAGTGAATGTCGGCAGGCCAGTGGCCTTCAGGCGATAAAGTGCAGGCCAGGACGCTAAGTGGGCAAAGCTTAACAAAGAATAGTACGGTTGTCAAACAGTCGCGCGCGCAACAGAGTTTAGCGACAAAAGAGGTTGTCAGGGCCGTGGCCACACCGCCAAAGACCCTGACACTCCGCAGGCTAATCACGTTTGAAATCGTCATAGTCGACTTCATCAAAGTCGCTCACGCCGCGCCCTTGCAGCCGCAGCATCGCCTCGACCTTAAGCGGCAGGCCAAAGAGCTTGATAAAGCCTTCCGCATCCGCCTGATTGTAGACGTCATCTTCGTCAAAAGTAACATAGTCTTCGCGATAGAGGCTGTACGGGCTTTTGCGCCCAGCCAGGATCACATTGCCCTTGTACAGCTTCAGACGAACCGCACCCGTGATATTGCGTTCCGTAAAGTTGACAAAGATCGTCAACGCCTCGCGCAGTGGTGTGAACCACTGCCCATTGTAGACCAGCTCCGCAAAGCGCAAGCCAACCATCTGCTTGAAATGCAGCGTCTCCTTGTCCAAGCACAACTGCTCCAGCGCGGCATGGGCCTTGTAGAGCAGGGTGCCGCCCGGCGTTTCATACACACCATGGCTCTTCATGCCGACCAGCCGGTTTTCTACAATATCTACGCGGCCGATGCCATGCTTGGCGCCCAGTTCGTTGAGCAGCTGCACGACGCCCACCGGCCCCTGCGCCACGCCGTTCACCCGTTCCGGCGTTCCCTTGCGAAAATAAATTTCGACATACTCCGGCTCTTCCGGCGCGCGTTCAGGAGCCGACGTCCACTCAAACATATCGTCCGGCGGTTCGTTCCACGGGTCTTCCAGCGGCCCCCCCTCATTGCTCAGATGCCAGATGTTGCGGTCCTGGCTGTAAATGCGCTCCATCGTCGCTTTGACGGGCACGTTGTGCTCGGCGGCATAATCCAGCGCATCCTTGCGCCCGCGGATGTTCCACTCGCGCCACGGTGCAATAATGCGCAGCCTGGGGTTAAGGGCCATCACCGTCAGTTCAAAGCGCACCTGGTCATTACCTTTACCGGTTGCGCCATGCGCGACGGCATCCGCTCCCTCCAGTTCGGCAATTTCCACCAACTTTTTTGCGATCAGCGGACGAGCAAATGAAGTGCCCAAGAGGTAATCACGCTCGTAGAGCGCACCCGCCTGCATGGTGGGAAACACATAGTCATTCAGAAATTCCAGCCGTAAATCTTCCACATAGCACTTGCTGGCGCCGGAAGCCAGCGCCTTCTCTTCCAGCCCTGCCAGCTCGTCATCTTGCCCTAAATTGGCACAAAAACAGATGACTTCACACTGATAATTATTTTTGAGCCAAGGAACAATGATGCTAGTGTCCAGCCCGCCCGAATAGGCAAGCACACATTTTTTTACAATCGGTTTGACGGTCATGAAGCTGCCTTTCAAAAGAGGATGACGATGCAAGCGGATTATACAATAAAGGCGTACACATCCGCTATGCAGCGCGATGTGTACGCCTTTTGTCCGCTCATCGGCAAAACCCTACGCTTCTCCCTAAAGCACAGAGTTTAAGAGGAAAGCAAAACAGTTGACGGACAGTTGTTTGTCTTTCTTCTACGCAACCGTGCAGCTGTGCACGGCAAAATGCATGGCGGTGCGCTCCTCGCCTCCAATTTGCACGGCGTGGAAGCTGGGCACAACCACCAGGTTAATCTGATCCTGCTCCAGATACAAGCGCGCAATGGTGATGGCCTTGATGGCCTGGTTGACGGCTGGGGCGCCAATGGCCTGTACTTCGGCGTGGCCCTCTTGGCGCATAATGCCGGCGATGGCGCCGGCCACCGCGGTTGAACGTGACTGTGAAGACACCCGCACGAGATCTGCCACAAAACATCTCCTTTCACTTCCCACGTAAGCTGCAATGAACGGGCGCTCGCCGGTTGCGACATCCCCCAGCGTCAAGCGAGCTTATGGCTCTATAATTAAGACGCCCAGCAGATTGCGACGTTCCGCTGGGTCGGAAGCGGCTCGGTTGTACACCGGGTAGACACCGGCATGACGGCAGTTCCACCGATAAGTATGCGCAGCGCTTGGCGCTACCACTGCGGCGCTGTCGCTCTCGGCAATGGCGTAGTCATCATCCACCAGACCTAAATTGAGCAGGCTGTCAGGCAGCAGATTGGTCACTTGCAGTTGGATGCGCTCGCCCAGGGCGGCACGCAGCACGAACGGCCGCACAAGCTTTTGCTGGTTCCAGGCGACGGCTTGCCCCCGCCGCAGTTGGTCATGCAGCGGCAGATGGCGGCGCAGGCCAAGCACGGGACGCTGTCGCCCGTGGCCATCCGGCAGCAAAGTGGCCACCAGGCTGTATACGCGTGCGGGCTGCAGCAGCGGCAAGCGCGGGGTGCGGTGCTGCACCGGCATCGGCGGATAATTGGAGGGTCGGTCGAGACTCATCATTGGGCGCCTTTCCTTTCCAAACATACATGCATACCTTCAAGTTTTCTCTGCACCCAGCATACGCCCGCCCGCGTTGATCCAGCGTTGATCCGTCAGATCACCCAGGAGATGGCCGGCGTACACTTGGCATATACGCCTTGCTTGCAATACACCCAGCCATTTGTGCTTGCTGGACTGCTGCGCATACTCGCCGTATACTGAGGTCGTGCTGGAAATTACCTTGCTTGGCCCCCCACGGATTGTATGGGAGGGGCAGCCGCTTGTGCTGCGCCCGCGCAACAGCGCGCGGGCCAAGGCGATCCTTTACTACCTCGCCGCCACTGGCCGCGCCGAAACGCGTGAGCGGCTGGCCGGTCTGCTCTGGTCGGATTGGCCGGACAAAAAAGCGCGCGATTATTTGCGCGGCGAAATTTTTCTGCTCAGCGGCTTAAAGCCGGATTATCTGGTCGAAGTCGATGGCCGGCTGGCGCTCAACCCGCAGACCTGCAGCATCGACCTGGCGCACTTTTGCGCGCTGACCGAGCCGTCCGGCGCCAATGTGGACGATCTGGACGCGGCTGTGCGCCTTTGCTCCGGTCTTTTTCTCGAAGAATTTGACGCTGCCATTGAAACGGGGGGAGCACTGTACTTGGAGTGGCTGCAAGAGCAGCGCCTCGGCTGGGCGGAGGCACTGCGCACGGTACTCTATCGTCTGGCGGAAAGCACCGCCCACACCCATCAGCGGCTTGACGTAGGCGTCGCTGCCTGCACCCGCCTGCTGATGGAAGAGCCGGAACGCGAGGAGGTGCACCGTCTCAAAATGCGGCTCTTGGCGCTGGCTGGCCAGCGCACCGCCGCCCTCCGGCAGTATGACGACTGCACCACTGCGCTGCTCAACGAACTGGGCGTCCCGCCTTCCATTGAAACCAACGCACTTTACGATCAAATCGTCGCAGGAGAAGTGGGGCTGCAGAGCGCCGCAGCCGCCGCCGAAATACGCCCCGCACCGTTCCAGGCCCCGGCTGCAGCCGGCCACTTTGTGGGGCGCCGGCAAGAACGGCAGCAGCTTATCACCTGGCTCACCCAGCCACAGCCCAGCCGTGTAGTCGCCATCGTGGGCATGGGCGGCGCAGGCAAGACGGCGCTGGCAAGCGAAATTGCACACCAACTGCGCAGTCAGTTTGCCGATGGTGTGCTCTGGGCCAGCGTCAGCGACAATCAACCGGCGGATATTCTGCAAAGCTGGGCGCTGGCCTTTGATAAAGATCTCAGCAAGATCGGGAATGTCGAAGCGCGCGCCGCCGCCATGCGCAATATCCTCGCCGGACGGCGCACCCTGATTGTGCTCGACGACGTCACAGCCGGCTCCGACATCGAACTGCTGACACCCGGCGCTGGCGACTGCCCGCTCTTGATTACGACGCGCGACCGGGCCGAAGTGGCGGCGCGCAGCAGACAGATTATCGAACTGCCGGAATTGACCACTCCCGAAAGCCTGGCGCTGCTGACCTTCTATTTAGGAGAGACGGATGTGCAGGCCGAACAGGAAGCTGCTGTTGCACTGTGTACGACATTAGGGGGGCTGCCGCTGGCCGTCGAGATTGCCGCGCAGCGTATTTTTGCGGCCCCGCGGCGCAACCTGGCGCGCATGGTGCGCAGTCTGCAGGCAGCCGGCGACCGCCTGACCCACGGCATCAGCAACCGCTCGGTCCGCACCAGCTTCCAAGTCAGTTGGGAAGCACTCACGCCGCAGCTGCAGCGGGTCTTTGCCCTCTCCGGCATGTTTGATGGCCGCTCCTTTACCGCAGCGGCCCTGGCAGCCGCGGACGGCGACACAGCTGCTGCCGACACCATCAGTGACCAGCTTGAACAGTTGACCATGCTTTCAATGCTCAAGCTTTCGGGCAGCGATCGTTTTGTGCATCACCGCCTGCTGGCTGACTTTGCCGGCGAGAAGCTGGCGGAGCAAGCAGATGTGACTGCCGCCCGCCTGCGCTACGCCGGCTACTGCCGCAGCTTTGTCCAGCAGGTGTCAGGCCAATACGATGCGCTGGAGCCGGAGTGGGAGAACTTGCTGGCCGGCCTGGCGATTGCACAGCAGCTGCAGGCGTGGGAGTTGGTTGTCGCCAGTGTGGATGCCCTCACCGCGCCGTGGTTTGCCCGCGCCCGCTTCACGCACGCTCGTCAGGGCTACCGCTGGGCGCTCGAAGCCGCCGTCGCCCTCGGCGACGACCAGCGCCGCGCCCGCTATGCCTACTATCTGGCCAAAGTGCACCTGCGCCAGGACGAATATGCAGATGCTCGCCAACTGCTGGAGAGCGCCATCCAGGTTTTTCAGAGCAGACAAGATCAACCCCGTTTGGCGGATGCCTACATTGACCTGGCAGATGTTGCACTGGAGCAGGGGAATTTTGCCGAGTCGGCGCTGCGCCTGGAGGCGGCGCACACCATCTACCAGCAGCTGCACCATTCCGTCGGCGTAGCCACGGCCAAGAGCCGCCAGGCGCTGCTTGCCTATTTTGAGGATCGCAACAGCGACGCACGCCGCTTGTGCGAAGAAGGGTTGAATGGCCTGGCGGAGGGAGACGGCGCCATCGTCCGCTCGCGCACGCTGCGCCTGCTCACGGATTTGGCGCTGCGCGCGCAGCAGTTGGAGCAGGCAGCCGATTACTGCCGGCAGGCAGAACTTGCCAACCACACCGTCAACGACCCGACCGAGTCAGCCGCAATTCTTTACGCCCAGGCCAAGCTGGATCACTTCCTCGAGAATCATGCCGCCGCACTGCAGAACGCCGGCCGCAGTGTCCAGCTTTATCGGGCAATGGGCGACCGCAAAGCAACGGCCATCGTCAATCACTTTATCGGGCGGCTTTATCTAGCCTGCAACGAAACGGCCGCTGCGCAGGCAGCGGCCGAATATGGTCTTGTCCTTGCGCGTTCGCTCGCCGATGCGGAGTTAGTGGCGCTGTACGAAGAGCAGTTGCAACTGATCAGCGGGTTGGTTGTCATTTAACCGGTGTGATGCCGCTGCCTCCTTCTTCCGTCACCCAATCGCCGGCAACAAATACGGCCTGCCAGGCGCTGACGCTCAGCACACGCTTGCCGGCCAATGCGCCGTCGCGCAGCCGATCCAACTGGGGGTCGCCGATTTCACCCACGACCCGCTGGCCGCCGCGCACCCCAGCAATCTGCGGCGTTACAGCTACTTTATGTTCGCCCGCAGCCTCCAATTCGGGCACACGCACAGCGTCGAGGTGCGAGCAGGCGGACGTAAACTGCGTGTACAGATCCGGCAGGCCTGCAGCCGCGGCGACGCCTTTGCTCCAGCGGCGGTGCCCAGCGTCTCTCACCAGTGCGGCCAACTCATCTTCCAAAAGCCCATCGACATAGCGGTGCAGCGCACTGCGTGCCTCCGCCAAAGCCAGCGGTTTGCCGCCGTCGGCAGGAGCGAAGGTGCTGCCCACCTGCTGGTCCGCCAGATAGCTGTGCCACTGCTGCTGCAATAGATCCGCCGTTTGCCCCAGCCGGTCAGCATCATGCTTGTCGCCTGCCGCCAGTTTGCGCAGCACGGCAATCGCAATTTCAGGGCGTAAGGCCGGCAGCGGGTGGTCGGCGTCATCCTGCAGCAGATTGGAGGGGGCTTCTGCGGCGAGCATCGCTTGCACCGAAAGGCCAGCCACCGGCCCAGCCACCAGCACGCTGTAAACATCGGCGAAAAGTTCTTCAGACCAGGCCGCCAACCAACCTGGCGTGGAGGAGGGCTGCGCTGCGGGCGCATGTTTGCCGCCCTGCTTGTCCGGCTTTTTTCCCGGCTGTTTCCCTGGCCGCTGCTCGCCTTGCTCCTCATCCTCCAGTTGGTAATTGGTGTTCATCTGCCGGTAGACATGGTGGCCGGCTTCGTGCGCAATGGCCAGCAGCCGCGTGCTGTCGCGGGTGGCCGACAGATCGATGCCGATCAGCGCCAGCGGCACATAGGGGATAAGCCGGATGGTGGCTGTTTTTTGAAAGTACGTCAGAACAGCGGTTTCCTCCATCAGGCGGCTGCGCACTGCCGGCGCCAGCGCCAGCGCCGCCAGTTGATCCGCCAGGCCAAGCGTCGTGCGCATGGCAGCCGTTGACATGGCTTCATCCCGCTGCCCCAACGTGCGCAGCAAGACATCGATGTCCAGCGCAACCTGGCAGGCTGTCGCCTCCAGCACAGAACGAGGCGGAAACTGCTTGTCCGTCTCCAACATCCCCGCCGCAAAGCCTTTGCCGAAGAGGTCAAACTGCTTGGCGGCAAAGGCGGACAGACAGCGTAAAGCCAATAAGGCGCTGCGCTGCCGCCCATTGGGTGCAGCTGCGGCGCGTGCACCCAGCTCCCCGGCAATTTCCAACAGCGCGGCGGTGCGGATGTTCCAGGGGACAGCAGCAGCAATTTCGGCAGGCATGGATTGGCTCCCTTTCTTAGTCTCGGTTTAACTGTCTTGGTTCAACTGCGGTTGCTTCGAAAAATACGATAGACAAGACTAGGCCAGCGCAGGGCAGGCCTCACGAATCACATCGGTTATGTATTCAATCTCGTCCAGGCTCAGCGATGAGGCGGACGGCAAGTAAAAGCCGCGCCGGCAAAGATCTTCGGCGACCGGATAGCGCTCGCCTTTGTACTGCTGCCAATAGACCGGCTGGCAGTGCATGGGGATAAAGAAGGTGCGCGTTTCAATGCCATTATCGGCCAACACACGCCGCAGTTCATCGCGGTTCATGCCGTACTGCGCCTCATCCACCATAACGCCATACATCCAGTAGACATTCTTGGCATAAGACGCCTCTTGCGGCGTGTGGATGCCGGGAATCTCATGCAGCCGGCAGTTGTATTCGAGAGCATGTTGGCGACGAGCGGCGACAAACGAATCCAGCTGTTCAAGCTGGGCCAGCCCAACCGCAGCCTGCAGATTGGTCATACGATAGTTGAAGCCAATGTATTTATGCCAAAAATGCCGTTCATGGCTGAAGGCATGGTCGCGCAAATTCCAGGCCAGGCGCGCAATTTCACGATTGTTGGTCGTGACCATGCCGCCTTCACCGGTGGTAATGATCTTGTTGCCATAGAAGCTGAAGCCTGCCGCATCGCCCAGCCCACCGGCGCGCCGCCCCTTATACTCCGCCCCGTGCGCCTCGGCGGCATCTTCGATCACGTACACGCCATGCTTTTGCGCCAGCTCGCGCAGCGGGTCCATGTCGGTGGGATGGCCGTAAATGTGTACGGGCACAATGGCGCGCGTGCGCGGCGTGATTTTGCTTGCCACCTGGTCGATGTCCATCTGCCAGTAATTCGGCTCCATATCCACCAGCACAGGTTTGGCCCCGCAGTAGGTGACGGCATTGGCCGTGGCAATCATCGTAAAGGTGGGAATGATCACCTCATCGCCGGCTTCCAGCCCCAGCGTGGCCATCGCCAGATGCATGGCCACCGTACCATTGGCGCAGGCGATGCCATACTTGACCCCGCAAAATTCAGCAAATTTGGCTTCAAAATCACGTATAAAGTGGCCGGCAGACGAAATCCAGTTGGTCTCGATCGCCTGCTGCACGTATTTGGCCTCGTTGCCGCCCAAAGTCGGCTCGCATACGGGAATGATCGAGCGGCGGCTGGTGCGCTCAAACTCCGGAATGGCTTTATAGCGCACCTTTACTTCCGGATCGGCGGCAGGAATAATCGCCGCCAGATCCCCCATCTCTTCCAGGCTTAACTCAGCCGGCTGTAACATAAACGGTATCCTTATCCATTCGCTAAAGGCGCACGGCTTTGATTCGCCTACTTCTTTGCGCCCGGCTCCGCTGCCACATGCACAATTGTGCTTACGTACTTGCGCCCTTTGACCAGATAATCCCAGAGATTGGCGCCGGTCTTGCTCTCACCGCTGCTGCGCGGGACACAGTGATACGGCACTTCGCACACGCGCCACCCGCCGCGCAGCGCCCGGCCCAAAAGGTCAATGCAGTATTCACCATAGTCGCCGCGCAGCCGAATCCGGCGCAGCACATCGGCGCGCGCGGCGATAAAGCCACTAGTATAATCGCTCACCTGGCTGCCCAGCCGCAGCACGGCAAAGCCGTTAATGATCCGGCTCAACGTGCGCGCCATACGCCCGTGCGCCACATCAGCGCCGCCCGCAACCCAGCGCGACCCCACGGCCACATCGGCGTCGCCGGCAACAATACAGTCGACCAGCCGCGGCACATCCTCCGGCGGCATCGAAAGATCGCAGTCCATCCACGTCACGATGTCGGCGCCAAAGGTGTAAATTGCCAGGTCGATTCCCTCTTGAATGGCGGACGTCAATCCCTTGGCGTCGATGCGCCGCCGCAGCACCAGGCGCGGCTGCCCATCATGGTTATAGCGGGCAGTTAGCGCCTGGACAACCTGCCACGTGCCGTCGGGCGAATCATCGTCCACCACCAGCACCATCTGCGGCATACGCGCGGCGTGCAGAATTCCTTCAATCAAGGGGCCAATGTTGGTGCGTTCATTGTAGGTGGGCAGCACCGTACAAACCAGCGGCGCTGGTGCGCCTATCTGCGTTGACTGGTTGTCGCCGGTCATAGTTGCACTCGCAGCGGCTGCACGGCTCGCAGCGGCAGACGCGCCAAAACATAGAGGCTGATGCCAAAGGGAAAGCGATGATGCTCCAGCCAGCTTGCTTCGCCGGCAAGCGCCCAAAGCAGCAGCGCATTGGGCCGGCTTTTCTCCGTCACAAGCGAACTGAGCGGCCATCCTCCCCAGCGCTGCAGCAGACGCAGCACAACAATAACAGGCGACAACAACGAATTGGCGTATGTCGTGCGCACCACCTGCAGACCTGCCTGTTCCACATGTTTTACCAGCTCATGCAGCCGCCAGCGGCGGCCTGTGTTAAAGGCTACATCATGTGGCCCCCACAGCCAAGGTTGGGTGCTGACCCGCAGCAGCAGCAGACCGTCCGGGCGCAGCACACGCCGCACTTCCGCCAATGTCAAATCAATGTCCACACCCACCTGGTCGAGCGAATCAAGCGCCGTGACCAAAGCGATGCTTTGCGCCGCCAGCGGCAGCAGATTTACATCCGCCTGCAGAAGTCTTTCCCCGCCACTGTGCGCTTGGGCATAGGCGAGCGCCGTGGCGGACAGGTCAGCGCCCAGCACAAACGACTGCGGCCGCATCTCGGCCAGTTCGTGCACAAACACGCCGCCGCCGCAACCCAAGTCCAGAAAAGGGCCTTTGGCAAAAGGCAGCCCTGTCAAAAAAGCAAACGTCACCTGGCGCATTCCCTGCGCCCAGCCGTGGCTCTCGTCCAGACGATACAGATCCGCCAAATGGCTGCCGGCGCCGTTTCCATTATTCAACGGTGACATCTCCCAAAAGTACGCCCGGCCCGTCTGCGGGCAGCCGTGAACCATCCGGCTGATAAAGACCCGCCGCCAGCGCGTAAACGCCCGGCGCCAGCTCCGCAGGCAAGGCAAGCTGATACTCATCCAAAACACGCCAGCCCTCTTGCCAGCGCGAGGTGGGCAGGCTGCCGCCGCCCGGCTCGCTGTCCTCACCCGCCACCTGCACAAAGCCGCCGCTGCCATCCGCCTTGAGTAAATGGGTGAAGACCGTCCAATCTTGGTTGGGGGCCTGGTTGACCAGCCAATGCAGTTGCAAATAGAGGAGAGCCCCTGGCTGAAGGCGGGCAGGCTCCACATCGTAACCTGCCAGTGTGATACTTTCGTCCATGACGGCAGCAACTACGTGCTGGGGTGGGCGCTGCGGCATCTCAGCGGGGGGCCGGGCGTACACATTGGCATAGGCTGCACCATCCGGTTCCAGAATTGTCTCGACGATGGTCGCCGCCGGCAGCACAGCCGGCAGCAGAAGCCGCGTGCGAAAATCTTCATGCTCGATCACAAAGTAGCTCTCTCTGTCTGCATTGGCGCCGGCGGTCAGCGGGAAGAGCCGGCGGCCATCAAAACTGACCGGCGGGGCGTGCCTTTGCGGGCTGACAGCCAGGGCAAAGGCCAGCGTCGGATGATCAGCGGCCCGCGGCGTCAAATAAACCGCTTCAGACGCCGGACGTTGGGCAATCTCCTGGCCGATGCGCCAGAGTCCCGTGTCAAAGGCGTAAAAGAGATCAGGCAGGGCCGCCCAGCGCACAAAATAGCTGTGGCCGGCGGCAGCTGCACCGGCAAGCAGCAGCGCGGCGCAGCTGCTTGCCGCCCACAGCGGCCAGCTGCGCCCGCGGCTTGGAGCGGCCCACTGCGCACCGAGACGAACGAGCGCGTCAAGCCCCAATCCGGCCAGGAGGGCAGCCGGCGCGGCGGCACCCAAGATGCGATGGAAGTGGGGGGCGTATTCACTAAAGACACCCGGCAGCAGCAATCCGGCCAGCCCAAAGAGCAGGATGGTGTAAGCCGGGCTGCGCACACGCCCCAGCGCCAACAGCAGGCCGGCGAAAAAGGGGGCAAACTGCCACCAGTTGAGCGCCGCTTCACCAGGCAGGTTGCGGCGCGGGTCCAGGTCGCCGGTTCCGCCCAGCGGGACAAACATGAGCGCGCTTGCGCGCACATTGTCCCACACCGTGGCAGGCGCCGCCGTCTGCTCTCCACTCAACGCAATTTGCGAAGGACGCAGCAGCAGCAGGTCAGGATTGGCGGCAAAAAACCAGCCCAACGGCAAAACCAGCAGCAACGCCACGGCTGCCGCCAGCAAGGCCCCTGACACTGGCCGCAGTGACCCCTGCTTGTGTGGTCTGCCGCCAGGCGGGAGCGCCGGCTGCTGCGCCATTGGCCTGCGTCCGTGCAGCCACAGATGGGCGACGGTGGGGATCATCAGCAAGGGGATGATCCAGGCCCCTTGATAGGTATACACGCAGGCGGCCAGCAGCACACCGCAGCCGGCAAAACTCCACCATTCGCGCGTGCGCCAGCCGCGCAGCAGCAGCCAGGTGGCGGCAGCCCACAGCAGCGGCACGAGGATTGGCTCGATCCCCATGCGGCTGAAGTGGATATGCCAGCGCATGGTGGCCAGCAGCGCAGCGGCCAGCAGCGGAAAAGCAAAGGTGATGCGCTGCGGGTCGAGCCGGCGCAGTTCCGTGCCCAGTGCATAGACTGCCAGCACGCCCAGCACGCCAAAAAGTGCGGATGTGGCGCGCATCACAGTCGGGCCGGCCTCGCCACCCAACAGGCGCACAAACCCAAACGCCAGCGCATTGGCATAAGCATTCAGCGGCGGCACGCCGAAGTTGCCGGTCAAAAAAAGAGGACGATAGCTGGAGTCGGTTAAAATGCGCCAGGCTTGCAAACCTTCAAACGATTCGTCAAAGTGGAAACCGGGAGGCAGCGTGTCGATACGCCACAAGCGCAAGCCGCCGGCCACCAAAAGGATTGCGGCCAGGGCAAAGAGGGATGAGCGACGAGCGTGAATCCAGGACATCCCGCCGATTATAGCATAAACAAGGGGGCGACCCCTGCGGAGCCGCCCCCTTATGGCGCAAATCGAGCCGTGGATCAGATCGCGCGGCTAGACCGCGGCCACGCGTGGGCGCATCCTGGACATTTCAGCCGAAGCCACAGCGTGCGGCAGACGAGCCGATGCCATAGGCACATTGCTGGGCACGGGCAAATGGGGACTCACCCTGACCTGCCCATCAGACACCTGGCTGCCGGCGCCGGCAGCCCGCGGCAGCGTC